>JAZBNV010000100.1:0-71311 GCA_036350795.1 Marinilabiliaceae bacterium
AAGGTGATTTGTACTATTTTGTATAATCCACCAGTTCTTTCGGATAGAGTTCGTTATCCAGTTTATGTTTTATTTCCTTAAAAGCTTTTACCGTGTAATCCACATCCTCAAGGGTATGCATGGCAGTGGGTATAAGTCTGAGCATAATAACATCACGTGGCACCACAGGGTATATTACTATTGAGCAGAAAATATTGTAATTTGCTCTCAGGTCATATGTTACCTGTGTTGCTTCTGTTACACCACCTTTAAGGAATACGGGTGTAACCGGCGATTCAGTATTTCCAAGATTGAGTCCCGCTTCCCTGAGTCCGCTTTGCAGTGCATCTACTATTGTCCAAAGTTTTTCCTTGTATTCAGGATTATCCCTTAGTAATTCCAGCCTTTTTATGGCACCTATTGTCATTGCCATGGGAAGTGACTTGGCATAAATCTGCGATCTTAAATTAAACCTGAGGTAATCGATAACATCCCGGGTGCTTGCCACAAAACCACCTATACCAGCCATTGACTTGGCAAAGGTTGCAAAGTAAACATCAATCTCATCCTGTACTCCGTAATGTTCTCCTGTTCCAGCACCTGTTGCACCCATGGTTCCAAATCCGTGTGCATCATCAACAAGCAGCCTGAACTTAAATCTTTCTTTTAGCTTAACTATTTCATGTATATGACCGAGGTCTCCGGCCATACCAAATACTCCCTCCGTAATAACAAGTATTCCGCCACCACTTTTCTCTGTGAGTTTTTGAGCCCGGCAGAGTTGTTTTTCGCAGTTTTCAATATCATTATGAGGGAATACAAACCTTTTGCCCATGTGCAGGCGCAGGCCGTCCATTATACATGCATGTGATTCAGAGTCGTAAACAATAACATCGTGCCTGTCAACAAGAGCATCAATTATCGATACCATGCCCTGG
Source organism: Marinilabiliaceae bacterium (assembly GCA_036350795.1). Classification (GTDB taxonomy): domain Bacteria; phylum Bacteroidota; class Bacteroidia; order Bacteroidales; family VadinHA17; genus JAUVKT01. The sequence continues at coordinate 918 of JAZBNV010000100.1, forward strand.
TAGCCATAGTTTAGAAGGTATGCAGCTTCTTTTTTTACAAACTCAGCTGCCATACTTTCAAATTTTTCGTGCATTGTTGTTTGCCCTGACATCATCCTGGCTCCCATAGGGTAGGCCATTCCATACTTTGCAGCTGCTTCGCTGTCGATCTTTTTTATCTCGGGGTCGTTGGCCAGTCCGAGATAATTATTAAGGCTCCAGGTCAGTACTTCCTTGCCCTGGAATTTCATTCTCGGGTGTATTTCCCCTTCCAGTTTCGGGAAGAAAAAATATCCGTCTCCTGCATGCTGGTACTTACCGAGTTCTCCCCGGTTAGTCCTTATCTTTTCAAATAGGTCCACTTGATTGGTGTTTTTAGTTAAAGCTGGCACAAAATTAGCTATATGAAGATTAAAGCAAATACCTATTTATACCTATTTATACTTATTCTGCTCTAAACACTTAGAGTCAGAAAAAATAAATCTGGAATTTGTTCGTTAATCATCACGTTAATAAGAAATATTTGACTAATTTTGCCCAACATTTTTTGATATGAGATTTGGACTATATATATCGCTGATTATTGCATTGTTAGCTGCTTCCTGTGGCGAATATGAGAAGATACTTAAGAGTACCGATTATGAATTGAAAAGGGCCAAGGCTCTTGAATACTTTGAGGAAGGGAGATATATTCGTGCTACTGAGCTCCTTACGCAGGTACTGCCAAGATACCGGGCAACCGGCGAGGCTGAGGAACTTACATGGGTAAGTGCCCAGTGTTACTATAATGTTCGTGATTATATGGCTGCAGGTGCTGCCTATAAAAACTTCTATGAGGGTTATCCTTATAATGAACATGCCGAGGAAGCTGCTTTTATGACTGCATATTGTGATTACCTGATGGCCCCCCGACCTGAACTGGATCAGTCGTATACACTGGCTGCCATAGAAGGATTTGAATATTTTAAGCGTCGTTTTCCTGCAAGTGAGAAGATAGATGAGGCTAATAGTATTATAGCATCATGTGAAGATAAACTTGTTGAGAAATCATACCTGAGTGCCAAATTGTATTTTGATATGAAGCGCTACAGGGCAGCAATAGTGGCCCTTCAGAATAGTATAAAAGAATATCCTGAAACAAAATTCAGGGAAGAACTGTTATTCCTGAAGCTGGAATCAACATACCAGTTTGCCCAACGTTCAGTGCCTGAGAAGAAAAGGGAGAGGTACCAGGATACCCTGGATGAGTATTATTCATATATTGAAGAATTTCCTGATACTCAGTTTGAGAAGGAGGTTGATCGTATACACAGGGCTACAGCAGCTTACCTGAATGTTGAAATTACTAATTAGATTGATAATTATTTGATATAAGATGGATTATAGAAAAACAAACGCACCCACGACGACAGTTACACGGGATCGTCAGGACCTGGTAAAAGGGGATGCTAATATCTATGAAACAGTTATTGTTTGCGCAAGAAGGGCAAACCAGATAAGTGTTGAAATGAAGCAGGAACTGAATTCCAAACTGGAGGAATTTGCATCCTATACCGATAACCTTGAGGAAGTGTTTGAAAACAGGGAGCAGATTGAGATATCAAGGTTTTACGAGAGGCTGCCAAAGCCTTCCCTGATTGCTCTGCAGGAGTATGAGGAGGATAATATCTATTACCGGCGTCCCGAGGAAACGGAAGAGCCTGGTGAGAGCGAATAGCTCGTATGCTTAAAGGAAAAAAAATAATTCTTGGAATAAGCGGAGGCATTGCTGCTTATAAGTCAGCGATAATTGTACGCCTGCTTGTTAAAGAAGGTGCCGAGGTCAAAGTAATAATGACACCCCTTGCAAAAGAGTTTATTACACCTTTAACTCTTGCCACACTATCCAGGAACCCTATACTTGTAGATTTCTTTGACCCTGAAAACGGAAGCTGGAACAGTCATGTTGACCTGGGTTTATGGGCCGATGCCCTGTTAATTGCCCCTGCTACCGCGAACACAATGGCCAGGATGGCAGGCGGAATAGCAGATAACCTCCTGCTTACAACTTATCTGTCTGCCCGCTCACCTGTATTTGCAGCACCTTCAATGGATCTTGATATGTTTAAGCATCCTGCCACGCAGCAGAATATTAAAACCCTTGAGGGCAGGGGTGTGCATATTATTGATGCTGAAAGCGGCGAACTGGCAAGCGGACTGGAAGGAAAAGGAAGGATGGCCGAGCCTGAGAATATCGTAAAATACCTTAAGGACTACTTCTCAAAAAAAAAAACCTCGGTTCTAAAGGGTAAGAAGATACTGGTCAACGCCGGACCTACATATGAAAGTATCGATCCTGTAAGGTTTGTTGGCAACTATTCAAGCGGCAAAATGGGGATTAGCATTGCTGATGAGGCAGCCGACCGTGGAGCTGATGTAACCCTTGTGCTTGGACCTGTGTCTGTTTTTCCGAAAAATAAATCTGTTAAAATAATAAAGGTTGTTTCTGCCTCTGAGATGGCTGATGCATGCAGGGAAAACTTTGGTGCTGCCGACATAGGGATTCTGTCTGCAGCTGTTGCTGATTTTACCCCGCTTAAGCCTGCAGAGCAAAAAATAAAGAAAGCGAAAGATAAGCTTACCATTGAACTTACTGCAACCGAAGATATAGCATCGAGCCTGGGTAATATGAAAAAACCTGCCCAGATACTTATTGGCTTTGCACTCGAAACAGAAAATGAAATCGATAATGCAAATGCAAAATTGTTCAGCAAAAACCTTGATTTAATTGTACTTAATACCCTGAGGGATCAGGGTGCCGGCTTTGGTGTTGATACAAATAAGGTTACTATTATTGACCGAAGCAATAATATTGATAAATTTGAGTTAAAATCAAAAGCAGAAGTAGCAAAGGATATTTTAAATAAAACAGAGTCTTTGCTATAGTGTGTACAGCAATGAGTATGAGGCTAAAAAACTACATTCTTCTATTAACAATAATCACAGCAGGAGCCTTCAGGGTGGCAGCCCAGGAACTTAATTGCAGTGTACAGGTATCGGCCCAGAGAATCCAGGGATCAAACAGGGAAGTCTTCCAGGAAATGCAGAAGGCGCTGTATGAGTTTATGAATAACACGGGTTGGACCAACCATGTATACAGCTACAGTGAACGTATTGACTGCAATATACTGATTAACCTTACCGAGCAGCTGTCAGCAGATGAATTCAGGGGAACCTTGCAGATACAGGCCAGGCGTCCGGTATACAACACCACCTATAATACCACAATGCTTAACTTCGTGGATAATAATTTCCAGTTTCGCTACGTACAGTTTGAGCCACTTGAATTCGATGCGCAGGTACACAGATCGAACCTTGTATCCGTACTGGCATATTATGCCTACCTTATTATCGGCTTTGATTACGACTCTTTCTCCCCGCTGGGAGGAACAGAATTTTTTGAGATGTCTGAAAGAATTGTCAATAATGCCCAGAATGCACCGGTTCCTGGCTGGAAGCCCTACGATGGCTCAAGAAACAGGAACAGGTACTGGCTGGTAAAGAATATCCTTGACAGGGAATATTCAAACGTAAGGCAGTTTGTTTATGATTACCATATAAAGGGAATGGACGTTCTGGAGTCGAGAACTCCGGAGGCAAGGGCCGGAATAGTAGAAGCACTCAGAACACTTCAGGAGGTATATCGCAGAAGGCCTGATCCTTTTATGTACTACCTGATGATTGTGCTGGAAGCAAAATCTGAAGAGATTATTAATATCTTTAGCGAGGCATTTCCGGAAGAGAGGAGCAGGGTTGTGGAGATTCTGACCGAAATAGACCCGGCAAACAAGTCAAAGTATGAAAAGATAATGCAAAACAGGTAAGCCTGCCCTATGCTGAAGAAACTTTACGTAAAGAACTACGCCCTGATAAAGGAGATGGAACTCGATTTTGATCGCGGCCTGACAATAATTACGGGTGAAACAGGAGCCGGCAAATCAATCCTGCTGGGCGCCCTGGGCCTGGTACTCGGACAGAGGGCCGATACCGGCGTACTTCTTGACAGAAAAAGCAAATGCGTGGTTGAAGGTGTCTTCAGTATTGAAGGTGAAGCCTATATCGATTTCTTTGAGCAAAATGATCTTGACTTTTCCGCTATATGCCTGATGCGAAGAGAGATATCAAATACCGGGCGCTCAAGAGCTTTTATCAATGATACTCCAGTTACCCTTGATCTTATGAAGGAGCTTGGGACATGGATGCTCGATATCCATTCGCAGCACCAGACACTTATGCTGGGTAAGAAGCAGTTTCAACTGGCGGTTCTGGACTCATTCGCCGGGCATAATGGTCTTTTGTCTGCATATTCAGGTGTTTACCATGAGTTCAGGAAGCTTGAGAATGAATACCTGGAGTTAAAACTAAGAATGGACAGGGATAAAGAAGAACTGGAGTATTATAATCACCAGTTAATGAAACTTGATGAGGTGAAATTGCAGGCAGGAGAGGAAGCTGAAGCAGAGAAGGAAAGAAATCTTCTTCTGAATGCAAGTGAGGTAAGGGAAGCGCTTGCTGCTCTGAGCGCAATTATCTCTGGAGATGAGGATTCTGTTATTCTAAGGCTTAACGAGGTAAAGAAGAGAATAGAAAGGATTACTGAATTCCTTCCCGAAAGTTCTGAATATATAGAGCGTCTTCAGAGTTCGGTAATCGAGCTAAATGACCTTGCAAACGAGGTTGAAAGAAAACATGGATTAATAGAGTCTGATCCCGGCCGGCTGGAATACCTTAATTCCAGGCTGGATACGATATTTGGCCTGATGCAGCGGCACAGGGTGGAATCTGTATCAGATCTTATCAGTATAAGAGAGAGCCTGCGGCAGAAAGTGAATGAAATAATCCTGAGTGACGATAAGCTGGAAGCCATGGATGAGAGAATTCACGACCTGAAGAAACAACTTGCTGCCGGCGCCAGGGAAATTTCAGAAAACAGGAAAAGAGTCTCTGAAACCCTGGAATCAAGAATGGGCGAGCTCCTGAAGTCCCTGGGTATGCCAAATGGTCGGTTTGCGGTTTCAATAAAGACACTTAACGACTTCAGCTCAAGCGGTCTGGATTATGTTGATTTCCTGTTCAGCGCAAATAAACAGGTAGCTCCCGAAAACCTTAACAGGGTTGCATCAGGCGGAGAACTGTCGAGGGTGATGCTTAGCCTGAAATCTTTACTTACAGATAACAGTAAGCTGCCAACAATATTTTTTGACGAAATTGACTCAGGAGTGAGTGGTGAAGTTGCCACAAAGGTAGGAGAGATACTTGCAGCTATGGGGGCAAAAATGCAGGTAATAAATATTACTCACCTGCCGCAGGTGGCAGCCCATGGTAATATGCACTATCATGTCTATAAAGAAGAGTCAGGTGATTCAACCATTACCCATATTAAGTTGTTAGATAAGAAACAAAGGCTAAACGAGATTGCAAGACTCCTGAGTGGAAATGAAATAACTGATGCCTCATTACAGAATGCAAGGGAGCTTATAAATGGTGCTTAGCCATCTGAAACTTAAATACTGAAAATAAAAACAATCAATCATGGTTAAAGATCTGTTAAAAGGTAAGAAGGGGATTATCTTTGGTGCCCTTAATGATAAATCCATTGCCTGGAAGGTAGCGGAGAAAGCTTTTGAGCAGGGGGCGGAGTTTACCCTCACAAATACAGCAATGGCCCTGAGAATGGGTACAATTGATGAGCTGGCCAAAAAAACAAAGAGCCTTGTTATTGCCGGCGACGCAACAAACCAGGATGATATTAAAATGATTTTTGAGAAATCGATGGAACATTTTGGTGCTAAGGTGGATTTTGTTCTTCACTCAATAGGCATGTCTCCGAATGTAAGAAAGGGAATTCCATATACAGACATGAATTACCCCAACTTCAGCAAAACTCTCGAAATATCTGCCTTAAGTTTCCACCGTATATTGCAGGTAGCCTACCATATGGATGCCATAAATGAGTGGGGATCTGTGGTAGCACTTACCTATGTTGCAGCACAACGTACCCTTGCAGGTTATAACGATATGGGAGATGCCAAGGCCCTGCTCGAATCTATAGCCCGGAGTTTTGGTTATGTATACGGCAGAGATAAAAAGGTAAGAATAAATACTGTATCACAGTCACCAACGCCAACTACGGCAGGCAGCGGGGTGAAAGGTATAGACACCCTCCTGGATTTCTCTGAAAGAATGTCACCACTGGGTAATGCAACAGCTGAAGAGGCAGGTAATTATGTATGCCTGCTTTTCTCCGATCTTACACGAAAAGTAACGATGCAGAACCTGTTTCATGACGGAGGCTTCTCAAGTATGGGTATGAGTAACCAGGCAATAGAACAGTATAATAAAAGCTTCGAGCCCTGCGATTAGGACAAGGTACTTCTGCTTACAGGTTTAAGCGCAGTGGTACCTCTGACTTTATAAGTATAAATACTTATTTTTCAGCGACTTTCCTTCCGTGAAAGTCGTTTTGTTTTATATTTGGTTAGTTAACCAATCACTCAGCTATGGTAAAGATTGTAATTCTTATCCTGTTTTATTTATTCTTCCCGCTGGTTATAATATGGCTTTGTAAAAAGTGGAGTCTTTTTGCCCGGCTTGGTTCTATAGTTATTGCCTATGCTTTTGGATTGATACTTGGTAATACAGGTATACTTTCACTGGGAAGCAGCGACTATTTAATATTGAAAGAAGGAAGGAATTATATTCCCTCTGCCGAGATTGAGCTCTTGTATGAACAGGGTAAAATAAGCGATGATGATCTTTTTTCGAATCGCATTGCCACTACCCAGGACCTTATTACAACAATAGTAATACCACTTGCACTGCCCCTGCTATTGTTTTCGTTAAATATACGCAGATGGCTTAAATATGCCGGAGTGGGATTCTTATCTATGACACTCGCCCTTATTTCTGTGGTGATAATTGTTTTTGCATCATATTTTATTTTCAGGGATAAGATTCCTGATAGCGGCAAGGTGGCCGGTATGCTTATAGGTATATATACCGGAGGCACTCCCAATGTGGCTGCAATTAAAACAGCACTGGGGGTCGATAGTAACCTTTTTATTATGACCCATACAAGCGACCTTGTTATAGGTGCAATAACAATTATCTTCTTTATTACACTCGGGCCGAAAGTATTTTCATTGTTCCTTCCAAAGTTCAGGTTTAAGGTGAACGGTGGAAGTAACGATGCACTTATTGAGGAAGCAAAAAGTATGGAAGACTACAGCCTGATACTGAAGGGCGAAAGACCACTTCTGAATATTCTTGCTTCTGTGGGTCTTACTATCCTGATATTTGGAATATCCGGAGGAGTAGCCATGCTTTTCCCATCATCATTCCTGATGATGATAGTTATCCTGGGCATTACAACCCTGGGAATTGGTGCTTCTCTTATACCGCGTGTAAACAGGCTTAAAGGCACATTCCAGATGGGCATGTACCTTATCTTAATATTTTCTCTTGTAGTAGCTTCAATGGCTGATCTTACAAAGATGCTGAGTGCTGAATACCTGAATGTTACAATGATGGTAGCTTTTGTTGTATTCGGCAGTCTGATATTGCATCTTATACTTGCGGCTATTTTCAAGGTGAATGTGGATGATTTCCTTATTACCACAACTGCACTGGTTTACTCACCTCCCTTTGTTCCTGTGGTAGCCGGTGCCCTTAAGAACAAGGAGATAATAATAACGGGCTTAACCGTTGGTATTATTGGTTATGCAATCGGTAATTATATCGGCATCTTTATCGGGCAGATACTGGGGTAGGGGAGCCCGTAGATATGGTGTCACTTGTTTTGCATCTGCCAGTATTCTAGAATAAATAATTCAGCCCGATATAAAATCCTGAATTACCGTCCTGTTCATTAAAGGCTTTTCCGAAGTCGGCAGAAATAATAAAGTTTTCGTTCATTACTATCCTCAGCCCGGCTCCTGCACTAATATGCATCGATTCATTATCGCTCATAAAGTAGTCTGATTCTGAATAGTCTGCATCCAGATCGGCCAGATCAAGTACCGGGTCATCCAGCTCAACCTTGCTCGTAACCATTCCGAAATCACTGAATGCAACAAAACCTATATAGAAGTTCTGATTTATAAGGTTAAACCTGAAAGCTTTCCACCTGAATTCAGCGTTTCCATATAAAAGCCCGTCGCCGATAATCCTGTTACGTTGCACACCACGTACGTTTTTACTTCCGCCTAGTCCTTCCGAAGTAGTACCTGCAAGCACTGATGTAATTATCTGGTTCTGGTAGTAGAATGGAACTTTACCGCTTATAGTGCTTTGATAGCCAAGACGATACGCAAATGACAGGTCTTCAGGTACAATAGTGAAGTACTGGCGCCAGATAGCATAGAACTTGGAGAAACCTGCCTCACTCAGGAATGATGGTGATGCTTCAATACCAGTCTCAAACCAGATACCTTTCATAGCATTAGCTTTAAAATCGCGGCTATCATATGAGAGTCCTGCCTTAAGGGTAGTGATAAAGCCTCCATCAGCCTCATCATCGCTTAGCAGGCCCCACCTGTAGTACTTGTCGTAAAGTCCTTCTTCGTCTTCAGGAAGCAAATTTTCGTCTTTGCCCTTATTAAGCCTTTCAACATCAACACTTCCAATACTGAAGTTCTTTAACTCCAGGCCGGCATTCCACTGGAAATTACCACCGCCAAGCCTGCCTTTCAGATCATTTTTAAATCTGAACAGTTTCCTGTCGGTCTTATAGAACATGCGGGTCTTATAATCTGCTTCGTTTTCATCATCAGTCCACGCACTGTTATAAACTGCATCGTAGCCGTTAAAACCATAGAAATCAAAGGCCATATCAGTTAAATAGGCAAGGTCGGATGTAATCGAGATTCCCGGGATAAGTGTTTCGGAATCGTACATTATACGGTATGTACTGCTGCCTTTGGTGTACCTTGATACCTCAAAATAAAACATCTGATCATATGAAGGGTATTTTGTCCCGTCTCCGTAATCAAAGAGGTTTACAACAACACCGTACTGAAAGCCCAGGTCTGTACTGTAGGTTATTGCTGGTAATGCACCGAAGTTCCACCCGGTCTTTACATTGTCTTCCTGGGAAAAAGCTGATGTAAAAATCAGAGCAGCAAAAAGGAGAGTGAGGATTTTTTTCATTTTTTGCGATTCGAAGGTTAGTATTGACCAAAAATAAGAAAAAATAATTACTACCTTAGATATTCTTTAATTTGTAGTGACAATGGAGTTGTTGATTGTTAATATTAAGGGACTTATACAGGTTGAGAATAAGCCTGTTTTAAAGGTTGAAGGTGCAAAAATGGCAGATCTTAATGTTCTGCAGGATGCATGGATCCTTATCAAAGACGGCTTTATAGATTCCTTTGGCGAAATGAGTACAATTCCTGACCTGCCCGCTGTGCACAAAATTGATGCAAAGGGGAAATTTGTTCTGCCATCATTCTGCGATTCTCACACTCACCTTGTCTATTCCGGCAGCAGGGAGATGGAATATATCGACAAGATCAGGGGACTGTCGTACGAGGAAATTGCCAGGAGGGGAGGAGGAATCCTTAATTCAGCAAAATTATTGCAGGAGACTTCTGAAGAATCCCTGTACGAACAGTCAATGGTAAGGGTTAAGGAGATAATCCGAATGGGCACCGGTGCAGTTGAGATAAAGAGTGGATACGGACTAAACACAGAGGCTGAACTGAAGATGCTCAGGGTTATAAGAAGGATCCGGGAATCTTCACCCATTGAGGTTAAATCAACCTTCCTGGGCGCACATTCTGTTCCGGCTGAGTTCCGTAACCACCAGTCTAAGTACGTAGACCTGGTAATAAATGAGATGATTCCTGCCGTAGCCGCTGAAGATCTTGCCGATTATATAGATGTTTTCTGTGACAGGGGCTTCTTTACTCCCGACGAGACAGAAAGGATATTGATGGCCGGGATAAAGTATGGGATGATACCTAAGATACATGCCAATGAGCTTGATTATTCAGGCGGTATCCAGGTTGGGGTAAAGTATGACGCTCTTTCGGTTGATCATCTTGAATATACCGGCGACAGCGAGATAGAAGCTCTGAAAGGCAGTAATACCATGCCTACCCTGCTGCCCGGTGCTGCACTATTTCTGGGTATGATAGATCCTCCTGTACGAAAAATGATAGATGCAGGATTAGCGGTAGCACTGGCATCTGATTATAACCCGGGTTCCTCACCATCAGGAAATATGAAGCTAATTATGTCGCTGGGAATAATAAAACTACGGATGCTGCCCGGGGAAGTAATTAATGCTACAACTATAAACGGAGCATATGCCATGGGTATCTCAGACACACATGGATCTATTGCAAAGGGCAAAGTGGCCAATTTATATATTACAAAGGAAATTCCTTCGTATGAATTTCTTCCATACGCATATGGGAGCGACTTAATAGATACGGTGATATTGAATGGGAAGGTTATGGAAATTAACTATTAAACGACTCAATAAATTAATTATAATGAACAGAATAGTCGAATGTGTACCCAACTTCAGCGAAGGGAGAGACATGGGTCTTATTAAACAGATTACAGATGCAATTGAGGCTGTTGAAGGGGTGATGCTGCTTGATGTGGATCCCGGAAAAGCTACCAACAGGACAGTTGTTACCATGGCAGGTGAACCCGAACAGGTAATTGAGGCCGCTTTCGCCGCTATAAAGAAAGCTTCTGAACTAATTGATATGTCGAAGCACCATGGTGAGCATCCGCGCATGGGAGCTACCGATGTTTGCCCGCTGGTACCTGTATCAGGGATAAGCATGGAAGAAACCGTGGAATATGCCCGTCGTCTGGCACGAAGGGTGGGCGACGAACTTGGAATTCCGGTATTCTGCTATGAGAATGCTGCTTTTGAAGAAAAGCGCCGGAACCTTGCAAATTGCAGGTCAGGTGAATACGAAGGTTTAAAGAGTAAATTTGAAAATCCTGAATGGAAACCCGATTTCGGTCCGGCCTCTTTCAATGCAAGGTCGGGAGCAACAGCTATTGGAGCAAGGGATTTTCTTGTGGCATACAATGTTAACCTTAATACAAGCTCAACCCGCAGGGCCAATGCCATAGCCTTCGATGTAAGGGAAAGGGGAAGAGTAAAAAGGGAAGGAAATGCACTTACCGGGAAAATAGTAAAAGATGAAAAGGGTGAGCCTGTAATGATACCCGGATCACTTAAGGAGCTTAAAGCCATTGGCTGGTATATAGAGGAATATGGTGTTGCCCAGATCTCTATGAACCTGACAAATATATCTGTTACTCCTGTCCATATTGCCTTTGACGAAGTTTGCAATAAAGCACAGGAAAGGGGAGTTAGGGTTACAGGTTCCGAACTTGTGGGCCTGATACCGCTTAAAGCAATACTTGATGCGGGGCGGCATTACCTGCTGAAGCAAAAAAGATCTGTCGGGGTATCTGATAAAGAACTTATTAAGATAGCGGTGAAATCGATGGGCCTTGATGAAATAACTCCCTTTAAGCCCGAGGAAAAGATAATAGAGTATGTACTCGCCCGTAATAAGGGTAAACAACTGGTTGATCTTGATCTCAGGGCTTTTATGGAAGAAACAGCATCTGAGTCACCTGCACCCGGCGGCGGATCGGTATCAGCATATATGGGTTCCCTGGGCGTTGCACTGGGATCAATGGTCGCTAATCTCTCATCACATAAGCGTGGCTGGGATGAGAGATGGGAGGAGTTTTCTGACTGGGCAGGGAAAGGCAAGGCTATTCAGGAGGAGCTGCTTTACCTGGTTGATGAGGACACCAGGTCTTTTACCAGGATAATGGACGCATTCTCACTGCCAAAGTCGACAGATAAAGAAATAAAAGCAAGGAAGGACGAAATAGAGGAGGCAACAAAATATGCAACAAGGATTCCTTTTAAGGTTATGGAGACAGCGTTCAGAGGATTTGAACTGATAAGGTACATGGTAGAACAGGGTAATCCAAACTCGGTAACTGATGCCGCTGTAGGAGCACTGGCCCTTAGGTCGTGCATAAAAGGGGCCTACCTGAATGTAAAAATAAATGCTTCAGGTTTGGATGATAAGCTTTTTGCAGAGGATATTATTGGCAAAGGCAGTAAAATCGAGGCTGCCGCAGAAAAAGAAGAAAAAGAAATTTTACTCCTGGCAGAAGGCAGGATTTAATTATCCCCTCCTGTGAAAACGATTTTTATTAAGCCGATTTTTTCTTTTGTAGTTAAGCACCCGCAGCACCAGGTAAATAGTTCCCAGTACAGCAATAATTAGCAGAACAGGCAGCAATTCCTTAAACATAGCTCAGATTCTTTTAATTATCCTTAACTGGTGACTGTACCTCTCCTGGTCGGTCTTAAAAATACCCTGGTGATCGACCCTGTCAATCCTGACACCGCCCGAAGCATGTATCACATGATTATTATCAACAAGTATTGCTACATGGATTATATCTCCTGCCGCATTGTCGAAAAAGAGAAGATCGCCCGGCAGGGCATCGCTTAGCAGGTTGATTACCGTACCAATACAGGCCTGGGTATTACTGTTTCTGGGTATATTCCTACCATGTATCTTGTAGCAAAGCTGAGAAAGCCCTGAACAATCTATCCCGTGTGGGGTTCTGCCTCCCCACAGGTAGGGAGCGTTCATAAAGCGCCTGGCAGTATCAACAATACTTTCTCCGGCACCGGAGAAAGTAAGCTTTTGCTTTATAGTGTATTCGTCTGGACCTATTCTGAAGCTAAGCTTATTTTCGTCGTACTCATATATTGCTGATCCGGGATAAATCACAAGCTTTTCACCCAGGCTGGAAATAGCTTCAAATTCTGTGTCAGTTATTACAGGTGATGAGGAATGCGTAAATTCCTTCAACAGAAAATGATCTGTATCTATCCATCCTTCAAAATTATCAAAGTTCAGTTTTATCTTGAGCCATTCTCCGGCTGTGTCAATTATATAAAATACTTCGCCCAGCAAAATCTGCGACCCCATCTCAGCTTTATGCGACGGACCCAGGCGCAAGGGAACAACAGGATAGGTGTTAATAAATTTGCCCATAATTAAGATTTAGAACTTTAGAATATGCGTAAATATAATTATTTCATCTAAAGAACCCGATTTTGATTGCTAAATACCATGCTTATATTTTTTTTTACCTTTACATCCATTAAATCCCGTTTTGAAGGATACTTAAGGTAATAAAACTTAATAATTACAATATGTCAAAAATAAAATGGTGGAAATCAATTCACAGTTATTTTTTTATTGGATTGTTGTTTGCAGTAAGTATAGCAATTGTAACTATGTTTTTTCCGAGAGAAGGCAAATTCAGGTATGAGTATCAGAAGGGAAAACCCTGGATGCACGAGGTTATGATTGCTCCCTGGGACTTCCCTATTTACAAGAGCGAGAATGAGCTGAACAGGGAACGCGACAGTATTCTGCAGGCCTTTAAACCATTTTTTGATTTTGACACTGCTATGGCAGGCAGACAGCTCAATTCATTCAATAGCTATTATAATGAACTCAGGCTTAAGCGGACAGGTTCAGCTAATGACCTCAGTCCGATAGAATATGAGCGCATAAGGCTTGTGCTGGGTGATATTCTTTATGAGGTTTACCGGACTGGTGTATATGAACCGGGTGACCAGGTTGATGTGTTAAGACAGGAAAACAGAGACATTATGCTGGTAAAAGGTACTGTAGTCCGGGAGATTGGCATTGATGAACTCCTTACTTCCAAAGAAGCATATGAAAGAGTGAAGCAGAAAAAGGACAATATGCTTCTGAATAATGCAAAATCAATAGACCTGAGGCAATTTGAGTTTATCAGCACAATTTCCGTGTCTGACTTTGTAAAACCAAATGTCAGCTATAATTACGATGTTAGCAGTACTGAAAGGGAGAAGATGCTTAATAGTGTCAGTTTAACCAGGGGACTGATACAGAAGGGCGAATTAATTATAAGCAGGGGTGAGCTTGTTAACGATTTCAGGTTCAGGGTACTTGAATCACTCAGGGTAGAGTCGGGGGCGAAAATGGGATCCTACAGCTCCTGGCTTCTTATTATCGGACAGGTGCTCCTGGTGTCGACCTGCTTCCTGATACTCTTCTTATTCCTGCTAAATTTCAGGGTTGAAGTTCTTGATTCCTTTGCAAAGACCCTCTTTATTATTTTACTGATACTTTCTTTTACTGCTCTGACAAGGCTGGTGCTGATAATACCAAATATCAGCGTATATCTTATTCCTTTCGCCATTATTCCGATTGTAATAAGAACCTTTTATGACCCGAGGCTTGCCCTCTTTATATTGCTTGTTACCCTGATGCTGAACGGCTTTATTGTCCCAAACTCCTTCGAGTTTGTATTTATCCAGTTTATTGCCGGTGTGGTGGTAATCTTCACCCTTACAAATACATACAGGCGAGGTAAGCTTTTCTTTTCCTCGTTTATGGTATTTCTGACTATGTCGGTAGTTTATTTTGGAATAGGTATTATACAGGAAGGTCAGATAAAGGATATTGACTATATTATGTTTGGCTGGTTTGCCGGAAACTCAGTACTTATCCTGCTCAGCTATCCCCTGATATTTATATTTGAAAAAACTTTCGGCTTTCTTTCGGATGCAACACTCTTTGAACTGTCAGATACGAACCAGCCTTTGTTGAGAAGGCTTGCTGAAGAAGCGCCCGGTTCGTTCCAGCATTCAATGCAGGTGGCTATCCTGGTTGAGGACGCCGCCAGGGCAATAGGTGCAAATCCTTTACTTGTCAGGGCCGGTGCTCTGTATCATGATATAGGAAAGGTTAATGATTCGGAATACTTTACAGAAAACCAGTCAGATGGATTTAATCCTCACAAAAGTATCAAACCTGATGAAAGTGCCAGGATTATTATAAATCATATCTCAAAAGGAATCGAACTTGCCAGAAGGGCAAAATTACCGGAGCAGATTATTGATTTTATAAGGACCCACCAGGGTACTACGAGAACCTATTATTTTTACCGGGAATACAAGGACAATAATCCCAGTAAGGATATTGATGCAAGTCTTTTCAGTTACCCGGGCCCAAGGCCCTTTACCAAAGAAACGGCATTGCTAATGATGGCCGATGCCGTTGAAGCTTCGTCGAGGTCGCTAAAGGAATACAGCGAAGAAGCAATACGTAATCTTGTTGAAACAATTATTGATCACCAGGTTCAGGAAGACCAGTTTGTTAATGCCCCAATTACCTACAGGGATATTACGGTTGCCAGGAATGCCTTCGTTAAAAGACTTCTGACAATCTACCATGCCAGGATCAGCTATCCGAAGAAAGAAGATGAGGGTAAGAATAAGACTGATAAGAATGAATAAGCCAGAGGTTTCAGAACCTCATATCAATTATATCAACATTCCTGTATTTCTTCTGGTCGAAGCTGAAGAAAGTGTCCTTATAACTTTTACTGAGATCATAGACCTTTACTGAAATAAATATGCTGATACCGTCTTTCCTTTTATACTCTGCTCCTTTCAGGGAGTAGTCCTTTCCGATATTCAGCCTTACACGCGACAGTTCTGTTGATAGGTCTTCAGGGTAGAGGTCAATAATTGTTCCATCACTTTCGTCAGCAAGCATTTTTACCTTATAGCCCTGGCTGTACATAGTGAACAACAATGATGGTCTGGAAAGGAATGATTCCGGGTCAGGATCCGGTTCTGTTATTGTAAGTTCTTCCACATCAGGAACAAGAGTATATGTAGCCGTGCCGTCAAACCAGACAATGTTCCCTGGTAACTGAAGCTTATATCTGTCTTTGCTGATTACTATTTCTCCACTTTCATTTGTTTCGCTGTCCTCTACAGCATCCAGAACCTGCATATCAAATTTTAAGGTAATTGCATCGGCTCCGAGTGCTTTACTGCTGAATTTATCCAATATTGATTTTGCCACCGGGTCAACCTGCCCCTTGAGAATGGATATGCAGGCCATCGAAATAAACAGTATTGTAATAGTCCTTTTCATGCTATGTTTACTCGATACTTCTCAAAATCTGTTCCAAACGTTCCATATCCTGTATTAGTACCTCCCTGGCCTTGCTGCCTTCAAAAGGTCCGAGGATTCCAGCGAATTCGAGCTGGTCAACAATTCTGCCTGCCCTGTTATATCCCAGCGATAGTTTTCTCTGGATAAGTGAAGTAGAACCCTGCTGGTGTGTAACAACAAGCCGCGCTGCCTCCTCAAATTTGCTGTCCCGTTTTTTAAGATCAATATCCTGTATCCCGTTATCTGTATCGCCTTCATATTCGGGTAGAAAAAAAGCATCGGTATATCCCTGCTGCGACCCGATATACTCTGTAACCCTGTTTATTTCAGGTGTATCAATAAATGCACATTGTGCCCTGATAGTGTTATTGCCGTTATAATAGAGCATATCTCCGCGTCCGACAAGTTTTTCTGCACCTGTCTGGTCAAGTATAGTCCTTGAGTCGATAGACGATGAAACCCTGAATGCCAGGCGGGCGGGGAAATTGGTCTTGATAATCCCGGTAATAATATTGGCAGATGGCCGCTGAGTGGCAATTATAAGGTGGATGCCAATGGCCCTGGCAAGCTGTGCCAGTCGCTGGATCGGTCCTTCTATCTCTTTACCGGCTGTCATGATAAGATCAGCAAACTCATCAATAATAAGTACAATATATGGCAGGAAACGGTGGCCTTTTTCAGGGTTCAGTTTCCGGGCTTTAAATTTCTCATTATACTCTTTGATTATCCTGCATTCTGCCTTTCTGAGCAGTTCATACCTGTTCTCCATCTCAATACAAAGCGAATTAAGAGTATAAACTACTTTCTGGGTATCTGTAATAATCGGATCTTCCGAATCGGGCAGTTTGGCCAGGTAATGTCTTTCTATCCTGGCATACATGGTTAGTTCAACCATTTTTGGATCAACAAGTACGAATTTTAATTCAGCCGGATGCCTGCGGTAAAGCAGAGATGCAATAATAACATTCAGTCCAACCGACTTACCCTGGCCGGTTGCACCGGCTACCAGAAGGTGTGGCATCTTTGCAAGATCCATTATCAGGGGGTCATTTGTGATGGTACGACCCATAGCTATGGCAAGGTCATACTTACTTTCCTGGAAGGCCTTGCTGGCAATAAGAGAACGCATTGACACAGTTTCCGGACTTTTGTTAGGTACTTCAATACCAACGGTACCCCTGCCCGGAATAGGTGCAATTATCCTGATTCCAAATGCTGAAAGGCTGAGTGCAATATCATTTTCCAGCGATTTAATCTTTGCAAGTCTCACACCTCTTTCAGGAACAACTTCGTAAAGTGTTACCGTTGGACCTACTGTGGCCGAAATATGCTTAATATCTATGTTGTAGTCTGAGAGTGTCTTTACAATAGTTTCCTTTTTTTCCAGTATCTCTTTATCGTCAAAGGCACCGTCCGACCTGTAATCTTCGAGGAGGGAAAGAACCGGCATTTTAAAGGACGAAAGATCCAGTGTAGGGTCATAGTTTTCCTGAAGACGCTTCATCTCATTTTCGCTAAGTTCCTCTCCTCCCTCTGCCCTGGTGATTGAGATAGATACATCCTTTCCCTTGATCTGCTTTTCGCTTCCTCCGTCTTCCAGGTCATTTATAATGCTTCCTTTGACAGAAGGAGTATCCTGGAATTCCTCAACTGCTTCGTCTTCAAGAGAATTTATTATACTGAATTCCGGATCTGCCGCATCGTCATTATAATCATTCTTATCGTAATTATCAGGGCTATCGTCTTCGTTAATAACAGACAGGTCAGGATCATTCTTAGCTCCGTTATTAAATCCTGTTAAGAAGGATTTTATACCTGCCGGGCTTATTCTGAATACCATTACCATGTATGATACAAGC
Organism: Marinilabiliaceae bacterium; assembly: GCA_036350795.1. Taxonomy (GTDB): domain Bacteria; phylum Bacteroidota; class Bacteroidia; order Bacteroidales; family VadinHA17; genus JAUVKT01. The sequence goes on from JAZBNV010000100.1 coordinate 18,832, forward strand.
AGAACACCAACAAGAATACCCGTTCCCAGTTTGCCGATAAAGGAATTAAGCCATCTGCTTACTTCATATCCGTGTGTTCCCCCCGGGCCTGAGCTGAATAATCCTCCTGCACTTCCGAAAACATATCCCAGAGCAATAGAAAAAATTATTGTGCCCAGAACCATATTACGACTTATAATCCCCGCCCTGATCCTGGTAAGATTAAGCATCCTGAGTCCTGTTGCGGCAAAGATTACCGGTATAAAAAAGGCAGCCAGTCCAAAACCCTGCCTGATAAATATATCAGCAAACCAGGCACCGCTTTTACCTGACCAGTTCTTTACTTCAATTTCGGCCCCGCTTATTACCTGGGACGTGTCGAAGCTTTGATCCGATTTCCACCAGAAGAGATAGGCTATAAAAGCAAACAAAAGGTAAACAGCAAAACCTGTCAGCAGCAGACCTGAGATAAACTTTATCCTCTCATCCTTAAATATTGAATAAGCCTGTTTCTGTCCCTGTGGTTTTGGAGGGATCTTATTAGCTGTCTTTTTTTTACTGCTCTTCTTTTTCATTTCCGAATATGAAACTTTATACCTCTGAAAACTGCTTGCCGTTAAAAATATTGCACTTACTTAGCCATGCTATAAAGGTAACAAAATATGGTGGATGAGAAAATACGGAATGGCTCAGAGGGCCATCATTTTTGAAATAAGGTTATCCATATCATCCCTTGAAATCCTGAGGAATTTGTCGCTTTTCGTAAAATCCTTCTCGGCAACTTCACGCTGGTAGATGGCTGTTACCTCAAATTCAATTATCATATCACCAATTTTGTAGAAGAAGTTTGTAAGAACTCCGTCAATATCTTTGAATGGTGTTGAATTATTTGGATTTTCAAGGTCAATATCATTTGTGTACCATATATCAAAATCCCTTTCATAACCCGGAATCTGGACAATGGCGTGCTTGCAGTTCAGACCTGAGATTGTCTTGGTCTGACCGGTCCTCATAAACTTAAGGTCATCCATGGGATCTATGCCCGGAGGAACTTCTCCTGAAACACCCTGGTAATAATATTTTATTCCCAGGAAACTTATAAATGTCTTCATTATATTCGCCTCAGGGTCAATAATATTGAATATCCCTGAATGCCCGATGGGAGCCGTTATTTCCATCAGTATCCTGTTATCTTTGAATTTCACAACAAGGGTATTTGGCATAAGTTCCATTGGAAGCACACCACCAGGGTTATCATAGATGATATTATAATGAATTTCTCCTTCGTCGAAGCCGCCCATTGGAGATCTGCTGCACCCTGCTAGCCACGTAAGTACACAGACAAATAAAAAAAGTAAAAGTCTATTCTTCAATCTGGTTGTGATAATATTCATTCTCCTACAAAAGGTAAAAATAGCAAAATAATTTTACAAGCAAGTATCAATTGAAAATCATATATATTATTATAAATTTGTGTTTTCAATTTTAAAACGCTTACATTTCCTGATACAGCCAGGTTTATTTTTACTGACAGGAAAAAGATGGATTTGGTTGTATGAGATTGTAAATAAATTTCGAAAAGAATGAAGAAACTTGCAGTAATTGCACTGGGAGGAAATGCTCTTCTCAGGGGAGACCAGATTGGTACAATTGAAGAACAGGAGAAAAATACAACAGATACACTTGAGAACCTTGTATACCTGGTTAAAGAAGGGTATAACCTGGTAATTACCCATGGAAACGGTCCCCAGGTCGGAAACGTACTGATGAGAAACGATGCAGGAGAACAGATTTATAATATAGCCCAGATGCCTCTGGATATCTGTGTGGCAGATACGCAGGGTGGAATCGGGTATATGATTGAGCGTATGTTCAGAAATGTTCTTCAGAAGCATAATCTTGAACGTAATGTTGTTTGCCTTGTAACCCAGGTAGTAGTCGATAAGGATGATCCGGCATTTAACGATCCTCAGAAAAGAATCGGGAAGATTTATGACCTGGAAAATGCAGAGAAACTGAAGGCTGAAAAGGGATGGGAGTTTAAGGAAGAAGTAAAGGCCCAGGGAGGATACAGGCGCGTGGTGCCTTCGCCGAAACCTATCAGGGTTATGAACCAGGATATTGTAGGAGAGCTGGCGAGGAAGGGCACTATAGTAATTGCTGCAGGGGGAGGAGGTGTACCTGTTTATATCGACGGGTCAAACGAAATACGACCGGCTGAGGCAGTGATCGATAAAGACATGGCATCTTCACTTCTGGCATCCGATATAGGGGCAGACGAGTTTTATATACTTACCGATGTGCCCTATGTATATAAGAATTATAAGAAAGCCGACCAGGAGGTTAAGGAATTTCTTGATTATAAGGATACGGTTCAACTTCTTGAGGAAGGCCAGTTTGCAAAAGGCAGCATGGCCCCCAAGATTCAGGCCTGCCTTAATTTTATAAAAAACGGCGGTTCGAAAAGCGTCATAACAGAAGCCTTTAAACTTGCCGATAAAAAATACGGAACCAAAATAACAATGGAATACGACGATTAGGTATTTTAGCCCGGCTTTGTAATCGCCAGACCATTAAACCATTAAACCATTAAACAATATAAAACATGGCTTACAATTTAAGAAACAGGAGTTTTGTAAAACTGCTTGACTTTGATCCCAAAGAGATTCGTTTTCTTCTGGATCTGTCGGTGGATCTGAAAAAGGCTAAATATTCAGGTACTGAGCAAAAGAAACTTGAAGGAAAGAATATAGCCCTTATTTTTGAAAAAGCATCTACCCGTACCAGGTGTGCCTTTGAGGTTGCAGCTCTCGACCAGGGCGCGCATGTAACTTACCTGGGGCCAACAGGGTCACAGATAGGGAAAAAGGAATCGATGAAAGATACTGCCAGGGTACTCGGAAGGATGTATGATGGTATTGAATACAGGGGCTTTGGACAAGACGTTGTGGAGGAGCTGGCAAAATACGCCGGTGTACCTGTGTGGAATGGCCTTACCAATGAATTCCACCCAACCCAGATACTGGCCGATTTTATGACTATGATGGAGCATAGCGACAAAGCCCTTAATCAGGTTAGCTTCTGTTACCTGGGCGATGCCAGGAATAATATGGGCAACTCTTTGCTTGTTGGAGCCGCTAAAATGGGTATGGACTTCAGGGCTGCAGCTCCAAAGAGTATACAACCTTCTGATGAACTGGTTAAGACCTGCAGGGAGATTGCCAGGGACACAGGTGCGAAAATAACCATTACCGAGGATGTTGCCGAAGCTGTAAAAGGAGTCGATTTCCTCTATACGGATGTGTGGGTATCGATGGGCGAACCGGATGAAGTATGGAAGGAAAGGATTGCCCTTCTGAAACCCTACCAGGTTAATATGGAGCTGATAAAACTTACAGGCAACCCGCAGGTTAAGTTTCTGCATTGCCTGCCTGCCTTCCATAACCGTGAAACAACTGTGGGTGAGGAAATATACCAGAAGTACGGTCTTGATGGAATGGAAGTAACAGAAGATGTTTTTGAATCAGAGCATTCAATTGTATTTGATGAGGCCGAAAACAGGATGCATACCATTAAGGCAGTTATGGTAGCTACCCTGGGGGCATAAAAATTCTTTACGGAATCTTAGATCTTCAACCGGGAGGTGCGAGAGACAGGATTCCCGCCACACCAGTCTTTAACCCAAGGTGCCGGGCCTGTTTAAGAGGCAGGGTAAGTGAGCCCTACGAACAAAGTGAGTCAAACTTCAATCAAAAAAGTCCTTTGATAAAATAGAAGGTAATTACGAATGATGCAGCCAGTTTCAGACCTACGCCTGTCAGAAATCCCAGCAAACTGCCGAAACCTGCCTTCAGGGCATACTTAAAATCATCCTTAAATATCATTTCGCCTATTACTGCACCCAGGAAAGGCCCCAGTATAATACCGAATGGTCCAAAAAACAATCCGAGGATCAAACCAACCGTAGCACCCCGTGTTCCGTATTTTGATCCCCCGAACTTTTTGGTGCCCCATATTGGCACGAAATAATCCAGGATTGTAACTATACCTGCCACAACTGCAAGGATAACCAACAAAGAGTTAGAGAATTCTGCAAACCTGGTAAAATGCAGCAGAATCAGACCTCCGTAGCTCAGGGGCGGACCGGGCAGAACCGGAACAAGGCAGCCGATAATCCCGATTATTATCAGTACAATAGCAAGACTTAGCAATAGGTATTCCATTCTGAGCGTATTATAAAAAAAATGCCTGTGGGGCGGAACAGGCATTTATAGATGTTAAGAAAAGTCTATTTATCTCCAAGATCTTCAAATTCAACATTAATAAATTCATTTGTGCCTTCTCCTGACACTTCTGATTCAGGCATTTCCTTATCGCCTGGCTCATCAGTTTGCTCGGGAAGATTGTTCTTAATAAAGGTGACAGCATCCTCAAAGCCATTTAGAAACTTTTCAAAATCTTCCTTGTAAAGGAAAATTTTATGCTTCTCGTAAAAAAACTTGCCATCCTTATTAAACCTCTTTTTGCTCTCTGTAATTGTCAGGTAGAGATCATTTTTACGTGTTGCTTTTACATCAAAGAAATAGGTTCTGTTTCCCGCCCTTACAACTTTAGTATAAACCTCTTCTCTCTCGTGCATCTGGCTCTCGTCCCGTTCACTCGCTTCACTCCTTTTAGCACCATTTTCTTCGTTCATAAACATGCATTTAGTTAGGGAATATCATAACATTGTCAAATGTAATAATTATTTCCTTTATTCAAAATATGTACCCTGATTTGTGGATTTATGGCTTTCTATTTTGTCTAACTGCTAAAAAGAGTATTTTTGCACAAATAATATTGAGGTTCTTTTTTAATGATAAGCAGAAGACTTTTAAGGATTAAGGCATTGATGATTATCTATGCTTTTAACAGGAAAGATGGTGACGATCTGGAAGCTGCTGAAAAGGAGTTGATGCACAGTATAAATAAAACATACGATTTGTATCACCTGCTTCTGCTTCTTGTACTGGAGATTGCAGATATCGCTGCTGAAAAAATAGAAATGTCAAGGAACAAGAGGATACCCACTGTCGAGGACCTTAATCCTAATACGCGGCTAATTGATAACAGGGTGATCAAATTCCTGGATACCAACCAGTCCCTGAACAGCTATATAAAAAAATCGAAGCTGTCATTCAGGGAAAACCCGGAATTACCCAGAAAACTCTATAGCCAGATGCTCGAGTGGGACGAGTATAAGAGCTATATGTTAAAGGAAGAATCTACATTTAATGATGATCGCAGGTTTGTGAGCAGGATGATTACAGAGTTGATAGTTGCATCCCCCGACCTTAACCTGCTGCTGGAGGAAATGAGCATTTACTGGAACGATGACCTTGAATTTGTGTGTCTTATGCTGGAAAAAACCATCAGGGGTTTTAAGGAAAACTCCGGGAGCGATTTCAGTCTTATGCCCCTGTTCAAAAACAGGGATGATGAGAATTTTGCCAGGCAACTGCTTCTGAAAACTATACTTAACGGCGCCAGGTATTCAGAACTGATAGACAGTAAAACTACCAACTGGGAAATAGACCGGGTCGCACTTATGGACACTCTTGTTATGCAGCTTGCTATATCTGAGATTATTGAGTTCGAAGAGATTCCTGTTAAGGTTACCCTCAACGAATATATTGAGATTGCCAAGTACTATTGTACAGCCAGGAGCGGCACATTTGTTAACGGGATACTTGATGAAATAGTGAAGGAAATGAGAAGTAAAAAACTTTTTGAAAAAAAAGGGCGTGGGCTGGTAGGAGAGCCAGGATATGAAGAAAGATAAAAATACAGGATACAGACATCTGCTGCTCTTGTTTCTGGCCACTTCCTTATTTGCTTCATGTGGACTTAAGGAAAAGGGTGGTGATAAGCAGAAGACGGATGAAGACGGTGTGGCGCAGATAGATTTCGTTAAACTTGAGCACGATTTCGGGAAAATAAGCGAGGGAGAGAAAGTGGCCTGTGTTTTTAAATTTACTAATTCAGGCGATGCAGACCTTGTTATCAGCTCAGTTACAACCAGCTGTGGGTGTACAGTACCAGATTTTGACAATGAGCCTGTTAAACCCGGGGATAGCGGTACCATTGAAGTTATGTTCGATAGTGCATACAGGGAAGGTACACAGACAAAAACTATTACAGTAAGATCAAATGCGAGTGTCAGGGTAATGATACTGCGTATTATTGCTGAAGTTGAGAAAACTAATATTAATTAACAAACAAAAATAAATTGAGATGAATAATTTCGCGTTCTTGTATTTGATGACACCTCCTGCAGAAGGAGCAAACCCTCTGGCAACATTTTTACCTTTGATTCTTGTATTTGTAGTGTTTTATTTCTTTATGATAAGACCGCAGATGAGAAAGCAAAAGGAGATGACAAATTACCGGTCCGGTCTTTCCAAAGGAGATAAGGTAATAACTACAGGCGGTATTTATGGAAAGATAACTGATGTTAAGGATACTACTGTTACCGTGGACGTTGGAGATGGTGTTTTGCTTAAAATTGATAAAAGTGCTATCTTAAAGGATTCTTCCGATTTGGAGAAGAAATAATTCTATTGGTCATCTAAAAATACTATGAGCCTGGCAGAAAGAAGCGAGCTCTGGCGCAAACGCTTTGGAGAGTTGAGAACGCGTCTTCTCAGGAGAGAGGTGGCTGTATTCTCATTTTTTCTCTTACTGTCATTTGTTTTCTGGTTTCTTAATGGACTCAGCAAGGAAATGAAAGGGAGAATTGAATATCCTGTAAGGTATATTAACTTCCCCGAAGGTAAAACTCTCGTTAATGATTTGCCTGATCATCTTTCTCTTTCTGTTGAAGGCCCGGGATATTCCATAGTGCAGACAAAACTCGGCGGAAGCAGGGAACATCTTACCATCGACCTGGACCGTATCTCAATACAGGTACTGGAAGACCGTGAGATTCTTAAATTGTACAGCCTTACATATAATCTAAGGGCCATGCTTGCCGAGCAGATCAGAACTGATTTTAGCATAAACTCAATATCACCCGATACTATATTCTTCGATATGGACCGTATTTCAAGGAAGAAAGTGATGGTAATTCCTGATATTGAGATAAATACCCAGAGGCAGTATATTGTAAATGGTAATATCAGCTGTGATCCCGATTCCATAGAAATATCAGGACCCAGGGTTATAGTGGATACTGTATCAGCTGTTTATACAAGGAATTATACTTTTGACCAGCTCAACAGGACAGAAAGCAAAACACTTGTTCTGAAGCCAATAAACAGGATTGCTTTCTCTGAGAGAAAAGTGGAGGTGAATATCCCGGTTGAGCAATTTACTGAGGCCTTGCTTGAGGTAGCTCTGAAAGCAGTTAATGTACCTGATACCGCACTTGTAAGATTATTCCCCGACAGGGTGAAGGTAAGTTGTATTGTTGCCCTGAGCGACTATAATAATTTTATGAATGCCCCGCTTGAGGCCATTGTAGATATGGCTGGTCTGGATATTGCATCAACTTCCAGGCTGAAAGTTGAACTTAGAAACCTGCCTGTCTATGCAGCGCAGGTAAGGCATAACCCGCAGTTTGTTGAGTACTTAATCGAGAAGAAATGAAATTCAGACTGGGAATAACAGGCGGAATAGGAAGCGGCAAGTCTACAGTCTGCAAAGTGTTTGAAGTACTGGGAGTCAGGGTTTTTTATAGTGATCTGGAAGCCCGGGTCATCATGGATACAAGTCCCCTGGTATATAAGGGCCTGGAAAAAATACTGGGATTTGATATTTATGTTGACGGAAAAATCGACAGACCCAGGCTGGCAGATATTATTTTTAATGATTCAAAAAAACTGGAACAGGTAAATATGCTTGTTCACCCGCTTGTACTGGAGAAATTTGCAGGCTGGAGTCAAAAACAGGATTCTGATTATGTTATACTTGAATCAGCTGTTTTATTTGAAAGTGGTGCCGGTGAAGTACTTGATAAAACACTTGCTGTAATCGCACCCCTGGAAGAAAGGATTGCACGGGTTATGGAACGCAATAATATGAAGCGTGAGGAAGTCCTGGAAAGAATTAAAAACCAGGTTTCTGAAAATGAAATGCTGAGAAAGGCAGATTTTCTGCTCGATAATGCTGATTCCAGTATGCTTATACCGCAGGTAATAAGCGTGCATAATGAAATAAAAAATATTTTAACAAAGTCTGAGAATGGGTAAATACGCTAAATGGATTGGTGGCGGGCTTGGATGGTTTATGGGTGGTCCGCTCGGAGCCGTAGCCGGATATTTTATCGGGTCTATATTTGATACCCCCGGGGAAAGCACCACAAGAACACGATACAGGGGCAGAACCTATACTACAACCGCAGGCGACTTTGCCCTCAGCCTTATCGTACTCGTTGCTGCAGTAATGAAAGCAGATGGTAAGATAGTAAAGTCGGAACTGGATTTTGTTAAGGACTGGTTTAAAAGGCAGTTCGGTGAAGATACAGCCTCAGAAGCAATCCTGATGTTAAGGGATATGCTCAAGAAGGAAATTCCCCTGGCCGAGGTTTGCGGACAGATAAGCAGAAATATGGAATATACATCCAGGATACAACTGATACATATGCTTTACGAAGTATCAGCTTCTGATGGTGAGTTCGACAAAGCAGAGATGTCAGTAATAGACAGGATAGCCACTTATCTCAATATATCAGCCAGCGATAAGGAATCTATAAGGAATATGTTTATCCCTGATACAAATGCTGCATATAAGATACTTGAGATTGAACCTGCTGCTACTGATGGCGATATAAAAAGAGCGTACAGGAGAATGGCAAGGAAATATCATCCCGATACGGTAAATCATCTGGGCGAGGACTTCAGGAAGGCAGCGAATGAGAAATTCAGAAAGGTGAACGAGGCTTACGAACAAATTAAGAAAGAAAGAAATATTAAATAGACGATTTTAAAGAATACAGAAAATGAAACTTAAAGACATATTATCTATTTCAGGCGAGGGAGGACTTTTCAGATTTATCGCCCAGGGAAAGAATTCAATTATTGTAGAACACCTCGAAACAAAAAAACGCAGCGCAGCACATGGTACAGCAAAGGTAAGTTCGCTTGTGGATATAGCTATTTTTACAGAAGGTGAAGAGGTGCCGCTGGGCGATGTTTTTGACAGGATATTTGAAAAAGAGGAGGGCGGAGAAGCAATAAACCATAAGTCAACTCCCGATGAGCTAAAAGCCTATTTTGGAGAAGTGCTCCCCGATTATGACCGCGACAGGGTTTATGTTTCTGATATCCGGAAATTAATAAGCTGGTATAATACCCTTCAGAGCCTTAAGCTGCTGGTGCCAGGATCTGACAATGAAGACGAAGCTGAAAGTACCGGTGAAGCCGGCAACTCTGATCAGGCAGACACGGACAGGCAGAAGCCTGAGAACGAGCCCAAAGCGGAAGAATAGATTTTGCCGGTCTGAATATTTATCAGAACCTGTAATTTAGCACTCAGCTGTTCTATAATATCTTTTACCAAAAGATTTTTGTTGTATCTTGTTTAGGCACAAAACTAACTTGATAAATGAGAACAATAAGTATCTTTTTACTATTGTCTTTTTCCTTATTGGTAAAGGGGCAGCAAATATCTTCATTTACTGAATCAGATGACTTTAAATACCGTAATGTAGGACCATCCAGGGGAGGAAGGGTTACTGCTGTAGCCGGAGTTGAATCTGATGCTTCAACTTATTACATGGGTGCTACGGGAGGTGGTGTGTGGAAGACCACGGACTACGGTAAAAGCTGGAGGAATATTTCGGACGCTTATTTTAAAACAGCTTCGATAGGTTCTATTGCGGTGTTCCAGGAAAATCCGGACATTATATATGTAGGGACCGGCTCTGACGGGCTGCGCAGTAACGTAATTATCGGTAAAGGAGCCTATAAAAGCGAGGATGCAGGAAAAACATGGTCCTGCCTGGGACTCGAAAATGTAGGGCAGATTGGAGCTGTAATAATTGATCCTGAAAATCCCGACAGGGTCTTTATGGCTGCTATAGGCAATCCCTTCGGACCAAACGATGAAAGAGGTGTTTACAGAACTCTGGATGGTGGCGATACCTGGGAGAAAGTGCTTTTTATCTCCGAAAACACAGGTGTTTGTGACCTGGAGTTTCATCCGGGCAACACGGATATTATATATGCTTCGGCATGGACGGCAAGGAGAAAACCATGGACAATTATCTCAGGTTCTGAAGAAGGAGGAATTTTCAGAACAGTAGATGGCGGATCTGTATGGACAAAATTAAGCGCTGATCTGCCAGCCGGGATTGTTGGCAAGAGTGACCTGGCTGTTTGCAGGGCCGAACCGGATATGCTATATGCCCTTATAGAAGCAGAAAATGACCAGGGTGGACTATATATCTCAAAAAATATGGGAGATTCATTTACTCTTGCAGGGAAGCAGTCTTTCCTGCTCGACAGGCCCTTTTATTATACCAATATCGATGTTGATCCTACTAATCCTGATATAATATATTCAAATTCAACAGGGTTTTACCGCTCATCCGACAGGGGAAAAAGCTGGCAGAGAAGATCAACACCTCATGGAGATAACCATGATATGTGGATTAATCCGTCAAACCCCGAAATTTATATCCAGTCAAACGACGGAGGTGCAAATATTACCTTAAACGGAGGTGTTACCTGGTCAGAACAAAACAACCAGCCAACAGCTGAACTGTACCAGGTAAATGTTGACGACCAGGTACCTTACTGGCTCTATGCCGGTCAGCAGGATAATTCTACAGTTGCCATACCCTCAACATCCTCGGTAAGTTATTCAGGAATGGGAAGGGGTGGATCTTCATTTATTTCCGTTGGTGGATGCGAAACGGGACCGGCTGTTCCTAAACCCGGCAATCCTGATATTGTATACTCCAATTGCAAGGGTCGCTTCGGAAGGTTTAATAAAGTCACGGGTGTTGAGAAACAATATTATGTAGGTGCATGGAATATGTATGGTCACAATCCTAAAGATTTGAAGTACAGGTTTCAAAGGGTTTCCCCAATATTGGTTTCACCGCATGACCCCAATACGGTTTACCATGCATCCCAGTACCTTCACCGTACCAGGGATGAAGGTGTTACCTGGGAGACAATCTCTCCTGACCTTACCGCCTTTGAACCTGATAAGCAGGTAATTTCAGGTAGTCCTATTACCAGGGATATTACCGGTGAAGAATTCTATAGTACTATCTATGCGGTAGCCGAATCACCCAGGCAGAAAGGTGTAATCTGGACAGGTGCAAACGACGGACCGGTTTATGTTACAAAAGACTCAGGCGAAAACTGGAAGAATGTCACCCCGCCAGTATTATTACCTGGCGGAAGGGTTCAGACTATTGAAGCATCACCACATAAACCGGCAAAAGCCTTCTTCGCAGTATACAGGTACCTTCTCGACGACTGGGCACCATATATATTCAAAACAAATGATTATGGTGAGAACTGGACCCTGATAGTTAATGGAATTCCTGCAGACGAACCGGTAAGGGTAATTCGTGAAGACCCCGTTGTGGAAGGCTTGCTTTATGCCGGAACAGAATCCGGAATCTATATATCTTTTGATGACGGTGAATCCTGGAGTGATTTCAGACTTAACCTGCCGGTGGTTCCTGTAACTGATATTAAAATTTTCAGAAACGATATGGTAATCTCAACAATGGGAAGGTCATTCTGGATACTGGATGATATTTCTCCCCTCAGGCACATTGAAGCTATTGCACAGGGGGATGTTAATTATCTTTTCAAACCAGCCGATACCTACCGGTCACCATCTGTTTCATCAGTGCCGATAAGCTATTTCCTGGCCGAAGCTGATACTGGCCTCGAACTTATTATCGAGGATCCGCAGGGCAGGGAGATTATGAAATATGCTGGCGATAGTAACAGGAAGCCCTCAAACAATAAGGGTTTCAACAGGATTTACTGGGATATGAGCAGCTATGGGGCACAATCCTCGGGCGGTCGCCAGTCGAGAGGACCCAGGGTTCCCCCTCAAAGATATACCCTCAGGCTTAAAATAAACGGAGTGGAGCTTAAATCAGCCATTGAGGTTCTGCCCGATCCTTTAATGGTGGCCGATGGTCTCACTTTTGCAAGCTACAATAAGCAGTTTAATCTCAGCCTCGACATTATCAGCCTGATTGATGAGGCATCTTCTCTTACTGATAATGTCAGGTCAGATCTTGACGGGCTGAATTCAATAAAAGAGTCCGGGAAGAAACTATCCAGGAAGCAAACAAAGACTTTCGAACAGCTTACAGAGATTTATGATAAAATGGTAACGGCCAGGATAACCTATCCCCGGCCCATGCTAAACGATCAGATCAGGTACCTGTATTCAATGGTTTCCGGAGCAGACCAGGAACCTGGTAAAGATGCATTTATAAGACTTGAGGAGCTCAGAAATGAATTAGCGCTTTTGCTTGAAGCTTATAATCAATTGATTGATTAATAAATTCTATTTTATTAAATTTGTTTGGGATAAAAGGGTAACTTTCCCCCAATACCTCTAACCAAACCTGATACTATGGTCAACTTTACTTTATTAAAGCGGGTTTATTTAGCCATAATAATGCTGAGTCTCCTGGCCAGCTGTAGAAATAACGCCCCGATAATCAGCCATAACTATGAATCTGATACTGTCAGTGTTAAGCATGGAGAAGTCATTGATCTTGATTTAAGATTTATCGATGATAAGAACGAACTTGACAGTGCCAATGTCAGTTTCAGGACAAAAGAAGTGTTTGCCGGTAAGGATACCAGCTTCCTCTTTAAGCTTAACACCTCACAACTGCCTGCCGGCAACTACCCCCTGGATATTTATGCAAGCGATCAGAAAGACAATTCTGTAAGGCTTAATATGCTTATTAAGGTTGAGCCGGTAAAACCGCTTATAGGTGAGGTAGCTTTTTCTGATGTGAGGGCTACACAGCTTAAGCTGAAAATGAAGCTGCTCTCTTCGGGAGGTATTCCGCTTACTGAAAAAGGACTTGTTTACTCCGAAAAGGAGGATGTAAGTATTGACGATGCTAAGATCATTATTAAAAATGATGGAGCAAATATTGACCAGGTGCTTGATGGTTTGCCAAGAAACACAAAGCTTTTTGTGCGGGCTTATGCTCAAAATAATGTGGGTGTTAGTTATTCTGAGCCCACAGAGATTAAAACTCTTTCAGGAATACCGGTGGTTGCTACCGCTGGTATTTCAGATATACATTCCAGAGAAGTTAATGCATCAGGAAGGGTTCTTACAGACGGCGGAGCAGACCTTACAGCCTATGGTATATGCTTTAGCACCAGTTCAGAACCAGGCATGAAGGATAATGTGCGAAGAAGCAGGTCGGGATGGAGATTTAACCTGGGCCTTGATGAGCTTACTCCCTTTACCAGGTATTACTACCGGGCTTTTGCAAGCAATCGTTTTGCAACGGTTTACGGTGAAACCATGGAGTTTGAGACAACAGGGCCACCCACCGTGAAAACAGGGGTCCATGGCAGGATAATGATTAACTCTGTTGAATTCAGTATTGACGTAACAGATAATGGTGGTCATGAGGTTAGTGATGCGGGAATTGTGTACAGCATGCTCAAAGAACCCACAATAGATTCGAATGTTTTTTCCATGGGTAAAGGCAGGGGTAAAATCTCAGGCCTTGTTAAAAACCTGGATCCCGGCACAAAGTATCATATGAGGGCATATGCAGTTAACAGTGAGGGTGTCTCGTATGGAGAGGAGATCGAGCTCTTTACAAAGCTTGGAATTCCGTCAGTCGAAATACAGGGTGTTGAGGATATTGATTTCTCGAGCGCAAAGATACTTGCAAGCATTACAGACGACGGTGGATTGGATGTTCTGGAACGGGGAATTGTATGGGATACGGTTTCACGACCTAACAAAGATCACAATTTTGCCGAAGTACCCGGCTCAGCCGGACCATTCTTTTTTACCATACCCGGACTGGAATCAGGCATCAGGTATTATGCCAGGGCATATGCTCTTAACGAAAGGGGCATTGTATACTCAGAATCCGTAGATTTTGTTCCCTATATTAATACACCCATGGCTGAGATAAATGGAGGTACATTCAATATGGGAAGTGAGGACGGAGACAAGTCAGAACAGCCGGTTCACCAGGTAAGCCTGTCGCCATATAGCATTGGCAAATATGAAGTTTCAAACCTTGAATATGCAAATTTCCTGAATTCCATGCTCGACAGGATAAGCATGGAGGGAGACGGCGATGTTGTAAACATCGACGGAATACCTGTGTATCACCTCAGGGTATATGGAGAGGACTATGATAAGACAGGCTTTAAGGTTCATATTGCTTATGATGGAGAAAAGTTTTTTGTAAATAATGAATGCACCTCCTTTCCTGCCATACTTGTTACCTGGGAAGGAGCAAGGATGTTTTGCGAATGGGCAGGAGGAAGACTTCCTACAGAAGCAGAGTGGGAGTTTGCTGCAAAGGGTGCTAAAAACAGCAGCAATGCCTTTGCCGGCTCTAACAGGCTGGAAAGGGTTGGATGGTTCTACAGGAACTGCAAGGATGCTGCCTGTCCGCTGACTGATGACACACGCGGTCTTAACCGGAGTGGCGGTAAAAGTCCAAATTCTATTGGTCTGTACGATATGTCGGGCAATGCTGCTGAATGGTGCCTGGATTATTATTCCAATGACTACTACAAGAACGGGGATGCTGAAAACCCTATGGGACCTGAAAAAGGCTTATTCCGTGTTATAAGGGGAGGCAGCTGGGCCGATAAGGAATCAGACTGCACGGTGTACAGGAGAGTAAAAAGTTTTGACTCGAACCACGGTTACGACAATATAGGATTCAGGCTTGTACGGCCAGGCAGTATAAACAAAGATTGATGATTTAGTAATTATTTACCCGGGGAGGTAAAGATATAAGCTTAATCGTCAGCCTTCTTTGCTTCATCCCATATCAGATCCATCTCGGCAAGACTCATGTCCCTGAGCGATTTACCCATGGCCATTGTCTTGCCCTCCAGGTAAGAAAATCTCTTTATAAATTTCCTGTTGGTTCTTTCGAGGGCAGACTCAGGATCAATTCCATAGAGCCTGGCGGCATTAATTATTGAGAAGAGGAGATCTCCAAACTCTGATTCTATCTTCTTATTGTTTCCATCAGATATTTCATCCCGAAGCTCACCCAGTTCCTCCAGTACCTTATCCCATACCTGGTCCTTTTCCTCCCAGTCAAAACCAACACCCCTTACCTTCTCCTGTATTCTGTTTGCTTTAACAAGGGCTGGCAATGAATCCGGTACACCTGATAAAACAGGTTTATAAGTGCTGCCTTCGTTTTGCTTAAGCCGTTCCCAGTTATCTTCAACCTCGGTGGCATTATTAACTTCTGTATTTCCAAACACATGCGGGTGCCGGTAGATAAGCTTCCTGTTAATTCCTTCCAGCACGGTCCCAATATCAAACTGTCCTTTCTCAGATCCTATTTTTGCATAAAAAACTATATGGAGCATCAGGTCACCCAGTTCTTTACATATACCCTTACTGTCGTCCTCAATAATGGCATCAGCAAGTTCATAGGTCTCTTCAATTGTAAGTTTTCTGAGCGATTCGTTTGTTTGCTTCATGTCCCATGGACAGCTTTCCCTGAGTTTGTCCATTATGTCCAGAAGCTCTGAAAATGCTTCAAGCCGCCTGTCTTTTTCCATTATTATCAATGTTAGAATAACATCCCCGGGCTCTTGCCATTGCCCGGAGCAGCAACCCTGATAACGTCTCCAACCTGCAGACTGAGTAGTTTTGCAGCACTGGAACCGTTTATGCCGATCTCAATCAGTTCAAGTGAATTGAAAAGTGCCAGAAGATCACTGACACCCTCACTTTTGTATGAGTTGCTTATTTTTTCAATCAGGTTATTATTCGATCTTATTGCAATATTAAACTTCTTAGACTTAAATACCCTTTCAAAGACCTCCCTTGTAATATTTGATATAGCATTACCATATGAATCAATAAAGATAATGCTGCCGGAGATTGAGTTTTCTTCTATTGTAGCCCTGAATGGAACCCTCTCATTTATTTCCTTTATAAGTACACCGGTGTCTTCCGGCTTGCCCCCGCCATTTATTATAGCAGCAGCTTTAGAAAATACATCTGTCTCGTCAATATTTTCTTTATTATCACCCGTATCGAGTTTTATAATCTTTTCAGGTTCTCCGTTCAGTAGCAGATGGAATATACCGTTATCCGATCCGATAAAATAATGACCCTGGGCTTCAACAAGCAGGTGCGGCTGTTTCTCGTCATACTCAGAATGCACGCAAATAATATGAATGGAACCTTCAGGATAATGCTTGAAAGTGTTCCTTACCACGAAGGCTGCATGCTGAAGATTGAAAGAAGGAATTCCGGTGGCGTTCTCAAGAATAGTTGCCCCCTTGCACCTGCTTGTCAGCTTACCCTTAAGTACCCCGTTGTAATAATCATATTCCTGCCACTCAGTGGTAAGCGTAATTATAGCCATACCTAAAATCTTCCAGTTTGCCTGGTTTTTAATAAAAAAAATAGGTTTACTTTGTAAGCTCAAACCTACTGTTTTTTTTTGAAAAAAAGGGACTGCGGGGTTTAAATTATTATAGCATATGCCTGAAAAATCAATTATACTTGATGAGATCGATCCGAAAGAATTTTTCGGGTCTCATAATATACTTGTTGATATTTTAAGAAATCACTTTCCCCGCCTTAAGATTATAGCCAGGGGCAATGAGATTAAGTGTATGGGCAATGATGATGATGTAACAGACTTCAGCCGGAAGATAGAGTCCTTAATAAGCTATTTCAACAGGCATAACGGTCTTTCTGAGGATGAGGCTGAAAGAATCCTGAGTGACAACGAACATGAACTTACAGCTTCCGGCGGAGGTTTCGACGAGGTGATTGTTTTTAATGTGGCCGGCAAGCCGGTTACCGCCCGCACAGTTAATCAGTTCCATCTAATAGAGGAGTATAAACGCAACGATTTGCTGATTGCAGTAGGACCCGCCGGCACAGGAAAGACCTATACCTCTATTGCCCTGGCGGTAAGGGCTTTGAAGAATAAGGAAGTAAGAAGAATTGTGCTTACACGACCGGCAGTTGAAGCTGGGGAGAGGCTGGGTTTTCTGCCCGGCGATATGAAAGAAAAGCTTGATCCTTACCTGCAGCCACTCTACGATGCCCTGAAAGATATGATTAATTTTAAGAAGCTTGAAACCTGGCTCGAGGATGGCACCATACAGATCGTTCCTCTTGCATTTATGCGGGGACGAACGCTGGAACACTCCTTCGTAATTCTTGATGAAGCACAGAATTCAACAATGAGCCAGCTTAAAATGTTTCTGACACGCATGGGTAATAACTCCAGGTTTATACTTACTGGCGACCTTACACAGATTGACCTGCCTAACAGGCATAACTCAGGCCTGGTAAAGGCTGTTAAGCTGCTTGAAGGTATAGACGGCATCTCAATTATTGAATTCGATGAAAGGGATATTGTGCGGCATAAACTTGTTAAGGATATTGTAAGAGCATACGAAAAGGACTACCAGCAAAATCTGAATAAAAATCAGAACACCGGAAGTGAACACGACCCCGAGTTTAGTGTTAGCTAAGGTAGAGGGTAGATGAGTTCCGCCTTCGGTGAACCTTTGGCGGACAGGGGAGATTTGAGGGTGGATGAGTTGAGAGAAAAATTAATTGCATAACGGATAACGGATAACAGATAACAGATAACGTTTAACATTTAACATTTAACATTAAAATATGTCTCAAACAATTGTAAAAACAGATTTTAATTTTCCCGGCCAGAAGAGCGTATACCATGGCAAGGTAAGGGAAGTTTATTCTATCGATAATGATTATCTGCTGATGGTGGTTTCTGACAGAATCTCCGCTTTTGATGTCGTACTTCCCAGGGGTATACCCTATAAGGGCCAGGTGCTTAACCAGATTGCTGAAAAATTTCTCGATGCAACATCAGATATAGTGCCCAACTGGAAAATTGCCTCGCCCGATCCTAACGTTACTTTTGGATACCGTTGCGACCCTTACCCGGTAGAGATGATTGTCAGGGCTTACCTGACCGGCAGCTCCTGGCGCAGTTATAAGGCAGGAGCCCGTGAAATATGCGGCGTGGCTATTCCTGATGGTCTAAAGGAACACCAGGGCTTCGATAAACCAATTATCACACCTACAACCAAGGCTGAGCAGGGATTGCACGATGAAGATATTTCAAGGGATGAAATATTGAAGCTGGGCCTGGTAAGCGAGGAAGAATATACTCTGCTTGAGAAGTATAGCATGGAACTTTTTATGCGCGGATCGGAAATTGCTGCCAGGCATGGATTAATACTTGTTGATACCAAGTATGAATTCGGTAAAAAGGATGGCCGGATTTACCTTATTGATGAGATTCATACTCCTGATTCTTCAAGATACTTCTATGCTGATGAGTACCAGTCCAGGTTCGACAGGGGAGAACAACAAAAACAATTGTCGAAAGAATTTGTAAGAGAGTGGCTTATGGACCACAACTTCCAGGGTAAGGAAGGCCAGGTAGTGCCTGAAATGCCTGACGAATTTGTTATGCAGGTTTCGGAGAGATATATTGAATTATACGAGAGCATTACGGGAGAGAAGTTCCACAGGGCCGATATTTCGAATGTATCCGATCGCATACAGAAAAATGTAAGCGCCTACCTTAACAATGTGGTTTAGGAAAGTGTTCGCACAATAAAATATCCGGGGGAAGTGAATTATTGCTTCCCCTTCTTTATTCGCACCAATTCGCATCAATTCGCACCAATAAAAAACCTGTTATTAAACACAAAATAAAAACTGACATAATTGGTTGGTATCGTAGATTTTTTTTAAAATCTTGTGAGAAATAATAAACGACTCAAAACTTATCTGACCAAATGAACAAAATCATTGAAAAAGAACTGCTGAGTAATAACGTGGTTAAACTAGTAATTGAAGCTCCCAGGATAGCTGCCAAAAGAAAAGCAGGGCATTTTGTGATAGTAAAGATTGATGAAAGGGGCGAACGTATCCCTCTCACTATTGCAGATGCTGACAGCCAGAAAGGAACCATTACCCTGATTATTCAGAAAGTTGGTGTTACCTCCCATAAACTTCTGAAAATGGAGGCAGGGGATACTCTTATGGACGTTGTGGGCCCTCTGGGTCATGCTACTGAGATTGAAAACAGGGGCACGGTATTATGCGCTGGCGGCGGTGTGGGAATCGCTCCTCTTATGCCTATTGCCCGGGCCTTTAAGGAAGCCGGTAACAGGGTTTTAACCGTGCTGGCTGCCCGAAACAAGGAACTGCTGATACTGGAAGATGAAATGAGGGCCTGCTCTGATGAAGTAATAATTATGACTGACGACGGTTCCTACGGAAAACAGGGACTGGTTACACATGGTATGGAAGAAATTCTTGATCGCGAAAAGGTGAATCTTGCCGTTACTATCGGTCCGGCAATAATGATGAAATATGCTGCCCTTACAACAAAGAAATATAACGTTGAAACAATTGCCAGCCTTAATACAATTATGGTTGACGGAACAGGGATGTGCGGTGCCTGCAGGGTAAGTGTTAATGGCAAAACAAAGTTTGTATGTGTCGACGGGCCGGAATTTGATGCCCATGAGATTGACTACGAGGAGATGCTGATGCGCCTCGGAGGGTATGAGGCAGAAGAGAGAATTGCCTACGAAAAATTTATGGAATCAAACTAAGCCAGATCTGGAATAAACTAAGATGAACTTAAGAAAACAATATAATGGAAGAACTTAAGGATTATTTAAAACAAGAGCGTCAGCAAGCCTGGAGAGAAGAACTGCGGAAAAGCATGAAGGCTAAAGACCGTACTGTCATTGAACGTGTTAAAATGATAGAACAGGATCCCGATTTAAGGGCACACAATTCAGAAGAAGTTAACCTCGGCCTGACAGAGGAAATGGCCCTCAACGAGGCAAAGCGCTGTCTCGATTGTGCCGATCCGACCTGTATCGAGGGATGTCCGGTAGGGATCAATATCCCAAAATTTATTAAACGCATTGAATCAGGCGATTTCCTTGAAGCAGCAGTAACATTAAAGGAAACCAATGCACTGCCTGCAGTATGCGGAAGGGTATGCCCGCAGGAGGTACAGTGTGAGTCGAAATGTTTCTATGTTCAGAAACTAAAGAAAGACCCGGTTGCAATAGGATTCCTGGAACGATTTGCTGCCGACTACGAAAGAAATAGTGGCAAGATGTCAGTTCCGAAAATTGCCGAAAGGAATGGGCTTAAGGTTGCCATTATCGGATCAGGTCCCTCAGGGCTGGCAGTGGCAGGTGATATGATAAAATGGGGTTACGATGTAACTGTTTTTGAGGCCCTGCATGAAATCGGAGGTGTGCTTAAATACGGAATACCTGAATTCAGGCTGCCTAACGAGATTGTGGATGTGGAGATCGATAACCTCAAGCAGATGGGAGTTAAGTTTGAAACTAATTTCGTGGTGGGTAAGACTGCAAGTATTGATGACCTGAAGGATGAAGGCTTTGAAGCTTTCTTTGTGGGTAGTGGAGCAGGTTTGCCTAATTTTATGAATATACCGGGCGAAAACTATAACGGGATCTTTTCTTCCAATGAGTACCTCACCAGGGTTAACCTTATGAATGCTGCAAATAAGGAATTTGATACCCCTGTAATAAGTGGTAAGAATGTAGCCGTTATAGGAGGCGGAAATACTGCCATGGACTCTGTAAGAACTTCAAAAAGGCTGGGAGCTGATAACTCAATGATAATCTACCGCAGGTCTATTGAAGAAATGCCTGCAAGGGTTGAAGAAGTACACCATGCCCAGGAAGAAGGAATTGAATTTATGAACCTCCATAACCCGCTTGAATACTATGCAGATGAGAAGGGCAGGGTGAAAAGTATGAGGGTGCAGAAGATGAAACTTGGCGAACCCGACAGCTCAGGCCGTCGCAGGCCTATCCCTATCGAAGGATCAGACTTTATGGTCGACGTAGACACTGTAATAGTAGCGATTGGAGTTTCTCCTAATCCGCTTATCCCGGCCAGCATGCCTGAGCTTGAGATGTCTGACTGGGGAACCATTATCGTTAATAAGGATACAATGGAATCGTCAGTGCCCGGAGTATTTGCCGGTGGTGATATTGTAAGGGGAGGCGCAACTGTAATACTTGCTATGGGCGATGGCCGGAAGGCTGCTGCCGGAATGCACGAATACCTTAAAAAGAATGTTCTTTCCGGTAAGTAAAACATACAACTAAGAATCAAAAAAAATTAATAATATGGCTGATTTAACATGCAAATATCTTGGATTATCTCTCAGAAATCCGATAATAGCCGGGAGCTCGGGACTGACCGATTCCGTAGATAATATTATAGAACTGGAAAAGGCCGGTGCAGGGGCTGTTGTTCTGAAATCATTATTCGAAGAACAGATCATAATGGAAGCTGAGGCAAGTATAAAAAAAGCATATGAGAATGATTTTATTTATTCTGCCAAATCCGAATCGCTTGATTACCTCGATCTTCATATAAAGGAGGATACAATCTCAAACTATATTAAGCTTATCAAAGAGGCAAAGCAGAAAACGCTTATACCTGTTATTGCAAGCGTTAACTGTGTGTCTGATGTGGAATGGACTTCCTTCGCAAAAAAAGTACAGGATGCAGGGGCAGATGCCCTTGAGTTAAATATAGCTGTTCTCCCGGTTAATGCAGAAATGAGCAGGGAGGCAATTGAAGAGATATATTTCTCTATCATCAAAAAAGTCCTCGGTACAATTACTATACCACTGGCAATTAAGATAAGTCCGTATTTTACAAACCTGGCCGGAATGATAAAATCATTGTCAGCCACAGGTATAAAAGGACTGGTTTTGTTTAACAGGTTTTATTCTCCGGATTTTGATATTAATACTTTTACCGAGAAGTCTGCAAATACCCTCAGTACACCGGCCGAAAGCAGTAATGTACTGAGATGGATAGCCCTGATGTCCGGGAAGACCGAATGTGACCTCTGTGCAACTACCGGGATTCATAACGGCGAGGCGCTTATAAAACAAATTCTTGCAGGAGCAGCAGCTGTACAGGTGGTATCTTCACTATATTCAGGCGGACTGAAAACAATACAGGAGATGGTCTCTGTTCTTGAGAACTGGATGGATGAAAAGGGATTCAACTATGTACACCAGTTCAAAGGCAAAATGAGCCAGGACAAAAGTGCTAACCCGGCTGCATTTGAAAGAATACAGTTTATGAAGTATTTTAGCGAAATAAGGTAATAACTGCCTTTGTGTTAATTACGGGTAATAGATTCATCTGTTACCCGTTTTTATATTTGTATATTCCCTATCTTTGGGCGAAGAAATAATATAGCAAATGGTCAAGTTTTTCCGCTGTATATTGGCAGCTCTTTTTATCGTAGTAATATACCAGGGCACCTCTGCCCAGGAACCTGTTAAAATAAGTAAGGAAAAGGTATCGATAGAGGGTGTGGCCTATTACATACATATTGTTCAAAAAGGACAAACCCTTTATTCAATTTCAAAAGCTTATAATGTTTCAACCGAAGTGCTTCTTAAAGAAAACAGGAGCGCGGTCTATGGACTAAGGGAAGGCTTTGCCCTGAAAATACCTGTTGTTGGTACTCTCCCCGCTAAGGACGAAGTCGAAAAGGATAATGAGAAATATATCTATCACACCCTGAGGGAGGGTGAGACTATTTTTGCACTATCCAGGAAATATAACATTCCTGAAGACCAGATAAGGGAAAGTAACCCCCATGTTGATGTTTTTGATTTACCGGTTGGCACCGAAATAGCCATTCCCCGTAAAGAGTTTATGGAACAGCCGGTCTTTTTCAGAACAGATGACCAGGGCTACCGTCTTCATAAGGTGGAACGTGGTGAGTCAATGTCAGATATTGCAGAAAAATATAATATACCGGTAAGGCAGCTCAGAAATGCTAACCGCAGAATGATATTTCCAAAGGCAGGCGATTATCTCCGGATTCCTTCAGAACAGGCATCGCTTGATTTTGTAATGCCCGGGGATGAAGTAGTTGCAGACTCTGCACTTTTTGATGATGAGAATGTTGTTCGCCTCTTTGATGGTACCGAAGTTGAGTATACTCCTCTTGAAGATCTTAACGGAAGCGTTGATGTGGCCCTGCTGCTTCCTCTCTACCTCAAAGAAAACAGCCAGCGCTCATATATCGATTCTTCAGAATACAATGAGAGAGGAAAAAGAATTTATAAAACCATAAAAAGACCTGATGAGTGGATTTTTCCGAGGAGCGAACTCTTTCTGGAATATTATGAAGGAGTGCTGCTTGCTGTTGATGAACTAAGGTCAAAAGGACTTTCAATAAACCTTGAAGTGTATGATACGCGTGGTGATTCACTACTTGTCGACAGCCTTCTGAGAGAAGATATCCTGGATAATATCGATCTTATTATCGGGCCTGTCTATTCCTTTAACGTTGAAGCAGTAGGGAGGTATGCCAGGAGGTCAAGAATCCCGGTTGTTTCACCACTGGCCAGCCGGAACGATGAGGTGCTCAGAAATAATCCCTACCTCTTCAAGATTCAACCCGGACAGGAACTTGTCGAAGAAGCAATGGCACAGAAGATAAGCGACTTCTATGACTATAACCTGATTTTCGTGCACGCAGATACCGCCTGGAGTGCATCCGGTTCTGAGGAGTTTAAGAATAATATTTTCCGTAAGCTGAGATATGTGGCTCCGATTGATGAGATTAATTTCCGCCAGGTGTTCTTTACCAGCAGGTCTGCCTATAGTGATACAATAAATATTATTGATCACGCAATGAGCCGCGAGAAGCCTAATCTTATCATAATTGCATCAGAAGATGAGGCCGTTATGAGTGAGGTGCTTGTAAATGTACATACCCTCCTGCGTAACTATAAAATAGAAGTACTTGGTTATCCAAACCTGCGATGGCTCGAGAACATCGACCCGGAATATTTCTATAACCTCGGGGTAATGATGTTTACACCAAGCTGGCTCGATTACAACCAGGATGATGTGAAAAACTTTATAAAGAAATACAGGACCAAATTCAATATGGAACCCCAGGTCAGAAGCTATGCCTGGCAGAGTTATGATATAGCATATTATTTTATTAGTGGTATTGCCGTGCATGGTTCACAGTTTAAATATCATCCAAAATCACACCGGCCTGACCTTCTGCAGACCGACTATGACTTCTCACGGACCGGTATAACAAGCGGGTTCGAGAATAAGCGACTTTTCTTTATCAGGTTTACACCTGATATGAAAGTGGAGTTTCCCGGATTAAGGAATAGAAGTTCCCGGGAATAAATACCCGTTTTATTTTGTCAATAAGTATGTATGGCTATCAACGATTATCTTCATTCAGACGATAATGCCCTGATCAACCTTTCGGTCGATGGTGATTCCAGGGCTTTTGGAGAGCTTGTAAGAAGATATGAGGAAATGGTTGCCAGAACTGTAAAGAATATGCTTGGAGATACCCAGGTTGCACAGGATGTAGGTCAGGATACCTTTATAAGGCTGTACAGGTCTATTAAAGAGTTCAGGGGCGAATCAAAGTTGAGTACTTATATCCAGAGAATTGCTATAAACCTGTCGCTTAACGAACTTAAGAGGAATAAACGTTTTGTGACAATGTTTTTCAGATCCGAAAGGGATGATGATTCAGAGTTGGTGCTTCCTGATACTGCTTACTCCGCTGAAGAAAGCGATGACCTGCGCGAAATATTATCAGGGGCAATAGCTAAACTTCAGGCAGATTACAGGAGTGTTGTAGTATTAAGGCTGGTACACGGTTATAGTTCAAAGGAGACAGCTGAAATACTTGATTTGCCTGTTGGTACAGTACTTTCAAGACTGTCAAGGGCAAGAGAGCAGCTCCAGTTAGAATTAAAAAAGTTAAGTTTCTGATATGAATAAGAACGATTTAACACAACTTGCACTTAAGTCACTTACGGAGGAAATCTCGGAAAGTGACAGAAAAGTGATTGAAGCTGAGCTTCTGAAGGATCAAAGTTTTGGTCCCGGGTTCAGAGACAGGGTTCTTGAATCAATTTATTCAGGATCGCTAAGGCCATTTTTTGATCCGGGCAACCTGAGTATCTTTAACCGTGTTTTCAACAGGCTTGCACTTACCGGGATGATAGCAATAATTTTACTGATCGTTACACTTTTTATCTCCCAGGGCTCTCTGTCATTTGATACCCTTATCGGGATAGACAGCGAGATGGATGAGGGTATGCTCAGCTTACTAATTGAATAATCTTTGTTATGAAAGCAAGACCTGTTTTTTTATTGATTGTCACCCTGATTATAGGGTTCCTTCTGGGTATGCTTACCTCTGCCCAGCTAAGGCACAGAAAGATGCGAAGCGTAAGGATGTTCAGTTCAGAAAGATATTTTAAAGAGTTTTTCTACAAGACTATAGAACCTACTGAGGACCAGGTAAACAAACTTGACCCGATAATAAAGAAATATTCGAGGGAAGGGCGTTTACTGCAAAAAGACTTCCGGAAAGAGTTTGATGAACATAATAACGCATACTGGAACGAAATAAGGTCAATTCTTACTCCTGCTCAGATTGAAATTCTTGACAAACAGGAAGAAAAAAGACGAAAGGAGTTCCGAAGCTTCAGACCTGACTCCAGTGGAAGGGGTGAAAGAGGAAGGCATTTCAGGCCTGATTCCTTATTTGAGGGGATGGACTCCGGCAGATTTGACCCTAATCATCCACCTCGAAGAGAATATGATCGATAATTATCGGCAGGTCATCCGGATCTACATCGTACTTCTCTATAACTTCCCTGTCGTCTTCAAAGATATTTATAAAGTCGTTTCTGCTAATGCCACCTTCAGATAGGGATTTCCTGTAGTTTTCGAGTGCTTCCTGTCGTTCGCCCAGGCAGAGGTGCATATGACCGATATTAATGTAGTCATGACCACTGAGTTTGCTTCCTGCAAGCTTATTATAATACTTCCTGGATCTTTCCAGCTCACCTTTTACCAGGTAACACCATGCAATGGGCCTTAGTACCCTTATATTATCCGGGTCGTGATACTCTACCTTAAAATAATATTTTAGTGCTGAATCATAATCACCCAGGTCCAGGTAGCACTGGCCTATCATTGCAATAGTATGCATATTATCAGGCTCGTCTTTCTCTGCCTCCTTATAGTATTTTAGTGCTTCCTCGAAATTCCCCAGTCTTCGCTGGCAGAATGCAATCTTTTTTGTTGTCCAGGTTTTCTTTTCGATCAGGTCGCTCTTAAGGTACATATCCAGAGCTTTCGAGTATGCACCTTCCTGCTGGTAGCAATATCCTGCTTTCTCAAACAGTTGAATATCTCCCTCAGCACTGTCTATTACTATCCTGTATATTTCAAGGGCATCAGTGTAAAAATCTTTTCCGAAAAAGTAATCGGCAATCATGCTCAGATCTTCTCCCTCACCAAAAATCAGCTTGTAAAAAAGGGAGTTGTAAATGTCCAGCTTACCCTTGAATATATCTTCAAACTCATTTTTATATGGCGATAGTTTAAAGAACCTGTATAGATCCTGGAGGTACTGGGTGGTGCTCGTCCGGAACTTAACATTCTTATCAGGATCAAATTCACCCTCACCTGCCTGCTCCAGTCCCTCGAGCTCCATCCTGAATACTTTCAGCATCATGCTTTTCTGGCTCGCAGGAAGATGCCTGAGATTAAGTACCAGGGAGTACTTGTCAGAATTGCAAATAAAAGGGGTCTTGTAAAGGGCTTCGGCGAGTTCGTTGGTGCCCTCGCTCAATACTTCATCCTGGAAAACCTCGTTCAGCGAGTCATGATCAGGATAAAAGGGCAGGAACCAGTTGGAAAACTGCCTGAAGAAATCAAAGTTTTTCAGGTTTGCAAATGCCGACATGTAAACATCAGCTCCTTCCATCTGAAGTTTTGAGAATTCTTCCATGGATTTAAACACTTCCTCAGATTCCTTGAACATATCCTTCCAGTCGGGATTTTTTCCTTCTATAAGGTCTTCAGGCAGAAGGTTCTCAAGGTCAAGCTTCTCCTCCAGTTTTGGCCTTAAATCAGCAACTTTCGGAAGAATCTCATCATGCAGTCTTTTACTTATCTGCTCAGTCTCGCGCGACCTTATAAATTGCATTGTAACTATACGAATATGCTCCCTGAACATATTATCATCAGAGAGATTCTGAAGCTGTGCTACCAGTTCCGGGTAGATTCCTACCCTGCCATCATGGTACTGAAGACTAAGTACAAGTCCGGCAAGTGCTCTCTCGCTTACTTTTTCAGTTCCATCCCTGTAGATATTAATAAGATGGACTATCTTTTTCGATTCCCATAGTCTTAATGCGCTTAGAGTCAGAGCACTTACAAATATACTTTGTTCATACCAGGTGAAATTTTCACCGTCGCGAATAATACTGAGCAGTTCATCTTCTGCTTCGCCATACCTGTCGGTAAGCCAGAGGTGACTGAATATATTTTCAATAAGCTTATCATGCTTTATCTTCAGCTCCGAACCTGAATCTGAGAGTCTTGTGCCGGTTTCTCTCAGCCAGTCGTCCAGCTCTGTCTTAAAGCTCAGGTCATCGATCTTCTGAATAATCTTTTTACCGGCCAGCTCCTTTTCCCTTTCCACGTTGGCTTTTAGCCAGTAAGTCTGCCACCCCGAAAACCTTGAAAGGAGATCCTGCTTAACACTGTCGTTTATGTTTAACAGGGATTGCTGCAAATGATAATATACTTTCTTGCGCTCAG
Organism: Marinilabiliaceae bacterium; assembly: GCA_036350795.1. Lineage (GTDB taxonomy): Bacteria > Bacteroidota > Bacteroidia > Bacteroidales > VadinHA17 > JAUVKT01. The sequence goes on from JAZBNV010000100.1 coordinate 46,732, forward strand.
GGTCATAAACCCCTTCAGCTGTATACCTTATCATATTACGGTATGTGGAGCTTAATCCCGAGAGTTTTTCTGAATGATCGGGATTGCTGCTTAATGCTGCAAACTCTGTTAACTTATCGATTCCCTGTTTCACCCTTTTGCCCAGTACAAGGGCAGAAATCATTTTATGTTTATTCAGTACTTTTATCGGTTCCATAATAAAATTGTCCTCCGGCTGAAAATGCCTCAATAATCCTGCCGTCCTTAAAAATCGGTAAAATAGAGTACATTCTGGCAGATTTAGGTAGTTTTGCACAATAAATAATCAATATTATTGGCTGAAATACGAAATAATGGCATACCCGAACTCTTCCTTCCCGGAAGCCTTAATGAGCTTAAGGCCAGGGGATGGGATGAATTAGACGTTATCATCTTCTCTGGCGATGCCTACGTCGATCATCCTTCATTTGGTCCGCCTGTTATTGGCAGGATACTTGAGAATGAGGGATTGAGGGTAGCCCTGGTTCCGCAGCCAAACTGGCGCGACGACCTCAGGGACTTTAAAAAACTGGGAAGGCCCCGGCTGTTTTTTGGTGTAAGTGCCGGTAATATGGATTCAATGGTGAATCACTATACGGCAAACAGGAGATTAAGGTCAGATGATGCTTATACTCCCGGAGGCAGGGCGGGCTACCGGCCTGATTATCCATCAGAAGTTTATACTAAAATTCTTAAGAAACTCTACCCCGATGTGCCGGTTGTCCTGGGTGGGGTGGAAGCCTCGATGAGGAGAATAGCCCATTATGACTACTGGAAAAACAGTGTTGAACCTTCAATCCTGGTTTCTTCAGGGGCAGATATGATTATTTATGGAATGGGAGAGAAACCGGTGCTTGAACTGGCAAGACTGTTAAAGAAAGGTGTACCTTTTGCTTCACTTACCAATATTCCTCAGACTGCTGTTGCAATAAATAAAGGAGAAAAATACAGAAGTCAGAAGCACTGGGATGAGATTACACTGCCTTCATACAGCGAAGTAAAGTCTGACAGGGAAAAATTTGCCGGTGCCTTTGTAATCTTTGAAAAGGAATCGAACAGGCTTGAAGCAGCCAGGCTGATTCAGGATAACGGAAACAGGGTAGTTATTGTAAATCCACCGGGTAAATTAAGTTCTACAGCAGAAGCAGATAAAATATATGACCTTCCCTTTACCAGGCTTCCTCATCCCCGCTATAAAAACAAACCACCGATTCCTGCTTTTGAAATGATTAAACATTCGGTTAATATCCACCGTGGATGTTTTGGGGGATGTAGTTTTTGTGCTATTTCGGCCCACCAGGGTAAGCATGTTGTAAGCCGGAGTAAAGAGTCAGTATTGCGCGAGGTGGAAGCTATCAGGGATATGCCTGATTTTAAAGGTGTGATTTCAGATATTGGTGGTCCGTCGGCAAATATGTACATGATGAAGGGTAAGGACCTGGAAATGTGTCGCAGGTGTGCCCGTCCCTCATGCATATGGCCAGGCATATGCAGGAACCTCGATACCGATCATAGCAGGCTTGTTGACCTTTACAGCGCTATTCGATCTACCCCCGGCTTAAAACGTTTCTTTGTCAGTAGTGGCATCAGGTATGATCTGCTGTCAAAGAAGTATAACAAAAAAGCCGGCAAGGCTGAGGAAAAGTACCTTGAAGATATAATCAGATATCATGTATCCGGCCGTTTCAAGGTTGCTCCCGAGCATAGCTCAGGCAGAGTGCTCAGTGTAATGCGCAAGACAGGTTTTGATCTCTTTGTGGAATTGCTTGTTAAATTCAGGACTATCAGCGCTAAATATAAACTGAACCAGGAAGTAATACCCTACTTTATATCCAGCCATCCTGGTTGTACCCTTTCGGATATGGGAGAGCTTGCCCTGGAAACCAGCAAACTTGGAATGAGACTTGACCAGGTTCAGGATTTTACTCCCACACCTCTTACCATGGCCACTACAATCTTCTATACGGGCTTTGATCCCTACACAGGTCAGAAGATGTTTGTTGCCAGGTCCGATCAGGAAAAACGCAGCCAGAAACGCATCTTCTTCTGGTATAAGAAAGAAAACGAGAAATTTATTAAGGACGATCTGAAAAAGTCAGGCCGAAGCGATATTATAGGAAAATTGTTTCATTAATCCATCCCTTGCTTTGCATCGTCAAATTTAATTGACACAGGTACCTATATTTAGTATCTTTTCATCATAACCAATTCTCTTCGTTATGAAAACCCGGATACTATTATTTTTAACCGCATTATTAATATTATGTAGTGTGGAATCAAATGCTCAGGTTCCTCAGGGATATAATTACCAGGCTGTGCTCAGGGATATTTCCGGTAATTTGATTACGGATGAATCCATTACTGCTAAATTTATGATAATGGCAGGCAATCCTTCGGGAGATCTTGTATGGGAAGAAGATCATACAACTGCTACGAATGGTTTTGGTATGTTTAATGTAATCCTGGGCAGGGGTACCAGGATAGACGGATCTGCACTGGTATTTTCAGAAATAGACTGGACAGTCTCGAATTATTATCTGAAGGTCAATATATTTTATTCTGGTGCATGGCATAACTTTGAATCAAATGAACTAGTCTCAGTGCCATATGCTGTGGCGGCTCAACAATCCCTTGACAATCCTTTCGTGATTCAGGATAACAGTATCTCACTGCTTGATAAAAACCTTAATATCGGGTCGGTTGAGGAAGGTACATCAAGGGTGTCAATAATTAGTACAGATGATAATTCTGAGGATGCTCTCTTTGAAGTACGAAGGCAGGACGGACAGCCTGTTTTTTCTGTTTACAGTGATGGTGTTCATGTTAATATACCAAATGACAGTCAGCTAAAAGGTGCCAGAGGCGGATTCTCTGTTGGCGGCTTCGACCGGAGCAAGGGTATACCCGACCAGTTTATGGTAATAACACCCGACAGTACCAGGTTTTACTTTGATGATAACAGTAATAAGGGAGCAAGAGGTGGTTTCGCAGTAGGTGGTTTCGATCGTTCCAAGTCATACAGGCAGGATTATCTTAATATTACTTCTGATTCCACCAGGGTATATGTGGAGAATCCGGCAAAGGGTAGCAGGGGTGGATTTTCTGTTGGAGGTTTTGACAGAAGTAAAGGTGCAGGTGTGAATTTTTTTGATATTACACCTGATAACTATTTTATCGGGCATAGAAGCGGACAGTCTAACACAGACGGTATGTATAATTCTTTTGTAGGTTATGAAACAGGTCCTGATAACACCACAGGAGGTTCTAATGCCCTCTTTGGATTCCAGGCCGGATATAATAATAAATCAGGATCAGGGAACCTTTTCCTGGGATACCAGAGTGGTTATTCCAATACGGATGGATTATATAATACTTTTATGGGTTATACTGCCGGCTTTAATAACTCTACCGGCGGATCAAATACTTTTCTTGGCAGCTTCTCCGGGCGAAATAATACAATCGGGGATTATAACACTTTTGCAGGATTTCATTCAGGTTACTCGAATGTAGATGGCAACTTCAATAATTTCTACGGTACGGGCACAGGCTTCTATAATGAAAATGGTTCCAATAATGTCTTTATCGGACCTGAAAGTGGTTACAATAATATTGCTGGAAGCTATAACACCTTTATTGGTTACAGGGCAGGCTACACAAACAATGCAAATAATAATGTTTTTATTGGCAATGAGTGCGGCCTTAACAATACCACCGGAAGCCTTAACGTATTTATAGGCTACGCAGCAGGTTATCTTAATACAACTGGATCAGGGAACGTTTTTATGGGTAATGGAGCTGGAATTAACAATATTGACGGAAACAGTAATATCTTCTTAGGCGAAAGATCTGGTTTTACAAATGATTCCGGTGAAAAGAATGTCTATATTGGTTACCAGACCGGTTACAAGGCAACCAGCGCATACAGTAACGTCTGTATTGGTCACCTCTCGGGTTATGAACTTACCTCAGCATATCAGAATGTATTTATAGGTGAGTCGGCAGGTAACAAGACTACCTGGGGCGAAGGAAATGTATTTATAGGTAATGCTGCTGGTTATTCAAATGTTACTGGTGGTTCTAATGTATGTATCGGAACAGGTGCCGGTCAGAATGCAACCGCAAGTAACAATACCTTTGTTGGCTGGGGTACAGGCTTTGATAACACCAATGGAACATTGAATTCTTTTTTTGGTCTGCAGGCAGGCTTCAATAACACAAGCGGAAGTTATAATGTTTCCATCGGAGCCTATGCCGGCTATGGTAACGAAAGCGGAAGCGGCAATGTTTTTATTGGTCGTTACGCAGGATACTCCGAGAGCGGGTCTAATAAACTTTATATTGACAACAGCACTACATCAACTCCTCTTATCTATGGAGATTTCTCTGCAAATAAAGTCAGGATAAATGGTGATCTGGGAGTGGGTGTACTTCCCTCAGGCTATAAGATGGAAGTGGCTGGTAAACTAAACCTGAACAGCGGTGGTCTCTCAGGTGTGGCGCTTTCGGTAGATGATGCAGAAGCCCTCTGGTATAACGGATCGTATTTCAGCTGGGGATTTGGAGGAAGCTATAATTATTTTGCCGATAAGGTTACGATTGGGAACAGCGGGAGTTATGGATATGCCCTGTATGTGCAGGGTTCGTCTTATGCAACAGGTGCATGGTACTCATCAGATAAGAAATTTAAGAAAAGTATTGAACCGCTGGATAATGCCGTCGAAAGATTATTGAAAGTTGAAGGAGTATCCTACCTCTGGAAAACAGACGAGTACTCAGACAGAAACTTCCCGGAAGGCAGGCATTTCGGAGTTATTGCTCAGCAGGTTGAACCCTATTTTCCTGAAATTGTAATGGACGCCGGAAATGGAGAAAAGTCAGTGGCCTATAACGAACTTATACCTGTTCTGATCGAAGCAATAAAAGAGCAGCAACAAACAATAAAAAAGCAAGAGTTGGAAAACGAAGAGATAAAGCAAATATTAATGGAACTCCGCGAAGAAATCAGAACCATAAAATCTACAGGGAGTATTAAATAATAATTGCAGTAAACGGATATTGTTTTGGTGTCGTGAATTAAGCTCTTGCAGGAAGACTGCTCTTACCTGAGGTGCTTGAATTCCGACCCATCTTTCCACGCGGGCCATTTATCAGATGTAGCCAGGCGGTAACCCACTTCGAACATTAACTGTGCGTCTTCAACCAGTCCATCAAAATTCCAGGTTTCAGGCTCATAGTTGTCGGCGGCCTTATGGTAGCGATTTGCAATATAGTCTCTTTCCTGCCCGGCAGCCCATTCCCTGCCATGCTCCCTGGAGTCACAATTTCCCCTGGCAAACATAGCCGGGACTCCCACCGAAGCAAAGGGGAAATGATCTGACCTGAAATACATGCCTGTATGCGGATTCGGGTCGGGTAAAAGGTAACGTCCCTGTCTTTCCGCTGCCTCAGCAAGCAGATCATCCAGGTCAGACTGGCCATAGCCGGTCACCATCACATCTTTCATCCTGCCAATGGGAAGGTCAAGGTCATTATTTATATTGGCTACTGTGTTTTCAATACTGAAAGCGGGATGATTTACATAGTAGTGAGATCCCAGTAAGCCCTGTTCTTCAGCAGTGGGAAAAAAGAGCATAAGCGATCTTCGGGGCTTTCTATTGAGTGATGAAAAAGCCTCTCCAATTTCCAGCAACATCGCCATTGTAGTGCCGTTATCAACCGCACCGTTAAAGATTGAATCACCATTCTGTACCTCTCCGATTCCAAAATGATCCCAGTGACCTGAATATATTATTACTTCATCTGGCATTTCTGTACCTTTCAGAACCCCTGCAACATTGATCGAGGTATTATACCTGATCCTGTTTTTAAAGCTGAAGCTTATATAGCTTTCCATTTCAAAACCTGTAAATCCAGGAAGGCAGGCAGAATTTCTCAGTTCTTCAACCTTATGCCCGCTTGCATTGAATATCTTTTCTGCTGCTTCCGATTCTATCCATCCCGTAAAAAGACATTTGTCGGAGTTGCCCCTGCCATCATCCATGTACAGGTTAGCTGAGACAGCGCTGTTAACCGGGATGCCATAGGGATATCCTGCGCCGGTGGTTTCATGTATTATAAGTATCCCTGCAGCTCCCCGGCGGGCAGCTTCATCGTATTTATATGTCCATCTTCCATAGTAGGTCATCTCCTTCCCTTTAAAGAAGCCGGGCTTCCCGGTGTAAAGTCCGGGATCATTTACAAGTACTACAACTGTTTTACCTTCTACATCGAGCCCTTTATAATCATCCCAGTCATACTCCGGTGCAGATATACCAAAGCCGGCAAAGACCATTTCAGATTTTTCAATCGATGCACTCTCAATTGCCCTCGGCGAACGAACAGCAATGCTGGCAGGTGAGTTGAATTTCATCGTTCCGCCAGGAGTATCTACTGTAATGTAATCATCTGTGCTTGTTTTGATTTCCACCATTTTTACCTCCTGGAAATAAGCTGAATCAAAGGCAGGTTCGAAGCCAATCTCGTCAAGTTTTTCTGCCAGGTAGTTAACAGTCAGCTTTTCACCTTCGGAAAAGGGAGCTCTTCCCTGTAAATCGTCAGATGCAAGTTTATCTACATATGATGCAAGCTCTTCTCCTGTAATACTCTTGTATGCACTGTAAAAATCATTATTTCTGTCGCATGAAATTAATGCCGGCACCAGCAGTGCCAGTAAGAGTAAGATTTTTCTCATAATGTCTTCTAATATTTAGTGACTATTGAAGTAATAATATTCCTTATGGTTTCAACCGCTTTTTCCATGGATTGAATGGAGATATATTCATATTTGCCGTGGAAATTATGTCCGCCTGTAAAAATATTGGGACAGGGGAGGCCCATAAAAGAAAGCCTTGCCCCGTCAGTTCCTCCCCGTATTGGCTTAATAACAGGTACAACACCGGCATTCTTTATAGCTTCCCCGGCCAGGTCAATAATATGCATATAGGGCTCAATCTTTTCCCGCATATTATTATACTGGTCTTTAATCTCAACTGTAACGCTGCCTCTGCTGTCGAGCTTATCGATAAATTCTGCTATGCTTCTGACCAGGTCTTTCTTCTTCCCGAATTCTTCCCTGCTATGGTCTCTTATTAAATACCTTATTACCGTCTCTTCCACTGTACCATCTATATCAACAAGGTGGAAAAAGCCCTCGTATCCCTCCGTATGCTCAGGCCTCTGGTCGGCCGGGAGCATATCCATAAATTTGACTGCAAGGTGCATGGAGTTAAGCATCTGGTTTTTTGCAGTCCCCGGGTGAACATTTCTGCCCCTGAATGTAATTGTAGCGAGGGCAGCATTGAAGTTTTCAAATTCGAGTTCCCCGGCCTGTCCTCCATCTATGGTATAGGCAAAATCAGCACCAAAGGCCTTTACATCAAAACGGTCGGCACCCCTTCCTATTTCTTCATCAGGCGTAAATCCGACTTTTATTGTACCGTGCTTAATACCAGGATTGTTAATAAAATATTCCAGGGCACACATTATCTCCGCTATTCCTGCCTTATCGTCTGCTCCGAGCAATGTCGTTCCATCAGTTGTTATCAGATCATGGCCTGTATAGTCTAACAGTTGTGGAAAATCTTTGGGCGACAGTACTGTTGAATTATTCAGGGCAATATCACTGCCATCATAAGAACTCACTATGCGTGGTTTTACATCACTGCCACTCATATCAGGGCTGGTATCCATATGCGCTATAAAACCTACGACCGGCAATTCTTTTTCAGTATTTGACGGCAGGCTTGCCCTTACATATCCGTTCTCATCAAGTATAACGTCCGACAGGCCAAGCTCCTTCAGCTCTTTCTCCAGTAGTCTTGCAAGGTCGAACTGCTTTTCAGTACTCGGGCAGGTATCCGAGCTTTCATCCGATTGTGTATCTATTTTTACATACCTCAGGAATCTTTCACTTACTCTTTCCATAGTATCTTGTATTAAATCACCAGGTTGACACGGGACCTCCGGCTATACACCACTCTTCTTAAAACTCCCAACTATCTGAATGCCAGATTTCCAAGCAATACCCTGCCACTCTTCCAGAATGCCCTGTAATACGGATCATCGGTAATATATACCACTTCACCTCTTCCAATCCTTTCTGATCCGATAACGAGGGTATTCCCGATATTCTCGATAAACTCTTTGCCTGCAAAGCCTGATACAGGTTCATTATCAGTTATATAAGCAATATTATTTCCTGAAGAGAGGTAGGGGTAGCCCTGGTTTCTCTTTATTATAAACCATTCTGCACCCATGCCGTAGGTATATGGGTGAGTATTGTCGATCTTAACCCTGTAAATGCTGCTTGCAGACCTGCTCTTTAATCCTTCCCTTCTCTGGTTTTCGTACTTCTTTAGCAGGGAAGAGTCATCAGTTTTCTTTTTCTTATCTTCTGCTTCTTTTTCTTTCTTCTTCTTTTCAATTACACTGTAGAGATTTGTAGATTTCTCTCCTGCAAAAAGAGATACAGCTCTTTCAAAAGTAATCAGTCTGCCGCCTTCCTTAATGTATTCGCTTAACTTATTCTTTTCCGATGTGTAAGAACCTGACGGAAGGTAAATCACATCAAATTTTCCAAGGTCTGCAGAATTGATGGCAGTAGATTCAATAATTGTTACAGGATATTTCAATTCCTGTTCGAAAAAGTACCACAATTCTCCAAACGATCCTGTAGATGTACCCGATCCTCCAATAAGGGCAATCTTTGGAGCTTTTTTCAGACTGGCATAGTTTGAGCCCATATCTATTCCTTTATCAACCAGGCCGGTAGTGGCTATGTTGGCAACTATGCCGAGGCTGTTGGCTGCTTCAATCACCATGCTGTCAAATTTATCCTTCAGATGCAGGTTGTCTCCCCTTGAAATAATAAGGCTGCCTCTTTTATACTCTTTGCTTCCAATAGTAAATGGTTTAAGTGCATACCTGATATTGAATTTCTTCCTGTACAGCTCGGCCATTAACTTTAATTCACCGAAGCCATTCCAGTCAATCAGATAGGCATAAACCTCTTTTCCGGGAACTTCAGCTTTTTTAAAACCAAAGTCAATATCACTCTTACCCGGTTTTATTTTTTCTTTCAGGGCATAGGCCTTTATATTATAAAGGTAGGGGAGAGCCCATCCCGTAAGATCATAGCTGAGGGAGTCGGTGAATTTTGAATCGGGTTCGAACAATACTTCAACCAGGTGTGATTGAGGCTGGAATGCGCTTACCAGGATATCACCTTCCTCTGCTTTTGTTTTACCCGTATTATTGGCCAGGTAGTCGAAACCTTCATATTCTTTACCTGTTTCGCTAATCTGCGAATATTTTATCTGGTTGTCGTCCAGCAGGGATAAGAGGCTTATTATGTCATCTGTATTATTACTCTTCTTAATAAGAATGGATTTGTACTCAAACTCAGGGTTTGTTTCTCCTGATCTGAAGAATTTCTTAAATTCACTTAATAATTTCTCCCTTACCTCGTAAGATGTTTTTATTGTGGCAAGAGAAGAGAGATAATGTCCTTCTATCCTCTTTTCAAGCGTTAGAGTATCACCTGTAGATGTTTCAACCGCTATTCCTGCAGAACCTCCGCCTCCCTGCTCGTAGGTAAAACCCATGGCACCGTTAAAAAGTGGCCATGTATCGCCAAAACTGGGACAGAACAGGTCGAAACTTTCCTTTGTAAAATACAGCCTGTATTTCTCGTCAAATAAGCCAGCGTTGTTTTGCCCGGTCAGTTTATGAAATTCGTGTTGCCATGGCGTTATTACCTTGTGCCATGGGTCAGCACCCGGAGCAAAGAAGAATGTTGATTCAGATCCCATCTCGTGGAAATCAGCATGTACCTGCGGCATATACTTCTTATACAGCTCAAGTCTCTGTCTTGTCTCAGCCTGTGTATGCCATGCCCAGTCCCTGTTAAGATCGAACAAATAATGATTAAGTCTTGCACTTGGCCATGGCTGGCTGTGCGACCAGTCATCATCATCGTGGTTTACTTCTACTGGCTGCCTGTTTCTGTAACGATTTGTGTATAAGTCCCTTCCATCAGGGTTCTGACAGGGGTCAATAACCACAATGCACTCTTTAAGCCATTCTTCACTATCTTTGTGTAAACCTGTAACTATGCTATGAAGTGTTTTCATTGAAGCTTCCATACCTACCGATTCGTTTCCATGAACGTTGTAGCTCAGCCACACAAATGGTTTATTATCCTCTCCGGGCGTCCCGTCCATAAGTCCAATCGTTTTAAGGTTGTTAGTCCTGATGGTTTCGAGCTTGTTTATATTTTCTTCCGAAGAAATAAAAACCACTAATAGCGGACGTCCTTCAATTGAATTGCCGTAATTAACTAATACTACCTTCGGACTTGATTCTGCAACGTAGTTAAAGTAGTCTGCCATTCTGTGATGGTAGGTGAATTGGGATCCCAGTTTGTAGCCGAGAAATTCATCAGGACTTTTTATATCCTGTGCATAGGCTGAGAAGCAGAAAAGCCCCAGCAGCATTACAGTCAAAACTCTTTTCATAGGTATTATTTTGGAAAAATTTTCCTAAAGATAAAGTATATTGAGGTATCTTATAAAGCACCGGAGGCGTTTTAATTTTTTTTAACTGTAAGTGCTTAAGTTAAATCACTAAATTGCAGGTGAATGAATTATGTATTATGATGAAAAAACTTATTAAGCTTTCTATTTTTCTTGTTCTCCTGGCAGGATGCAGCGATATTAAAAAGGAAGATAACAGCATAGATCTGTCGGATGCAGCAGAAAAGAGCATAAATACACTCCGGGATAAATATCCGGCTGAAAACCACGACAGGATCAGCAGGGGAGTAAAGCACCTCTCGGAGTTATGGTTCAGCAGCGATGGCACCGCAGGTGACTTCAGCTCGTTTTGTGAAAAGTATTTTATTCCTTCCGGGCCCGCACTTGAACAGGCTTTTAATACACTGGAGCTGCAGTTCGAATATATCAGGGGCTATTCCAGGGAACTTGCCCTGCAGCTGGATCTGCCTCTTGTTACTCACTCCAGGCCTGTTACTGAGATTGACAGGTTAATATCAGCTTCCAAACCAAGCTCAGATTATTATGCCAGCAAACTGGCTTTTTCCATAGCATTAAATTTTCCATATTACAGTTATAGGGAAAAGGAAGAATACGGACGGGAATGGACCAGGGAACAGTGGGCTATGGTAAGGCTTGGGGACATGTTCAGGTCGAGAAATAATCCTTCATTCAAATCTGAATCCGTGCCACTGCCTGATGAGCTTGTGGATTATACAAACCTTTATATTCTTTCTATGGATCATATGCTTTCGCCCGCTATGGAAGTAATATTTCCCGAAGGTACACGGCTAAACTGCCATAACGGTCTGAGGGATGAGGTTAAGGGCCTTTATACAAGAAGTAATTCTTTGGAAAGGCAGGAGATGATAAGCCGGATAGTAATGCATATTATCTACCAGACCATACCCCTGTGTATGATTGGAGAAAGCGAATTTTTCTGGGAGCCTGTAGCTAACAGGGTATTCAGGAAGGAAGGAAATGAGTATATTGAAATTGAAGCTGAAGCTGAGAGTGGCAGAAGATATCGGAATCTTCATTTCCGGATGAAGGAAGAGATGGCCCGGGACAATAGCCTGGCAGATGGTACAACCTACCTGAGCCGTACTTTTGAAAGCCGTCAGTTAAGCGAGGAAAGGATTGTTGCCCTGCTTGAATCTGTTGTTTCCTCGCCAATGAAAAAGGAAGTTGCCGAAATACTAAAAGACAGGTTAGGCCGTGATCTTAAACCCTTTGATATCTGGTACCCGGGTTTTCAGAGCCAGTCTGACTATGATATGGATAAACTGGATGCCTTGCTCAGGGAGAAATATCCTACTCCCTTAGCCTTCCAGGATGATATTCCAGATATACTCAGGAGAATAGGTTTTGATAATGAAACTGCAGATTTTCTTGGTTCGCACGTGGTAGTGGATCCGGTACCATCAGGTGGACATGCAAACGGAGCCCAGATGAAGGGCGCCTCTGCCCACCTCAGAACCAGGTTTGAACCCTATGGCCTTAATTATAAAGGCTATCGTATCGGAATGCACGAGATTGGCCATACAATCGAACAGAACATATCTTTGTATAAGACTGATTATTATTTTCTTAAAGGAATACCCAGCAGTCCCTTTACCGAAGCAATGGCCGACCTTATTGCTTACAGGGATGTGTTAGGACTGGGACTCAGTTCTGAATATACAAAGAAAGACAGGGAGTTAAATGCTCTTGCTGCTTTCTGGTTTGTGTGCGAAATGGGCGCCGAGGCTCTTCACGAAATAAGGGTATGGCACTGGTTCTATGAAAACCCGGATGCAACAGCAGAGGAACTGGGAAGGGCTACCATCGACCTGGCCAACGAGGTGTGGAACGAATACTTCGCCGATATCTTCGGAATAAGTGATGTGCCTGTATTCTCAATCTATAACCATTTTATTAATGGTGCCCTGTACTTACATTCTTATCCTCTGGGCAATATTGTTCTTATGCAGCTTGAAGAGTTTTTCGAAGGAAAGAATTTCGCGGAAGAAATGGTGCGGGTATGTGCAATAGGAAACCTGACACCCGATCAGTGGATGATTGAAGCAACAGGAGAGGCTTTCAGCTCTGAGCCCATGCTCAGAGCCGTTAGGAAAGCCATTGATAATTACGAGGCTAAGCAGTAGCCTGCTCCCGGGGAAGATCAGAATAAGATAGCCCCTTTTCCTCCTACCACAGGCAGGGTAAGAGTTGTACCATCCAGGTCTACAGTAAGTTCTGTTCCCGGCTCGGGCCACAGGGTAAATTCCCTGTCGCTTCCGAATATCATAAGTCCGATTTGCTGACCCGCCTTAATTACCTGGTCGTCAGGCTGTAGTTCAAAACTCATTTCATAAAACTTACCGGGCTTAAGAGGCTCACTCCTGCTTATGGAACTGTGATTACGCAGATCAGCCCAGCCCCGGGTAATAATATTGTCCGTAATCATGGGTCTCCTTCCTTCAGTCCATGGTAATGATACCATCCATACCGATAGATTTACTGCAGTCTTATTGCTTGCCGCCCTGATTGTAATTGTAGCCGTGCCGGAGATGTGAATATCTTCCTTTAATACAGGAGTGAGATAGAGTAACCTGTGATTTGTGTTTTCTGCCTGCGCAAGTGTGGCACCGCTGAAAGATACATTGTCAACAAGTGTTTCTTTGCTACCTGACTTGCTGTTATTAAATGACAGGCCACCTGTTTCGGGAGCTCCCGGACTGAGATAAAAAGTGACATCCCTTGCATCGGGATTTGGGTAATCCTTGTAGGGTGTCGGGTTTGTGCGTTCGTCAGCTTCCCTTACTATCCATGATTTTGCATCGTTCTCAACTCCGTTTTCAATTCCGAACAGATACCTGGTAAACCACCTGTTCATCATTTCCATTGGTGGCTGACCTCCATGACCACCCTGGTGGTAGAAGATCTGAACCGGCAATCCTTTCTCTTTCGCAGCTTCAGCAATCCTGTAACTATGCTCCGGCATTACATTCCAGTCATTAAATCCATGCGACATTAAAAGGGCAGCCCTGAAGGGCTCCATATCATTAAGGTAATCCCGTCCGGCCCAGAAATCATTGTAATCACCGGTGGTCCTGTCCTGGTTCATGTTCATCTCCTTATCCCTGATATTGGTATTGCAGTATTCCCTGTTTTCGGGGAAACCACTGTGAATAAAGTTGTAGAGAACATCAACATCTTCGCCCAGGTAACCACCCGGGCTCCTTACAAGGCCGTTAGACCTGTAATAGTGGTAATAAGATGTATTCGGAGCAACCGGTATTATCGCCTCCAGACCTTCAACACCCGTTGTGGCAGCTGCCACGGGAATAGTTCCGTTATAAGAAGTTCCGGTCATTCCAACCTTACCGCTTGACCAGTATGCTTTAACTTCTTCCTTACCATCAACACTTGTATAGCCCTTTGCTCTGCCGTTAAGCCAGTCTATAACTGCTTTCGGAGCCAGCGATTCATTATCTCCTCCAACGGTAGGGCAGCCCTGCGACAGACCTGTTCCGGGGCTGCATGAATGCACAACGATAAAGCCCCTGGGTACCCAGTCGCTGGTGTGAGAACGGGAAATAAAACCCCTGCGTTCCTGGTGTTTTATTTCGGGCGGATTAGTCCTTTGCGGCGGATCACTGTCCAGTTCCTGTCTTACATTCCAGAAATATTCACTTTTCAGCGATCCTGTTCCCATATAGTAGGGACTCGATTCATATATTACCGGAAGCTTCAGGCCCTCGGTCTCGGTTTGTTCCGGACGAAAAACATCCACATATACCCTGTCAGCCCTGCCATCACCATCCGAATCAAATTCTGTTTCTACCCAGAGATCCTGCACTATCCATTTATCAGGATCAGAAAATTCAGGTACTATCTGTGCCTGCCCGTCCTTAAAAACAGGCTTAACTTTTTCCTGTGCATTTGAGTAATTTAAGGCAAAAGCCGCAATTACAATTAATAGTAAAATCTTTTTATTCATTGTAAAATATTTAATTATTTAATTCCTTCAATATCAATAACAAAAACACTTCTTCCATGTGTGCCTGCTATAAGGTCAAGTTCCCTGTCCTGAATTGCCAGGTCGTACACCGCACAGGTGGGGAGATGATTGCTTAAAGATAGCCATTCCTTTCCTCCGTTTAATGTAACATATACCGTTAAGTCGGTACCAATATATAAAATGTCAGCATCTCTCGGGTCCTCAATAATAACATTAACGGGTTCGGAAGGGAGATTTGATGCTATCGAAGTCCATGATTTTCCTGCATCATCAGATTTAAAAATGTAGGTCTGGAAGTCATCATCCCTGTAACCGGTAAATGTGGCATACACAGTATTCATCTTATGGCGTGAAGCCCTGAGCCTGCTTACCCATTTCCCGGGCAGGCTTTTACTTATTAACTCCCATTTTTTACCATCATTTCGCGTAATATGTATATTACCATCATCGGTTCCTGCATAGATTAAACCCTGTTTAAGCGGTGATTCAGAGATTGATGTAATGGTACCGAAGGGTACATTACCGCTTCTCTCCGGGCCCGGATCAGTGCTCAGGTCAGGTGAGATAGCAATCCACTTATTTCCCCTGTCGGTTGATTTAAGGACCTTCTGTGTTCCATAGTATATTGTCTCAGGACTATATTTTGAGATAATAAAAGGTGTCATCCAGTTAAACCTGTACTCATCTTCTCCTTTCGGTGCCTCCGGCTGAAGGTTAACAGTTTCTCCCGTCTTCATATTCTTTCTCCTTAAAGCACCAAACTGATGCTCATAATATATTTCATCCGGATTATAGGGATCCGGTACGGTGAAATAGCTGTCGCCACCTCCCCACCTGTCCAAATAAACATGCTTCCAGGGATCCCCGGTGCCAAACTTTGTCAGCCTGTCTTTAACGTTATGATTGCCAGGACCATAGAGGGCGGCATTATCCTGTGTGCCTCCATATATATTGTAAGGATCGGCATTGTCAACAGAAACGGCATAGAATTCCCCGATGGGGAAGTTATTATAGTGGAGCCAGGTATTCCCTCCATCCCACGAACAGTAGAGGCCCCCATCATTTCCCAGTAATAATTTTGATGGATTCTTTGAATCGATAAGCATGTCATGCATGTCGAGATGCATAACCCTTATATCGTGAGATAATATATGAACCACAGTGTCGCCTGTAAAACTGAAAGTTTTGCCGCCATCTTTCGAACGTATAAGCTTCCATCCCGGAACATAGATATCATTTTCATCTGCCGGTGAAACCCTTACAAGGCAGAAATCATACCCTATGCCCGTAGGAAAGGGACCTGCATGGGTTTTAGTCCAGGTAAGCCCGGCATCCTCCGATCTGTACAGCTCACCCCCGGTTTTTCCGCTGCCGTCATCACCTGCAGGAGTTTGATTGTCAACAATTACATACACAATATCGGGATTTGAAGGAGCTATCGCGATTCCCATCCGCCCCAGATATTGTCCGGATGGCAGGCCTCCCTCAAGCCTGGTCCATTCTTTACCGGCATCCGTACTTTTCCATAATCCGCTTTCCTTACCTGATATTATATTATTCCAGGCTTTCCTGTCTCTTTCCCAGCTCACTGCATATAGGGTATTGTTATCTGCAGGATCCATTACCAGCTCTATGATTCCTGTCTTATCCGAGATATACAGGACCTTTTCCCACGATTTTCCCCCGTCAACAGTTTTGTATACTCCGCGTTCCTCGTTGAAGCTGTAGTTATGGCCTATTGCAGCTACATAGACAATATCAGGGTCGAGGGGATCAATCACAATCCTGCTGATGTGGTAGCTTCCTGCCAGTCCCATATGCTCCCATGTTTCTCCTTCATCCAGCGACTTAAATACACCCAGCCCGGCATATGAGCTCCTGGCCATAAGTACCTCTCCTGTACCTGCCCATATTATGTCGGGGTCGGATGGGGCAATGCCAATACAACCCATTGCAAATGCAGGCTGCTCATCAAAAACAGCCTTCCAGGTAGTGCCATGGTTAATACTTTTCCAGATGTTACCTGATCCCGGGGCTACATATATGGTAGATGGCCGCTCAGGATGTATAGCTATTGATTCTATCCTGCCTCCCATAAACTCAGGTCCTGCAACCCTCCATTCAAGGTCTTTGAAAGGTGAATTATGCTTTAACTCCAGGTGCTTCTCCCATGATTTTAATCTTGCTTCATGCCCGAACAATGCTTCCGGATATTGTCCCTTCACTTCAGGCAAAAAACTTATTAGTATTATTATTGCTGAAATAGCTGTACAGAGGAATCTCTTATTCATACTTTTAAAATTATATTTGCTTCTCTTACTGTTCTGTTTTTGTTGTTCAAGATAGTAAACTCTTATTCCTTTTGTTATGTTATTGAACAACATTAACGTCAGGTCAATTGCTTTTTATTTAAATTAGGGCTCTGTAACAAATAAAGACTTAAGACTATGCATAAGCAAAAGATTCTATTTCTGTGTATCAGCTTGATACTCTTTCTTTCGGTTTCATCTGAGAATACACAGGCCCAGAGATTTGGTGCCGGTTCTGCCATTATAGGATGGGCTGATGATAATAACTACCTTACAATGGATAGTGATGCTGAGGGCAACAGGCTTGTAATGAGTGTTAATGTCAGGACTGGCAAAAAGAAAGCTTACGATTCTTACAGTGACCTTCGCCAGGAATTCAGGGATCAGTTGCCTGAAGGTTTTTCACTGGGCTTCGGTGTAACGATTTCAGAAGGTCAAAAAACTATTGTACTAACTAAGGAAAATGATCTCTGGTCCTTTACCCTTGGTGATACGGAGGCTATACAACTAACATGGGATGAAGCAGAGGAAGTGAACCCTGCAATGTCGCCTGCAGGAAATATGGTGGCCTACACAAAGAATAAGGATCTGTATATATACGATCTTGATAATAAAAGCGAGAAAAGACTGACTTTTGATGCAGCCGGGAAGATATATAATGGCTACGCATCATGGGTGTACTTTGAAGAAATACTGGGAAGAGGCTCGCGCTATGCTGCCTTCTGGTGGTCTCCCGACGGTCAGAAAATTGCTTACCTGAGAACCGATGAAAATCCCGTGCCGGTGTTTACCATAACAAGAATAGATGAACCTGATGGCCTTCATGGCACACAGGAGCTTGTGCCTTATCCAAAACCCGGCGACCCGAATCCGAAAGTCAAAATGGGAGTGGTAAATGTTAATACTGCAGAAACTGTCTGGATAAAAACAGATTATTCGGTTGATCAGTATATAGCATGGCCATTCTGGAAACCCGACAGCAAAAAACTTATGGTGCAGGTACTCAACAGGGACCAAAACCATATGAAATTTATTCTGGCCGATATAAGCAGCGGTGTGTTCAGTACCATTTATACAGAAAAAAGGGCTACCTGGGTGGATTTTTTCGAGGATATTTATATTATGAATAACGGATCAGGTTTTATACTGAGGTCGTTTATGTCAGACTGGTATAACCTCTACTATTATAACTGGGATGGTAAGCTGGTTTCGCGTATTACAAATGCAGACTGGCGGGTAACAGGTATTAACAGGGTAGATGAGGAAGCTGGTAAAGTATACTTTTCAGGTACCGGTCCTGAATCAACCGACAGCCATATCTTCAGGGTTGGACTGGATGGAAAAGGACTGCTGCAATTCTCGAAAGAACCCGGCTCACACAGTGCAAATATTTCACCGGGAGGTAAGTATATTATTGATACATGGTCTAATATAGATACTCCTCCCACAATGGTCGCCTATGATAGTAAAGGCAAGCCTGTAAGAACAATCGAAGAGGGCGAAAAGCAGGAATTTGATCCCGCTAAAAACTCCCGGAGTGAGCTGGTAAAAATACCTTCAACTGATGGCTTTATGCTGCCTGCCCTGATTAGCTACCCTGTAAACTTCGACGAAAACAGTAAATATCCGGTAGTGTTCACAATCTACGGCGGACCTGATGCCGGTGGTGTGAGAAACAGTTACCGGGGCTATCGCCAATCGTGGTATGCAAGTAATGGAATTATAACAATCTCTGTTGATCACAGGGCTTCAGGTAAATTCGGCAAAAAAGGGCTCGACTATATGCACCGCAACCTTGGCAAATGGGAAATGGTGGATTACGGAGAGGCAGTTAAATGGCTTCGTCAGAAATCTTTTGTAGATCCATCAAGGATGGGAATTACAGGAAGCTCTTACGGCGGTTATACTACCGCAATGGCTCTTACCTACGGGGCAGACCTCTGGACACACGGAATCGCAGGATCCTCTGTAACAGACTGGAGATTATACGATAACGTATATACCGAAAGATATATGGACACACCCGCTGATAACCCTGAAGGGTATAAAAACGGATCGGTTCTCACCTATGCCGACAGGCTTAAGGGTAAGCTATACATAGTCCATGGTACAGCCGATGATAATGTACATATCCAGAATTCAATATACCTGATATCAAAGCTACAGGACGAAGGCAAGGAATTTGAGATGATGTTTTATCCGGGTGGCAGGCATGGCTGGGGAGGAGCCAAGCGGGATCATTCAGGCAATGCGGCCAATAAAAAATGGCTTGAGTGGTTCTTTGGGGAGGAAGATTAGCACAGATTAAGAAAGAATTTCACCAATAAATATAAGAGACTGTCTCAGAAGGGTACAATCTTTGTCATTCCGAGCGAATGCGAGGAATCCGGATTTTGATTATCAAACATTTAGATCCCTCGATTAACTCGGGATGACAAGAGTATTATACTTTTGAGACAGCCTCATCAATTCGCATCACTTCTGCATGGCCTTAAGCTTTGTCTTTACTTTTGTGATTTGCTCTTCAAGAGCAGTAAAATCTTCTTTCAGGGCTGCCTTCTTCTCATCAAGCTTTTTCTGGTCAGTCTGGCCTTCTTTTTCCATTTGAGTTATATTCTCTTTCATCTGAATAAGTTTTTCTCTCCTTAAACTTAGTTCCTTGAGCTTCAGCTCCAGTTCTTCAAGCTCTGTACCGCCACCATTGGGTTTTAAGGTCTTTTCTTCTCCTTCCTTACTCATTTTAACTTTCACCTTGTACAGGTCGGATTTACCATTTTTTTCCACCAGCTTTTCCATTGCGATAACCTGGTCTTTAAAACCTTTAAAACTGATTATCACGATGTCGCTGGTGCTTAACTCAAGGGTAAAAACGCCATCAGCATCAGTTGTTGCTCCGGTTTTTTTCCCTTTTATTATTGCAGTGGCTCCCGGTATGGGATCTCCGTTGGGATCGAATACTGCACAGCTCAGCTTTACGTTTTCGTAAATTTCATTGTTGCCGCTGTATATATCATTCTTTTCATATTCAGGCTGCGCAAACGCCGCAAGTAGCAATGCTACTACAGGCAATGCCCAGAGGCAGTTTAATGCCCTGGCTTTCGGGGTCTTCTTTTTTTTCATCATTTTTAATCGTTTTGCGTTAAGGGAGTAGTTAAGGTTATTGGTTATGCCTATTACTTCCATTCCCATTAACTGGTTAATTAATACCATATGATACCTGCCGACTCCGTTGCCCTGCGCAATGACTCCTTCGTCGGCAAGGTATTCATGATTTTGTTTAATGGATCTTTCCATAAACCAAATAAACGGGTTGAACCAAAATAGTATGCTTGTAAATTCAACCAGGAGAAGATCGAGCCAGTGGTTTTCACGAATGTGCACTTTTTCATGAGCAATAATCTGGTCAAGCTCGCTCTTCCTTATATGCTGAGGGTTAATAAATATTAAATTCAGGAAAGAAAAGGGCAGGGTGAAACGAGTATTTTCAACAACCCTGTTTTCGTTATAAAACTTTATCCCGTTTTTCCTGATAAGTCTGAATAATATTACTGCCTGCCAGAGTATTCGAAAAAGGAAAATGACTGCTCCCGGAAGGTAGATATATACCAGGCCTATCCTTATTATACCTGAAAACAGACTATTGTTACCGGCTTCATTGTTTTTGAGGATTGAGTCGCTTAGCGATCCCATTGACATGGATTCAGGGGCTAAAACAGTATAATGAATACTTATTAAGGGCAAAACAAGCGAAAGCAGCAGGGCTGATACAAGGTAATACCTGTTTAACCTGAAGCTTGTTTCATTTCTCAGAAAGAACCAGTATACTGAATACAGAAGTGCCATCGATAAAGATGACTTTAGCAGGTACAATCCAATTTCTTCCATAGCATATTATGATATATAATACTGATTGTTAAACCATTTAACCCTTCAACCCCTCAACCCCTCAACCCCTCAACCCTTCAACTCCTCAACCATTTAACCATTAACCGTTAACCGTTAACCGTTAACCGTTAACCATTCAAGCTTCCTTATCAAGTTCCTCCCTGGCCTCATTAATTATTTCTTCAAGCTCATTTATGGAGATATCGTTTTCCTTTGCAAAGAATGTTGCCATTTTTGGGAAGGAACCATTAAAATAATTTACCAGCAGATTCGACAGTTGAAATTTAGTATACTCATTTTTGCTTACTACAGCCCTGTAATAAAGAATATTCCCCTTTTTCTCGTTACTTACAAATTCCTTCTTTTCAAGTACCTTCAGTACAGTTGCTACTGTTGTATATGCAGGTCTGGGTAGTTCGAAGCTGTTCACAATTTTTTTTACGTTCGCCTCTTTCAAATCCCATATTATCTTCATTACCTGCTCCTCCGCCCTGGTTAACCTGGTAATTTTGCTGTCACTCATTTTTATTTGAATTCTGGATTAAAAGATCTTTACTACAAATATAGTAAATAGATCGAATATCTTTACTATAAATATAGTAGTAAGTCGGTTTTAGCTCGCTTTTGCGTCTCTAAGATGCAGTTGTACAGCTATATATAATAAAGGTTAACGATTTGTTAATGTTAGTGCCTATTGCTATTGAGGGCAGCATAATGCATTATTTATGTTTAATAACTTACAAGAAGGTTTTATTAATTGCTCCGGCTTTTTACCTTTACTGTGTTATAATATATAGCAGGATGAAACAGGTAAAATATTATTCAGGAATTTTATCACTTATTGCATCTCTTGTTCTGGCATCGTGTTCGGGCAGTTTTCGCCCGGGTGATTTCAGGCTGGTATTTACAGATCTTTCTACCGGTTCGGAAGCCAGTATAAGGGCTCTCTGTGTAGTAAACGAGAACGTTGTCTGGGCAGCTGGAAGTGGCGGTCAGTACCTTCTTACAGCAAACGGTGGCAATACCTGGAAAACCGGTATAGTAGAAGGAGCCGAAACCGATGATTTCAGGAGTATTTATGCATGGGGCCCGTCAAGAGCCCAGGTATTTGGTACATCATCTCCCGGAAGGGGATATATGACCGAAACAGCCGGAGAAGAATGGCAGCTGGTATTTGAGGATAGCACAGCCGGAGTATTCTTTAATTCACTTTCCTATGCAGATGAGTTCAGGGGTCTTGCACTTAGTGATCCTGTAGATTCGCTAAGTTATATTATTAAGACAAATGACGGTGGCTTCTCGTGGAGCAGGATCACCGGTCTTCCTGTCTTAAATGACAGTGAGTACAATTTTGCGGCATCTAATTCATGCATACAGTACAACAGGTCTGGAAGAATATGGATGGTAACAGGAGGAGGTGACTCCAGGGTTTTTACTTCAGCTGACCATGGTGATACCTGGGATGTTGCTCCTTCAGGACTGGCATACAGTGTTCCTTCAGGAGGGATCTTTTCGGTTTCTTTTCTTGACGAAAGCAAGGGTATAGTTGTGGGTGGTACCTATGATAAACCCGAACTGAATGATCGCATCGCAGCTTTTACGCTCGACGGGGGAGAGAAGTGGATACTTTCAGATAAAATGCCTGCAGAGTTCCGCAGCTGTGTATTCTGGATGAAATATCGTAACAGGGATATTGCTGTGGCTGTTGGTAAAACAGGTATTGATATTTCAACAGACCATGGAAACAGCTGGCATAATATCTCCGACAAAGGCTACTATACCGGAAGGGCAGTTCCGGGTACATCAACTGCCTTCCTGGCAGGTTCCGACGGGAGAATAGCAAAAATAGTCCTGAAAAGGCGTAATAATAAATCCGGCACTGAAGAGCCCGATGCTGCCGGTCAAGCAATTAGTAATGATGAATAATCTTAAACTAAAACTCCTCAGGGAGAAAATGAAGGATCAGGAAATTGATGCTTACCTGATTCCGATTACCGACCCTCACCTTGGTGAATATCTGCCCGGCCACTGGCGTATTATTGAATGGCTTACCGGATTTACCGGCTCAGCTGCAAATGTTGTTGTTACAGCTCATTTTGCAGGACTCTGGACCGACTCACGCTACTTTATCCAGGCTGAGAATGAACTGAAAGATTCAGGCTTTGAACTGGTAAAACTGAATATACCGCATACACCTGAATATATTGACTGGTTGGAAGAGAACCTCGGCCCTGATCCTGTGATAGCAGTAGACGGAAGGATCTTACCCGTGGGGACTTTAAAGCTCTTAAATGCTAAGCTGGGATGGAAAAATCCGATAATTCAACTTAATAAAGACCTGGTGTCGGGATTATGGACCGACAGGCCTCCTATGCCCGACGGCAGGGCCTTCGAACACGAAACCCGCTTCACAGGCGAATCAAGGGAAGAAAAAATAAGGAGAGTGCGATCGGGAATGAAAAAATTGCGGGCCGGATATCACCTTATTACTTCGCTCGATGATATTGCCTGGTTGCTTAATATCAGGGGCTCAGATGTAAGTTACAGTCCGCTCCTTACAGCCTATGTTTTACTAAGCGATAACAGCCTGGATTTATTTGTTGATCCGGCAAAAATCCCACACGACCTGGAGAATAAACTGGCAAATGCAGGTGTTAAGATATATCCTTATCACGAGGCAGCCAATGCTCTTAAGAAGATTGAGGGTTCATCAATTCTTATTACACCGGGAACTACTTCTGCAGCTCTTTACTATTCCCTGCCTGCTGATATTGAAATAATAGAGGAGGTTTCGGTCCCGACCCGCCTTAAGGCAATAAAAAACAGTACCGAGATCAGGCATATTAAAAATGTAATGGTAAAAGACGGAGTGGCTCTTACTAAATTCTTCTACTGGCTCGACAAAACACTTGGAAAGGAAAAAGTTACCGAGATAAGCGCAGCAGATAAACTTCTCTCTTTCCGTTTGGAACAGGAAAATTGCCAGGGAGCCAGCTTTGCGACCATAGCAGCTTATAATGAACACGGAGCATCACCGCATTATTGTTCAACAGCCGAGTCTGATGTTGAGCTTAAGCCAGAAGGGATCTTTCTGCTCGACAGTGGCGGACAGTACCTGGACGGGACAACCGATGTAACCAGGACAATTGCACTGGCTAAGCCTACCGTGCAGCAGAAAACGGATTTTACCCTGGCACTTAAGGGTACCATTAACCTTGCACTGGTTAAATTCCCCCTGGGCACAAAAGGATACCAGGTTGAGATTCTTGCAAGAAAGGCATTATGGGACAGGGGAATGAATTACGGACACGGCACCGGGCATGGTGTAGGGTTCTTTCTGAATGTACACGAAGGACCACAGACAATCGGAACAGGTGCTTCGGGCGATATGAAGACAATATTTGAACCGGGTATGCTTACAGCCGACGAGCCGGCAATCTACCGCGAAGGCGAGTATGGTTTCAGAACAGAGAACCTTATTCTGTGCATTGAGAAGGAAAAAACAGAATACGGGCAATTCCTGGGCTTTGAAACAGTTACTCTTGCCTGCATAGATACCTCGCTTATTGATACAGATTTACTTACCGGTACTGAAAAAGACTGGATAACCAGCTATCATAAGGAGGGCTTCAGCAAACTTAAAGGTTTTCTTAGGCCCGAAGAAGCTGAATGGTTAGAAAACAAATGCAGGCCAGTTTAAACAGATAATCCTTTTTAGCAATAAGCAGACGGGGCCTCTAAAGCTTGCTAAGCTGGCACTCGTTTCATTTTGT
>JAZBNV010000101.1:0-67850 GCA_036350795.1 Marinilabiliaceae bacterium
AACTCCCCGGCCCAGTCCGTCGGTTACTCCTCCAAGGAAGGGTCCGATTGCCGATTCAGCTCCTGTACCGCCCTGTCCGGGAGCAAGTCCGACATACACACCGCCTGCTTTCCATGCAAGCTTTGGTAATCTTGGATCACCGTCTGCTTCAAGTGCATCGATCAGGGTTGAGCACATTACTATATCATTCCTTTCGTCATCGAATTGATACATAGGATTATATGCATTTGGATCGTTGGCATCGAAAGGACAGCTGAAGTTATTGGCATTTGAGGTCATTGCAGCCTGGGCATATGTTTTAGCCGATCCGTAACTCCCGTTTACCTCAGAGCTTGTTAAGGCGATTTTCGCCCTCAGGGCGTTTGCAGCAGCAATCCATTTTGCTGTATTACCACCATAGAACATATCACCACTGCTCGAGAGGGGTACAAGGCTTGTTGCTCCAAGGTTGGTAATAGCTTCAGCCAGAAGGCCGTCAATTCCTGCATAGACTGTTGCCTCGTCGTCAAATGCAGGAGTATAATTGCTGGCACCCTGGAGGGCTTCTGTATATGGAATAGGACCAAAAAGGTCAACTCCCATTTTAAGGGTCAGAGCCATCATTACCTGGGCAGCTCCTTTCCATGCAGGAGATTCTTCTTCATCCGCTTTATTCATTAGTACAATGCAGTCCATAAGCGCTCCGCTGTACATAGAAGCCCACATATTGCCAACATCTGCATCAACTAGCCTGTACTGGCTTTCCAGGAGAGCCTGGCGGCCTTTTCCCTGGAAAATCTGAACCCACATATTTGTTGTCCCGACAACATCCCTGCCGCCCATTACATAGCCTAACCTGGCCTGTATTGAAGGTAGCAGAAGATACATCGGTACATCAGAAGGGGTATCAGGATCAATATTGATATCCGGGTCGATCCACTTTTCACACGAAGAAGTGAATAACAACACAAGGGTCAGTATCAATGCACTGAGATATTTCATTGTCATCTTCATGATTTTCTCTTTTAATAGTTATAATTAGAACGCCAGTTTAAGGCCGAATGTATAATTCCTCGTACCGGGCTGGTTGAAATAGTCAAATCCCTGACCATTATTTGTACCAGTCAATGAGGTTTCAGGATCAATACCTGTATAGGGCGTAGCAATCCAAAGATTAGTACCTGTAAAGAATACATCAAGTTTCTTTATGAACGTTCTGTCCAGTAAAGAACCAGGCACCGAGTAACTCAGTGTTAATTCTCTCAGCTTAATCCAGTCGCTTGGCTCAACAAATGGTGATGAGGGTCCTGAGAAGTTCGAGTTAGGACCGTAGAAGTACCACCACTGGTTCCTGTTTACCACTATATCGTTTGGAGACCCATCAGATTCTTTAACTCCTTCGGCTATCCAGCCCTGGTTATCTTCACGGTCTTCGGTAAACTCATGTGTTCCGAAATACTGCATTGCAGCACGCGTACCATTGTACATCAGGCCACCCTTCTTGATGTCGATAAGGAAGCTGGCAGTAAGTCCCTTGAAGGAGAAACTGTTTGTAATACCGGCTCTCCAGTCTTCCATTATATTTCCGGCTGGTCCGGATTCACCTGCATCTATAGGGAAACCATAGTTTGTTGAAGTGGGGTCATCGTCAATTATCCATTGTCCATCTTCATTTGTCTCGAAAATGGTTGAATAAACCGAACGATAAGGCTGACCGGCAACTGCACGAACAGATGGATCAGTAAATCCACCAAGGCCTACAACTTCTACACCGGGAGCCAGTTTATTTACAAAGGAATAGGGATTACTCCAGTTTACAAGGATGTCCCATGTGAATGTGCCTGTAACAGGAGTTGCACTCAGAACAAATTCCCATCCGTATGTTTCCATCTCAGCTGCATTCTGGTACGAGCTTCCAAAGCCTGAGGAAGGAGCAACCGGAACACTTAGGAGAAGGTCTGTATTTATTGAACGGAAATAGGATATATCTACTCCGAACCTGTTGAGGAAGAACCTCAGGTCGGCACCTACTTCGAATGTAGTCTGTGTTTCAGGTTTAATATTGGTGTTACCAACAGTGCCACCAAGAGTAAAACCTGAATAGCCCATCATCGGGAAGTTTATTCCGCTTGTCCATCCGTCTCCTGCTCCTGACTTAAAGAAAGGAGTATAGGTAGAACTGGCAGCTGCATCGTTTGCAGTAATGGCATAAGATGCCCTCAGTTTACCGAAAGAAAGAATGGCATTGTCTTTAAGAACCGGTAGTTCGGTAAAGATAAAGCTACCATTGAAAGAAGGATACATAAAGCTGTTAGCTCCTTCGGGCAGGGTTGTAGACCATTCGTTACGCAGGGTAACATTTGCAAAAACCATATCCATCCACTCAACCCCCACGTCGCCGAAAATAGCGGCTGTCCTTCTCTTCGATCTTCCTTCATTGGCGCTTATGGCGGCCGAGTTACTTACCTGGTAGAATCCAGGGATATCAAGGTTATTTACCCAGGCAGAAACACCACGTCCTGCAGTCTGGTACATATTGTGTCCGATTGTTGCTTTCAGGTTCAGGTTGTCGCCAAAACTCTTACTCATATTAACAAGAAGGTCGGAGTTTATTAGCTGGTTAAAGTCATGGTCTTCACTATCAGATCCCTGGCTTGAGCCCCTGGAGTACTTGGCATAAAATGTCTTCACCTGGCGGTCGTACCAGTCGGTACCTAGCCTGTAGGTTACATTTAACCATGGCAGGGGATCCCAGTTAAAACCTATATTCCCGTACATACGATTGGTACGGTCCTGGTAGGCAATATTGTACGATACCCAGTAGGGGTTATCATATCCGCCACCACCGCGGTAGTTTCTCTGTGTTCCGTCGGGGAACATATAACCTGCCGAGTTATCAAAAGTAGTGGCAGTTCTGAATAAACCAAGCATAACACCCGATACGTTTGAACCTCCGCCAATCCTGTTTCCATAGGTGTTGGCGTAGTTAATGCTACCGCTTACTGAAAACTTTTCATGTAGTTTGGCGTCGCCGGTGAGCTTAAAGGTAGTTTTGTCAAAGGTGTTATTCGGAACAACACCATCTTCGGTTGAGTTACCAATGCTCATGTAGAAAGTAGCTTCTTCAGATCCGCCTGTCAGGCTTACCGAATTTGCAAATTGCGTTCCGGTGTCAAAATACTCATATGGATCGTAATACTGGGCCGGGCGTGAGCCTGCCGGAGCACCTTCCTTTGGTATCAGCTGTCCGTAGGGATCCCACTTATAGTCTGAACCATCGTAAACCAGTTCATCAATTCTAGCGCCCCAAGATGCGCCCTGTCCGGTACTTGGACCATTCCATACTCCCTGTGAACCCTGTGAATAAGTTTTTTGCCTTCCGGGCATCATACTTATTGTTTTAATGGTGGCAGAAGAGGTGATGTTTACATGGATTCTCTTACTGGCAGATCCGCGCTTGGTTGTGATTACAATTGCACCGTTGGCTGCCTGCAGTCCGTAGAGAGCTGTTGCAGCACCACCCTTCAGAACGGTCATAGACTCAATGTCGTCGGGGTTGATGTCGATTGTACGGGACGACTGGTTCCAGCCTGAAACACCCATACCACCACCGCCAGAATAGATTGGAGAGCCGTCAACAATCCACAGAGGCTGGTTGTTACGGGTGATAGATGCAGCACCCCTAATCTGGATATAGGCAGAAGCACCTGCCGATCCTGATGTGGATGTGATCTGTACACCTGCAACTTTACCGGCAAGTGAGTTAATCACTTCCTGGTTTGCAGCTTTGGTTAGTTCGTCACTTTCGACATTCTGGACTCCATACCCGAGGGCTTTGGTTTCCCTCTTGATACCGATAGCTGTAACAACTACCTCATCCAGATTCAAAAGATCCGGCTCCATTACAACATCAACGACACTTCTGCCGCCAATCTCTACCTCCTGCTTTCTCATACCAACGTATGAAAACTCAAGAATCTCGGAGCCTTCAGGAACATTAATTGAGTACTTGCCGTCAAAGTCGGTAGTAACACCAATTGTTGTTCCCTTAACAACCACAGATGCACCGGGTATAGTACCACCATCTTCCGAGCTGGTAACCGTACCCGTAATTTGCACTGTCTGAGCTAAAGTCGTAAAAACGACAAAAGCAAACAGTGCAAACATTACTGAGAGCTTTTTCATAGATCAAGGTTTTAGGTTAATAATAAAAAATCAAGGCTAAATATATGATAAAACACATAATAAACAAAAAAATCTATGTTATGTAATATAATTCTAGAACATACCTGACGTAAGTACTAAGCTTAGGTTTCACATACAGACTCAAGTTAAAACTCTGAATCTGCAGTTATCTGATTGTTCGATTTAAGAAAGATTCTTTAGATAAGCGGATCTTAGCAGCGAGTATATCAGGCTGTTTTTTATTATACCGTTCTTAATAACATTATGTTTGAAAGTTGCTTCATGTGTGTAGCCTGCTTTTTCCAGTGCCCTGCACGACCCGTGATTATCGGCAAAGGGTTCAGCATAAATTCTTTCAATATCATTGTTATTCTCGAATATCCATCGGGTAATAAGTGAGATAGCACTTGTAGCAATGCCTCTACCCCAGAAATCTTCTGCAAGCCAGTAGCCAATTTCAACATTTAACCTGTAAATATCTTCCTTAAACATGGCACCGATACTGCCAATTGCCTCTCCGTTTAGATCAATGGCAAACAGCCTGGCACTCGCATCTTTTACAAGGGCCGACTGGATAAAATTATTGGCATCGCGAATTGTGTAGGGGTGAGGAAAGCCATCCCGTAACTGGGAAGCAATCCTGGGGTTATTTGCATATTCTGCTACTCCGGGAGCATCTGAAAGATTCCATTCCCTTAGCACTATTTTTTCAGAATCCATCATCCTATATTTTCGAAAACATGATCTGCCAGACCTATGCCGGCTTCTGAATAGAGGTTAAAGGCCGAGTCTATGCCAAGCCTCCTTAGTTCATCGACCTCATCATCATGCTGTGCAGTAGCAACAACACGTCCGGAGTAATTTATTGATTTTAGCTTTTCAATGGCAAAAAGATGAGCCTTATGGTCTTCGAGGCATAGCACTACCAGCTTGACCTGGT
The DNA here is from genome assembly GCA_036350795.1 of Marinilabiliaceae bacterium. Lineage (GTDB taxonomy): Bacteria > Bacteroidota > Bacteroidia > Bacteroidales > VadinHA17 > JAUVKT01. The sequence continues at coordinate 5,105 of JAZBNV010000101.1, forward strand.
TCTTCTCTTTTTCCATACCCTCAACCATTTCCCAGAATTCAAGGTCTGTTGCATCATCCTTGATAACGTTTTTTCCTTCTTTCCGTAATGCTGCAACCCTTTCCATATTGTAGTCAAGACCCAGTACTTTCTGTCCATGGGCCTCGATTAAGTGATCATAGGTTGACAGGCCAAGGGTTCCCATTCCGAATATCAGGATTTCAGCATCACCAATATCTATTGTTCTGTCGTATAATAACCTGTGCCTGGTTTCAAACTTAAGCAGGAAGGACTTCAGCCTGGAATAGAGAGTGTGAGAATATGAGTTTAAGGGTGAGGATATCAGAAAGCTGATTGACAGTGCAACAGCTATTATGCCCAGCCAGTCATGATTAAGCATCTTCTGGTCAACAGCAATCGAAGCTACAATAAGTCCAAACTCGGAATAATTGGCAAGACTTAAGGCTGTAAAATATGAGGTTCTGGCCCTTAAGCCAAACCTTGTTAGTACAAGGAAATTTGATATTACCTTGAAGTTGATTGCCAGGGCAAAGATAAAAGCCATAATAATAAGCTCCCAGCTGAGATCAACAGTCAGTCCTATTGTCAGAAAAAATCCAATCAGGAACAGGTCTTTAAAACTAAGCAGTGTAATGGCCATTTCCCTTGATTTTGGATGTCCGGCAACCAGAATACCCATTACAAGGGCACCAAGGTCGGGTTTAAGACCCATAATGCTGAACAGTTCTGCACCCGGAACCAGGGCGAGAAAGAAGCCAAAGAGTACAAGTAATTCTCCGTGACCTATCCTGTCAAGAATATAAAATACCGCCGGCCTGATCAAAAAAAGCAGCAGAGGTAGCGCCAGTACCCATATTGAAGGCAGTTTGCCTGAACTGGCAACAATAAATATAACAGCAATAATATCCTGGATTACCAGTATTCCTATTGCGCTTATCCCATGCAGGGATTTACTCTCGGCTCTCTCTTCGAGAACCTTCACAGCAAAAACTGTGCTTGAGAAACTCAGGGCGAATGCAACAAGTGCAGCTTCCCTGATGCCGAAGCCCTCGAATATTCCCTTTCCCGATAAACCGGCAAGATAGAGCGCCAGTCCGAAAACAGAGCTTATTATTGCCATCTGGATCAGTGCACCGGCACTTACTTCTGGTCGTACAAGGTCCTTGATTTTCAGTTTCAAACCAATTGTGAACAGGAGCAGTGTAACACCCAGTTCGGATATTACCTCCAGGAAAGTGCCACCTTCTATATTGAAAATATTCAGTAAGAAGCCTGCCAGGAGGTAGCCCACCATGGGTGGAAGTCCAACAAGGCTAAGTCCGAAGCCCAGGGCAAATGCAGCTATTAACCATACAGGATCCATATCAGAATTTTACCAGTATTTTCTTCCCTGTTCTGCCAGTCCGAATCCGGATTCATTAATCTTTTTAATGATTTTCTGATCGTATAGGGCAGGATTACTGTGATTAAGATGTATAAAGTTAATTTTTCTTTTCGTTTCGTCACTTTCATCTCCGAAAAGATGAATCGTTTCTGTAATAAAGGGATGGGGAATCTCTTCCATGCTTCTGCCCGCTAATTCATTCTCAGAATAGAAAGTTCCGTCAATAAAGGCATAGTCCACCGATCTTACTACGGAAATAATATCCCCGGTCCATACCTTCCACTTATTGATATCGGGAATAAAGAGGTATTTCTTTGTTCCTGCAGCTATCCTGTACCCGGCAGTTTCAGAATATTCGTCCCTGTGGGGAACCTCAAATGCCTGGACCGAAATATTATCTGCAAGGGCTATTACCGATCCCGGGCTAAGATCAATAATATCAATATTCTGTAATTTAACCAGCTGATCCCAGGGACCATTATTACGAAGGAAGTTGCTCATTCCCGGCAGGGCATATACCGGAACCCCGGCTGAATTCATTGCTTCCCTGCCCAGTTCCATCAGTCCCGTATAGTGTCCAATGTGAGCGTGGCTCACAAATATGGCATCAGGCAGGTACTTATACCGTGCATTGGTTAGTTCCCTGAAGTAATGTATCTGCTCGCTCATATCAGGAGTGGCCTCGAAAAGATACCAGCTGCCCGAGCCAGGGTCGACCAGGGCAAGAGCTACCACAAAGCGTTTTAGCTCAGGATTGCTCCAGGCCAGCCTGCAACACTCCTTTTCGCAGCCCAGGTGAGGGTAGCCACCATCCTGCGCTGTACCCAGAACTATAATATATGGTGTTTCAGGCTCCCGGGCTGACAGGGATATGGTAAATAGAAATGCAATTACAGTTAAGCAGAGTTTCTTAAACATATTAATAGGGCAAAATTTTCCGAAATATAGCAATAGTTTCCGGAGTGACATTACAATGAATGCCGCTTACTCCAGCCACTCTGTCTGCTCAGCCTGCACGGGACACCCAGGGCCCTTCTTCTTTAATCCATCATATAGGGATACCTGTATTCCCTCAGAGGAACAAAGGTTTCCTTTATTGTCCTGGGACTTACCCATCTGATCAGGTTAAATACTCCCCCGGCTTTATCGTTGGTACCCGAAGCCCTGGAACCGCCAAATGGCTGCAGTCCTACAACAGCTCCTGTAGGTTTATCATTTATATAAAAATTGCCGGCTGCATACCTGAGTTTATTACATATCCTGGAAGCAGCAATCCTGTCCTGCGAGAATACAGCACCGGTAAGACCAAAGGGTGAAGTTGTGTTGCAGAGCTCAATGGTTTCGTCCATGTCCCTGTCTTTATAAACGAAGATTGTAAGTACAGGTCCGAATATCTCTTCCTCCATGGTTTTGAATTTAGGATCGCTGGTAACTATAATCGTCGGATCAATAAAGTAACCAGTGGATTTGTCGTAGCTGCCTCCGCTAATTATCTCGGCATCATTACTGTTACGTGCATATTCAATATACGAAACAATCGAGTCAAATGCACTTTCATCTATTACGGCATTCATAAAATTCATCGGGTCATTTACATCACCAACCTTTATTTCTGATGCAATATCTGTCATAAGCTTTTTTGTTGCCGGCCATATAGACTCGGGGACGTACATTCTTGAAGCTGCAGAACATTTCTGCCCCTGGTACTCAAAAGCCCCCCTGATTGCATTATATGCAAGTTCTTCAGGAACAGCTGATGGGTGTGCAAAAATAAAGTCCTTACCACCAGTTTCACCCACAAGCCTGGGGTAGGATTTGTACATGCTAAGATTTTCAGCTACCTGGCTCCAAAGTGAATTAAAAGTAGCATTCGAACCGGTAAAATGTACACCGGCCATATCAGCTGAAGACAATACTTCTCCTCCAATCAGAGATCCTTTCCCGGGAATAAAATTTATTACCCCATCAGGTAATCCTGCTTCCATAAGTATTTTCATCATATAATAATTAGACAGCAGGGATGTGGTTGCAGGTTTCCAAACTGTTGTATTTCCCATCATGGCAGGTGCCGTATTCAGGTTAGCCGAGATAGAGGTGAAATTAAAGGGACTGACAGCAAAAATAAAGCCCTCAAGAGCCCTGTATTCCATGCGGTTCAACTGGTTGGCAGATGACCTGGGCTGTTTCTCGTAAATATTTCCTGCGAAGGCAACATTATATTTTAGAAAATCGATTGTTTCGCATACAGCATCTATCTCACTCTGGTAAATATTCTTGCTCTGGCCAAGCATTGTAGATGCGTTTACCAGTGCCCTGTACCTTGATGAAATAAGTTCAGCTGCTTTAAGCATTATTGAAGCCCTTATCGTCCATGGCAGGTTAGCCCACTGCTGGTGTGCCTTATTTGCGGCTTCAATGGCCATTTTTACCTCTTTTGCACCTGCCATATGGTAAGTAGCCAGAACATTAGAGTGCTTATGCGGAGATCTTACTTTACCGGTATCTCCGGTAAATACCTCTTTACCATTTATAATAAGTGGAATCTCGATCTCATTGTTTTCCTGTCTCTTAATTTCCTTATCCAGGTCAGTTCTTTCCTTGCTGCCCTTCAGGTATTCAAATACCGGTTCATTATCCGGCAGGGGGTAAGTATATAATGCATTATTCATGATAATTATTTATTGGGTAAAGTAACTGCTATGTGTACTTATATCTGCGACTAAAATTTTGTGCTGATTTCCTGCTGACTTTTTCTCCGGCGAGGCGCAAGCTCACGTTTCTTTAATTCTTCACTCAGGTCTTCAGCTTTTCCCGGGTAGCCTGCTGCAATAAAACTCACAGGTTCATATTCATCGGGAGAGAGCTTAAAAACCTCAAGGGTTTTTTCCATGCTGAAACCTCCCATCTGGTGTGCCTGCATGCCCAGTGAGGCTGCCTGGATGGCAATGGCGAAATTGGACGCACCCGTATCATGAAGGGCATGACGGTTAGGTTTAGAGTTATACCGGAAACTTTTCTTTGCCACGCTTAAAAACAGCACAGCTGCTTTTCTTGCCCACTCCCTGTTCTGCGGAACAAGGCATTCGAGCATGTTGTCAAAGCCGGCTTCGCCCCTGAATGAATAAAAGTAATGCCAGGGTTGCTCATTCATACTTGAAGGTGCCCACCTGGCAGCTTCGAGCAGTATTGTTACCTGACTCTCATCTATTGTCCTTTCGCCGAAAGCCCTTGGACTCCACCTGTCTTTTATACTATCAAGCACTTTTGCTTCCATATGTTCTAATATATTTAATTAACTGTCTTATTAATTAAACAAGGATGATATGGAAAAGTTTTGTATAAAAGGAATTCGGACTATTTAGTATTAATCAGTATTTCATCAACGAAGACCCATGGTTTTTTTCCTGCTGCTCCATGCCAGTAGGGCATAGGCCCGTAGTTAAGAAGGTGAATTTTTAAGTACCTGTTATATTGAGGTTCAAAACTGATTTTATAACGTCTTACAAGTGGTCCTGTATGTTCTGTTAATACTTCCAGGTCTTTTTTTGCTACCTTACTGTAATCCGTATTATTGTCTGAAACAGAAAGCTCAATACCGGATGGGGGGAATATCCATGATATTGTACCCGTAAGGCATCCTACCATTATATTGTTCAAACTGACTGCTTTGCCAAAATCAATTATTGCCACCATATCAGAACCATCAAAGGCGATCCATTTACCATCACCGAAGTCTTCAGAGCCAAGCTCCCTGTCAAGAATCAAACCTGGTCTTCCCTCCCCGTAACCTTTCGGCTCTGTCTCCATAAGTAAGATAGGATAGCCTGGCTCCAGGTAAAGGCTGTCTGTGATATAGTACTCTTTTGAGAATTCGATACCAGGCTTAAGTCCCTCTGAATATGCCCTGGCCCTGAGGGTGCCTGATGAATTAATAATGATTTTATTATCGAAAACTGCTGCCCCTGTATCAGGGCTTGATCCGTCAAGTGTATAATGGATCTCCGAATCCCTGTTATTTGACTCAAGTATTATTACACGCCGACCCTCGCTTACATTGCTCCTGTCGCGTTCAAAAGGTGTAAATGTAGCTGTCGCACCTCCGAGCTCTCCCGGATCGAAGTTTGAGAATCCCGGAAGGTTTTCCGTATTTACTGCCCACGACTTTTTTGGTTTTGCAGACATTCTAAACTTCAGGATACCACCCTTCATTATTTCATCATGGGTAATATATGAGCTCTTAAGTTTTGTTCCGTTCAGCTTTACCCATTTAATATATTTATTTCTGGCACTCTGCTTAGCAGCCAGTACTACAAAACTATTGCCATTTGAAAGCCTGATTTGTGCCTTATCAAATAGCGGAGCACCTATAATATATTCTTCGTCGACCGGGCTTACCGGGTAGAACCCAAGGGAGCTGAATATATACCAGGCCGACATCTGCCCGAGATCATCATTGTTCACCAGGCCATCAACAGTTGGTTTATACATAGTTTCAAGCACCCTGCTCACCAGTTCCTGTGTTTTCCAGGGCTGGCCTGCATAATTATAAAGGTAGGCCATCTGGTGGGAGGGCTCGTCTCCATGCCCGTACTTGCCAATAAAACCGGAAATGTCGACATGCTGCGATCCACCTATTGCTGAGCTGTCTGAAACAACCCCGTCCAGCCACTCTGCATAGCCGGAATGTCCTCCATAAAGCTTAATCAGCTCTGGCATGGCATGGGGAGCATAACTGGAATATCCCCATATATTGCCTGAAATATAATGTGTTATCAGCTCGTCCCATACTGTCATATCTATTTCTTCCCACTCACCTGTGCCTGACATTGGCCAGATATATGACTTCTCGCTGTTGAAGAGTCTTTTAAAGCCATAGGATCTGTTCCTGAATAACTCGTAGTCTTCTGTTCTGCCCAGTTTCCTGGCGACCATGGCAATAGCCCAGTCGTGGTAGCCATACTCTGTGGTTTTTGACACACTCTGTTTTATTTCTGCCGGCACAAAACCTGTTTGTATATATTCAGCTATGCCGCTGACTCCGCTGTTCGGGCTTACCTTGTCTGCATTGAATGCAGCTGCCCTCATGGCATTATATGCTTTTTCAATATCAATTCCCGGCAGATCTTTGACTATCGCTTCAGCCATTACCGATGCAGGTGAGTAACCAAGCATGCAGACATTATCATGTCCGCAAAGCTCCCATACAGGTAGCTCCACACCGGACTGGCTGTGCCTGCTGGCCAGTGAGTTTACAAATTCAGCATTGCGGCTGTGCTCAATTAGTGTAAACAGGGGGTGTAGAGCCCTGTATGTATCCCATGTCGAGTATCTTGAATATTGTGGTATATCCGAATTATATATTTTACCTTCCACAAAATACTTACCATCTGTGTCGGAGATAATATTTGGCGACTGGAAGGCATGGTAGACCGCCGTGTAGAAGTTTTTAAGATAATCCTCGTTATCCGATTTCACCTCGATCCGTTTAAGCACATTATTCCAGGTTTCATATGCCTTTTCCCTTGCATCATAGAATTCCAGGCCGGCTGCTTCTGTTTCCAGGTTGAGCTTTGCTCCCTGGTAGCTCACAAAGGATAATCCTACCTTTACACTAACAACAAGAACAGAATCGCAGTCATATACAACATAGGCCTTTGTCTCAACCGACCTCGCTTTTTCAGTCCCTGCGGCTCTGCCATCTGCTATAATACCCTTTGAGCTGAAAGGTTCAGAAAATACTGCATGGAAGTATACTTTTCTCAAACCGGCCTCACCGTCTGAATATTTATATCCCCTTATCTCAGAATCTCCCACAAATTCAATTTCAGTTTCATAGAGCGATTCCATAATCCGGTGCGTAGGATCGATAATTATATTTGCAGGTCCCTTATTTAAAAATGTATACCTGTGGAATCCAACCCTGTCAGTGCAGGTAAGTTCCACATCGATATTATAATCATCGAGGTGAACTGCATAATAGCCGGGTAAGGCAGTTTCATGATCGTGAGAAAACCTGGAGCGGTATCCTGATTCAGGATCTTCTTCAGAGCCTGGTTCAGTTAAAATCTTTCCGCTGCCTGGCATAAAAAGTATATCCCCCAGGCCGGCAAGTCCGGGACCGCTGATATGATTATGGGCAAAACCCTTTAGTATTGAATCCGAATAATGATATCCCGAGCACCAGTTCCAGTCTTTAAAATCATTGCTCGGGCTTAACTGGATCATTCCGAAGGGAATGGTTGCACCGGGGAATGTGTGACCTATTCCTCCGGTACCAATCATTGGATTAACATAATCAATAGCCTGCAAACCATGATCGGGCTGTCGGCATGATCCAAGGAATGCTGCAGCTGCTGCAAAAAGCAGCAGGGAATATATTATATGTTTAAACATGTGGTAAGGTCTGTATATTTATTATATGTTTAATCAACAAATATAATATACACCTGCCCTTAATAAATTTTTAAGGGGATTAATTACAGGTATTTGATTTTCCGTAAGCAGGGCAAGGCCGGTCCCGTATTAATCATTCCTGGGATTAGCCTTTTTAACAACAATATTCCTGCCGTTCATTTCTTTTTCATTCAGGCTCTCAATAGCTTTAATTGCTTCTTCTTCCACTGGCATCTCAACAAAACCGTAACCTTTCGACCTGTCTGAATAGCGGTCAGTAATTATTTTAACTGATTCAACTTCTCCAAAATCTTCAAAGAGTTTCTTTAACTCCTCTTCTTTTGTCTGGAATGAAAGATTTGCTACAAATATATTCATGTTAATATTGATTATGCGGAAAAAGCCCCCCCCCGGGATATGGCCAGAGATTATTTTTCCGGACATTATTCTTAGTAAAGTTAAAAAATATTGAACAAAAGATCAATTTTTTTTTGACCTGGGACCTGCATCTTATGGGCATCAGGGAGCAGGGTATAAAATATATGTTTAAATAAAAGAATAAATAATTAAACAATATGCTTACCTATACTGTTTAACATTCAAAATATAAACTTAAACAAAGCGATCATGAAAAAACTTAATCTGGTTATAACAGGTGTTCTTATTAGCGCAGCTTTGATTTTCACAGCTTGCGAAAAAGATGAAGAAGATCCTAAAACCATTGTTGACATAGCAGTTGAAAATGGTTATAATGTTCTGGCTGCGGCTCTTACAAACGCAGGTCTTGTTGACGATCTCGAAGGTGTAGGACCCTTTACGGTTTTTGCGCCTACCGATGCTGCATTTAATGCTGCAGGTATTACCGCATCGAATGTTGGCCAGGTAGAAGGCCTGGAAAACATACTTAAATATCATGTGGTAGCAGGTAAACTTATGTCGGGCGACCTTAACAGTGGTGAACTGACAATGTTAAGTGGTGCTACAACTGATGTAGATGCCATGGCACTTACAGTAAACGGAATCAGCATAATATCGCCCTTCGATCTTGAAGGAAGTAATGGTGTAATTCATTCAATTAACGGAGTATTGATGCCTCCTAAGAATATTGTTCAAACCGCTATTGATGCAGGTTACAATGTTCTTGCTGCCGGTCTGGTAGCTGCTGGTCTTGATGATGATCTGCAGGGACAGGGACCCTTTACTGTTTTTGCTCCAACAGACGCAGCTTTCAACGCTGCAGGGATAACAGCAGAAAATATTGGCGATACTCCTGGTCTGGCTGAGATATTGCTTTACCATGTATTATCAGGAAATGTTACTTCGGGCGATCTGACCACATCAGATGTAACAACTCTTAATTCACAGGATATATCTATTGATGCCGGTGCCTTAACAGTTAACGGTATTTCAATTGCTTCGCCTTATGATGTAGTAGCTACAAACGGTACTATTCATACCATAAATGGTGTATTAATACCTGCTTTTGACCTGGTTACATCGGCACAGTTTTATGGTTATAACACACTGGCAGCTGCCGTGATAGAGGCTAACCTTGTTGATGCCCTTAAGGCTGCCGGACCTTTTACGGTATTTGCTCCAACAGATGCAGCTTTTGCAGCAGCCGGTATTACTGCCGCTAATGTAGATATGGTTGCAGACCTTGATAAAATTTTACTTTATCATGTAATATCAGGAAATATTACTTCCGGTGATCTGAGTACAGGTGAGTTTGAAATGCTTTCGGGTAAGTATGCCTCTATTGATGCTTCTGCCTTAACTATCGACGGTGCATCAATCATAAATCCTTATGATGTAATGGCAACTAATGGTACTATACACACAATTGATGCAGTGATTCTTCCAGCAAAGAATATAGTTGAAACGGCTGCAGCAACAGCTGATCTTTCAATCCTTGTATCGCTGCTGGAGAAATATCCTGCTGTGGTTGATGCACTGAGTGATGAAACAGGTACATTCACAGTTTTTGCTCCTACCAATGCTGCATTTGCAGAGTTACTTGGAGTAATTGGACAAACTTCTGCTGATGACATCCCTGAAGACGTTCTTCTTTCAGTTCTTCAATACCATGTTCTTGCAAGCGAAGTGTATGCTGCAAATCTTAGTGATGGCTTAACTGCAACATCACTGAATGGTGAAGATATCATGGTAGCCGCAGCTGGTGATTCATTTACTATAAGTGGTGCAGCTATTAACACTGCCGATGTAATGACAAGTAATGGTGTTGTTCATATAATGGATAATGTTCTTGTTCCTCCTTCATCTGCTATGTTTGTAAATACTATAGTTGAGCCTGCATATTTCAATAAGAACTTTACAACGCTTGTTGCAGCTGTTAAGGCAGCCAGCCCTGCAATACTTGATGCTCTTCTGGCAGCCGAAGGCTTTACTCTGTTTGCACCCACAAATGATGCTTTTACAGCAGCAGGTATAAACGAACTGCCTGACCAGGCAACTCTTGATGCAGTTCTTACTTACCATCTTGTTCAGGGTGTAGTTATGAGCAGCAGCTTACCTGCTACAACTGTTGCAGCACCTGCAGCGATAAGCACCTTTGGAGGATCTGATTTTTACCTGACTAATAAAGGTGACGGAGTATTTATCAACGGAAATACACAGGTTACCGGTGTTGATATTGATCCTGAAGCCTCAGGTTCAAAAGCAGCTATAAGCAATGTGGTTCACGTAATTAACAGGACACTTATACCCCCAAGCCAGGATATAGTTGCTATTGCAATTGCAGGTGGTTTTTCACAACTTGCTGCGGCTCTTACAGAGGCCGGACTGGTTAGTACCCTGCAGGGAGAAGGACCTTTTACAGTTTTCGCACCAACTAACGCTGCTTTCGATGCACTCTATGCAGCTCTTGGTAACTTACAGGGACCGGCAGAGGTTGACGATGCACTTCTTGAAGCAGTTCTGCTATACCATGTACTTGGTTTAAGGGCATTCTCTACCGACCTTGAAGATCAGCTTATGCCGGCTACAGTGGGTGGAGCTCAGTTCACAATTAATGTAAGCGGATCAGGTGTATCAATCAGTGATGGCGGAAGCACCACAGATGCTAACGTAAGCGGAGTTAACATTCTGGGTACAAACGGAGTAATACATGTAATTGACAAGGTTTTACTTCCTCCGGCAAAATAGTAGTTTAACAAAACAGGAGGGCAGAGGCACATTAATACGTGCCCTGCTCTTTTTGTTTAATAATATTTAATATCTTTGAAACATAAATTAAGTAAGCATGGCTGAATATACTATTAAAGACCTTGAGATGTTATCGGGAATACTGGCGCATACACTGAGGATATGGGAAAAGAGGTATGGTATTATAAAGCCATCACGTACGGATACCAACAGGAGAAGATATGATGACAGCGATTTAAAGAAGATTATAAATGTTTCAATACTGAACCGTAATGGTTTAAAGATATCAAAGATTGCCTCACTTACTGACATAGAAATAAAGAAAGGGGTTGAAGATATTTCGAGGGATATCAGTAAATGGGAAACCCAGATTGATGCCCTTGTTGTAGCAATGCTGGAACTTGACGAAAAAACATTCAACGACCTACTATCACGTTTGATTGTAAGTACCGGCTTTGAAAACACTTTTACAAATATTGTTTTTCCTTTCCTGAAAAAAACAGGTGTGCTCTGGCAAACGGGCTCAGTTAATCCTGCCCAGGAGCATTTTATTTCAAATATTATTCGTCAGAAAATTATTTCTTCGATTGATGGTCAGAACCTTCCGGAAGTTGCCGGCGGTAAGAAAGTACTGATGTATCTGCCAGAGAAAGAATTACACGAGATAGGTCTCCTTTATTACAGCTACCTGGCAAAGCAGAATGGTCATGAGGTGCTTTATCTCGGCCAGCTTACTCCTTTTGAATCTGTTGTATATTCTGACAGAGTTTGGAATGCTGATATTATTGTGACCGGGACACTGTCATCATTGGGTGGGGCAGACAGTGATTATGTATCAAAAATATCAGAAGTATTTAAAGAAAAGAAGGTAATACTTACCGGCCAGATGGCTGAGCTTGCTGCCGGACACAGAAGTACGAATATTTATACTGTAAAAAGCTCGGAGGAATTTCTAAGTATTCTGAATTCCTGATTTATAATTAATTCTCAGAAGTTTATTTCCAGGGCCAGTTCCACTGTTCTCACCAGCTGCTCATTCTTCTTATTCTGATCATAGTGTATCAGAACCTTGTTTTTAATAAAAGTATATGTTAGTCCTGAAATAAAAGTATCCTGTTCAACATCGCTTTCCTGGTGCGAAATGAATTTATCATAGCGGGAGAACAGTGATAATCCTGTTTCCGGGATAAATATCTCAGCAAAAACTGAATAACCGTCATTCTTATATGAAAACCCGTCCTGGTCCATATAATCATCGTCATAACTTCCTTTACCCGTATACCAGGTTCCCATCAGTTTGTGATACCTGCTCTGGGTCGACAGGTACAGGAGGTTTAAGCTGTAGTCGCCGTTACTCAGCACAGTGTTAGTTTTTCCATACGAGAAACTATATGATAATTGTACACCAGGCACTAATTCGGGCAATGGTCTGAGTGTTAATCTGCCTTCAAGAACCTTGTTGTTGTTTTTTTCAAGGGCGTGATATCCTCCTCCGTTAAAAACACCTATTGCGAAACTCCCAAGCCTGCCGGGGTAATCCTTACTTACATTTTCCTGGTAATCACGATCAATTTCACCACCCAGCAGACCCTCATAGGTAATTCCAAAATCGGCCGATGTTGTCAGGTTGTACCTGTCGGTAAACATCTTACCCTGAACACGATAACCGTTAAGTTTCTGCTCAAAGTCAAGCCAGGGCCTATGCACCATTCCGAACTCGAAATATGTATTCCTAAGTGCTTCAATATTTTTCATATCCAGTTTGAGATAAAGATACTTTAACCTCATCTCAACATTTCCAATATCACTACCTTCCCTGTCTGTGGTAATGTCCTGGGTATAGCGCACCGACAGTACATCGCTGAGCTTTGTTTTAATAGTAAAATAGCCCCTTTTAAGGTTAAAGGAACTAATTTCTGCGTCAGTGTCATAGCTTAGTCCCAGGAACCACTGGCCTGATATGCTTGTGTTGGAGATTAAGGAATTGATGCTGCCGGCATTGTTCTGGGAATAGATTTTTGCTGCAAGCAGAAGAAAGGTAAGCAATAAAAGATTTCTCCTCATGTCAATAATATATATTACCGGCCAATTAAATGACCGATATGTTGATTTGCCGGCTCAAATGTAATAATATTGACAAAAGATAAGCTTCTGTAAAATTAAGTTATTGTTAATTGTGTTTTATCTGATTGTTAACTTTTTCCCCCCGTGTCTGCTTACAGGAAAAAGTCAAGAGAAAAGATATAGAATGCATTCAGCGTACCTTCGCCAATAATTATTCCGATAACGCATTTCCAGTAAGGAATCCTGAGGCTGCTGCTCACATATATAATAAGATCGGTTGGTACCACAGGGAAAAAGCTCCATCCTGCAATAATAGGTAGTTCTTTTCTCCGCAATGCCTTTTTTATTTTTTCTATCTTTTCGGGGTATTTGGCCTCTATCCATTTGTCGAGCCTGAGGTACCTGGTGAAGTAATAAACGATAACAGACGATGTAATTATTCCTACAAGGTTAATTACATAAGCTTCAAGGGGATTAAATAGTAAAACGCCGGCAACGGCAAAGGGTGTCGAGGGTATGAAAGTGAGTCCGATCAGGGTAAGGATTACGAGGTAAACCGTAATAACAAGGGCCCTGTGATCTTTTACATAATCCTTTAGAAAAGTTATGTCGAAGAGGTCTTTATTTATAAAATACAATACCAGGACAGCAACTACTATTGTTATCCATAGGTAAAGGGTCTTTTTACGTACTCTGGTTTTCTCCACCCTGTAAATATATCAATAATTATCTTCCGGCAGTCTGCTTTCTTAAAACGACATTTCCTTCAGCCTTGCCATAATGGAATCGGCCGGGCCTGTAAGACCTATTGATGCGGGCCAGTTGCCATACATGGGATTGGGCAAAACGAGGTAGGTTTTTCCGAAAAGTGATTTATTGCTGAAAACCAGACTGTCTCTCGTTGCCTGTTTACCGGTATCGCTGAAAAAATCGCCCAGGTTGTCGCCTGCCAGCAGAATAATCTCCAGGCCCTTGCTGCGGACCATGTTTCTGCGTGCTTCCTTATCCGGGGGATTCGGGTTTGCTTCACTTTCTTCTTCCCTGAGCAGGACTGTTTCTTCTGATACCTGGGGAAAGCCTTCATTTCTGAGGTTCTGTAATGTGGCATCAAGAACAAAATCTTTTTTCCTGTTGCTGATATAGAATATCCTGAATCCGAGCGAATCGGCAAAATCCAGGAAATCGAGCGAGCCTGGAACAGGTTTTGCTTCAGCCAGCCTGCACCATTCGTTCCAGAACTCCGGATAGGAGAAGCCGTCTACAATCGCCCGTGCCTGGTAAGGACTGTTATCAAGAACAGTTTCGTCTATATCTACCACTACTGCCAGTTCAGATGCTTTATTTCCGGAGGCTATAAGTGCCAGGTAGTCTTTACCACTATTATATGCCTGGCATGCAAGTGCTTTGTACTCTGAAGAGTAATACTGGAATAAAATTGCCATCGAAAGGGGATCTGTTCCATCTCCTGGTTTAACAGTTGGTGCATGCTGCCTGCAGGCAGTAATAATTGAGGCTGTGATAATAAGTGAAATAATAATCTTCTTTTTCATGAGGGCTATGTTTTGAACTTCAGAACCTGAGCAGGATTTTCCCTCCTGTCATTTCTGCCTTATATGCGCTTATGGCTTTTTCAATATCTGCGAGGGGATACTCGGCCTTTATTTTTGAGTTAAGGTCATCGCTGATAAGCTTTTTTATCTTTGCAGTGGTTCTTAGCAGGGCAAGTGTACTTTTAGTGTTATTATACAGTGGAAGCGAAAATCCATCTATTTGTTTTCCATACTGGAGAAGAGTTCTTGAATCAAGGGTAAATGCCTGCTCTGAAAGCATGGCGTAAAGAATAATCCTGCTGCCCGGGGGCGATATTTGTGCAAACAAGCTGCTTTGTTCTCCGCCTACTGCATCAAAAAACAGTTTTGCACCCAGTGTGGCTGTTAAATTACCCAGTTCTTCCTTAAAACCGGCTTCAGAACTGTTCAGAATATATTCTGCCCCCGATTCTTCAAGCAGGGCTTTTTGAGATTCCTTCCTTACTATATTAATAAGAGTAATATTATTTTTAGTGCATAGCCTTTGTAACATCTGGCCAAGTGCACTGGCCGCTGCATTATTAACTATTGCCGAATGCCTGCCTTTCTTTGCCAGCTCAATAAAGGAAAGTGCAGTCATGGGGTTAACAAAAAACATTGAAGCCTTATTAAAGGGCACCCTCTTTGGCAGCGGAACACATCTTGTTGCATCTGTTACCATGTATTCAGCCCAGGTGCCTCCCTTTCCGAATTTAGAAGAACATGCAACACTTTTACCTGACCTGAGCGAGGCAATAATACCTTTACCTGTTTCGACTACCACTCCCGATCCTTCTATGCCAGGGGTGAAGGGATAAGCAGGATAGGGAGCAAAGGTTCCGTTTACCTGGCTGATATCTGATGGATTAATCGGGGCGTATTTCATTTTTACCAGCACTTCTCCCTTTCCCGGTACAGGAACATCAATATCCGAGACAGTTAATTTTCCTCCCGGGCCCTCCTGGGTAACAGCTTTCATTGTGCCTTTCTTGTTGAGATTCATTGTTCCGGGTTGTGATAAGAGGATATACTTATCCTAAATCCATGCCTCTTCGGGCAATTTATCACTCAGGGCTACAACCCTGTACCAGATACGTGTAACTTTATTATCTTCTATTTCCAGAATTTTGTATTCGATGGATGCGAAAAGATTATCCAGTTTATAACTTTTCCCTATCTCAATTCCAATAGCCTCAGGATTGGTAAGTGGTATATATTCAGTGATAAACAAGGGATTATTTTTGGTACTTCCTTCAACCCACAGATATTGCATATCGTCATTTATTCTGAAATCCAGCACTATATTAAGTCCGTTAATCAGTTCCACCGAGTGTTTACCATTTCTTAAAACAGCAGATTTACTGGCCTGTTTTGTCTGTCCCAGGGAGATTGCAACTGTGATAAAAAATAATATGCCTGCGATAAGAAATTTATTCATAATATGTATACTTAGGTTCAGGAACTTCTGAGTTACGACACTAACAAATTTAACAAAGATTTAGTTTAATTGCAGCATAAATATCCCTGAGGCAATAAAAAATTAATTCTGATTATCTTATTTATGGTATAAATCAATTATTTATAGTACATTTGTACTGATTTTAAATTTAGACTGTTGGAAGAGTAATAGGCCCATGTTTATTTCACCCTTAATTTAATCTGGATTTAAGTCCTCTTTATCTGCCATCCGAATTAACAGGATTGCACTGCGAGAGTAAAATAATTATTTATTAACTAAAACATTTTTTCGTGAACATTTATGTAGGTAACTTACCTTATTCAACCGGAGAAGAAGATCTTAAATCAATCTTCGGAGAATATGGTGAAATTGAATCTGTAAAAATTATTACAGATAAGTATTCAGGCAGAAGCAAAGGTTTTGGATTTGTTGTTATGGAAAATGATAGCGAAGCAAAAACTGCCATTGAGAACCTGAACGGCAAGACCGTTGATAACAGGGAGATTACCGTTAATGAGGCAAGGCCCAGAAACGACAACTTTAGCAATAACCGATAGTTTTAATCCGATGAAAAAAGGAAAAGTAAAATGGTACGATGAAGTTAAAGGATATGGCTTTATCGAAACCGAAGAAGGTGATATCTTTGTACACCGTACAGGTTTGTCAGCTTCTTTAACACGACTTGAAGAAGGTCAGGAAGTAGAATTTGAAACCCGTCAGGGTGACAAAGGTACTGTTGCATTTGATGTAACAGCAGGATAATTTTAGCTTACAGGAAATAGTTAAGATACATGTTTAGTTCCCCCGTCCAGGCTTGCCTGTTCGGGGGTTTTTATTTTTAGTTTTCCTGGCGGGTGAGAATGTCTGATTTAACTTTTTCCCATAATTGATCAAAAGTCGCAATCTGCTCTTTTTCCCATTTTTTTACATTACCATTTATCCTGCTTATCCGTTGCTCCTTAATTTCTGAGAATAAGATCTCAAGGAGTTCCATATCAGCATCCCTGGCGAGCCTGTTATATTGTTGTTTCAGTTCATATTCATGTTTTCCGCCCGAAGCAGCTATCTCAATCTCCATTTCGTCACGAATTTTTACCCTGTCATCATACGATCCTGTCTGCAGGAACAATTTGCTAATTATTGGAATCAGTTCGAAAATTACAAGTATCATAAGTATAAGGTAATATCTTTTCTTAAGCGCTCCTGTACTGTCTTTCTCAAAAAGGCTCATCAATGCCTCAACCCTGATCAGGAAGCCTGAATTAAGATCTTTTTCCCTGAACCCTGCGAGCTGTTTATTAATAGTGCTATTAATATCAGTTAAACGCGTGCTTAGAGAGTCGGATTCAGAAGTCCATGCCCCCAGGTTCTGATTATATTCAGATTTAGCCCTGTTTAAAGCAAGCTCCTTCCGGGCTGCAACACCTGCTATCCCATAGCGCATTGATCCGCCCGTTCCGTCAATCTCTGCAAGGAATTCCTTTTCGGCAACCTGAATTGCCTCTGATGCCCTGTTCTTTTCGTCTGCTATCTCTGACAGGCGTAAGCCGATATAAGCTTTATCAGCTATGTAAAGATCTTCAAGTTTTGATTGTTTTTCCCGTACTTTATCTTCCTGGAGGATAGCTATTTCCGTATCGATATCCTGGTTAAACATCCACAGTATCAGTGGCTGGGCAATAAAAGCTCCCAGGAATAATGCAAGTACCCCCCTGAGTGCTATGGCAATAAAGTTTTTCCTGTATTTGCTTATTGACGCTATCAGCATCCGGTCGATAGTAAGTATTCCAAAGCCAATAAAAAGTCCCAGGCTTATATAAACAAGAGGCGACCCGATAGTTGTTGACCAGAGATATATCCATGCTATACTTGCATATATCCATGTAAACATCACACCCAATCCAATTATTTTTGCCCTGTACCGGTCAGATTCACTGTGTTGTATCGATTCTGGTATCGCTGTTGAGAACCACCAGAGTATTTTTGAGCCCTGGTCCGGGTTCCTGTTTTTACTTCTGCTAAGCTCGTTACTTATATTCATGGCATTACTTTGAATAAGGACATACTATTTATTCTATAGCTGCCTTTTTAATTGTTAAAAATTCCATTCTTTCTGAGAAAACGTTTTGTTAACTAAGAATTGTATACACTATTGTAATATTAACAAAGAGCTTGTGTGCGGGCTTTGAGAGCAACAGTCACCCCATGTTGTGATGATCACAGGCAGTGGCTGTTTACTTGTAAATACCACTTGTGAAAAAAGTAAGCGGAAAAATTATGGTACCAGGGCAGGCTAACAGAGAAATATGCTCTCTTTTAATAGAGTTTAAGCAGAATATTGCTTTAGTATTGTATCAATATTATCAATCACCCTGTCCACGTTATCCTTGTTGAAGCAAAGTGGTGGTTTTGATTTAATAACATTGTCATAAGGGCCGTCGGTTCCTGTCAAAATAAACTTTTCCTTCAGCCTGTTTTTTACCAGCTTTGCTAACTCCGTGCCCGGCGATCCATCCTGCATTGTAAACTCGATGCCGATAAAGAGGCCTTCGCCTCTTACATCTCCAATTAGCGGGTATATTTTTTGCAGTTCTCTCAGGCTGTCAAGGTAGTAAGTACCTGTATGTATGGCATTTTCCTGGAGCTTCTCTTCTTCAATTACCCTGAGCACGGCACTGGCTGCCTCGCACGATACCGGGTTTCCTCCAAAGGAACTGAAGAATTCCATTCCTGTGGCAAAGGCATCAGCAATTTCCCGGGTAGTCACTACTGCGCCTATTGGGTGTCCATTTCCCATAGGTTTTCCAAGGATTACTAAATCGGGCACTATGCCGTGCATCTCGAAGCCCCAGAACCACCTTCCGAGTCTTCCGAATCCTACCTGTACTTCATCCGAAACTAACAGGGTTGGAGCATCTTTTAAGGCAGAACTCAGATCATTCAGGTAGCCCGGTGCCAGCGGAACCTGGCCGCCACAACCTGAGATTGGCTCAGCAATTAAAGCAGCCGGAACAATACCTCCGGTCCTGAGTTTATCAATCTGCCCCAGGGCTTCCTGTACGTACATATCCTTATTAAGGTACCTGCCACGGTACAGATTTGGAAGAGAAAGGCGTGTAATGTCGCCCGGAATACCCATACCCCCTTTGCCGTCAAATTTATAGGAGCTTATTGAGATACCGGTTGTAGTATTACCATGGTAGCCATGCTCCATAACAAGCAGTGAGCTCAGTCCTGTATAGTTCCTCGCCAGTCTTACCGCAAGGTCGGAGGCAGCACTGCCTGAATTGACATAAAAAATCCTGTTAAGCTTTGCAGGGAATTTGCCAAGCAGCTGTTCACTGTAATCAGCCAGCGAATCATAAAGATATCTTGTGTTAGTGTTTAATTTCCTTGCCTGTTTCTGGATTGCATCTGAAACAGCAGGGTGGGAGTGACCTATGTGAGGGATATTATTATATGCATCGAGGTAGCTGTTCGACTGCATATCATACATATACTGGAACAGAGCGCTATGCATGTATATTGGTGACGAATAACTCAGCGATAAGGCCTTGCTGATAAACATGTTTCTGCGGTCTATTGCCCTGTTGGTATCAATTTTTTCTTCTTCTGCCCCTTTTCCACAGGCCTTTAGCAGTGCCATGATAAAAGCGGGTATTCCTGTTTTGGGCCAATCTTTAAGAAGTCGTGAAGCTGCATCCTCGCTGATAAGAGTATAGGCTTCTGCAGATCCCAGCGCTTTTTTCTCTGCTGAATTACATACAGAGATGCCCAGCCGGCAGGCAATAAGGGTTGGCAGCAAACGAAGTTCATCGGTCGATAATTCAAGCTTTGAATTGAAGCCCCGAATAAAGGTAAGAACGTCGCTGAATGGCTTATCTGAATTCAGCATTACATAGCACGCTGCAATGGCAACTTCGCAAATAATATATGATTCCGACATATCCCCAAAGTCGATTAAACCGGTGATATGTTTTCCGTTAATAAGGATATTATCGCCGTTAAGGTCACCATGTATAAGTGATCTTCTCTGTTTTCTCAATAGCGGTAATATATCGAAGCTGAAATTTTGAAAGAAATACCTTACTGTTTTTCTTACAACAGGATCAGAAATATATTCAGTCTTTTCAAAGTTTGTATCTGTATACTGCAAATCCCAGAATAACTCCCTTGATTTATAGATATAGCTTTTTATTCCTGCCAATGCAGACTGAAGACCTGCAACATGCTCCCCGAGCTCGTAGCGTAAATCACTGTTTATTTCAGCATCCGACATAAAAATACCTTCGATATATGAAGTAAGCCTGTAATATTGGCTGTTGCCCGGGCTGAACAACTTATTATTTTTATCAGGGATTGTCCGGGGAACTTCAAATGGAAGCTTATCCCTGATTTTATCTAGAACCAGTACTTCTTCCTTTGCCAGCTCAAGTTCTTCGCTGTCGGTATAAATCCTCAGGACATATCTTTTCCCATCTGAACCAGAAACGGAGAATTTTTTTGTGCTGTAGTTTATATCCCCAACCAGTTCGTTTACTTCCTTTACTTTTAAGCCGTATTCATCATTAAGAATTGCTTTAATGTCCATAGGCCGGAGCTTATTTTTATTTTTCTCAATCTAGAACTTTTCAAATATCTCAAAATAATCGCTTCTGCAAAGGTCTTGCACCGGATCTCCTGAATTCATCACAAGCCAGGTCAGCTTCCCGCTTTTAATAATACTGATAGCCTTTTCAATTTCGTCGGCAAGGATAATATCTTTCTCAATATGCCGGATTGTTTCCCTTATGTGCTCGTGTACAAGTTTCATCAGCCTGCTTGACTGCAGTGGCCTGTGATAGTCGAGTGCCTGGGCGGCACAAAGTAGCTCTATCCCAAGGATTCTTTCGCAGTTATCTACTACCCGCAGTGTCTTTCTTGCACTTATTGACCCCATGCTTACATGGTCTTCCTGTCCCAGCGAGGTTGATATACTGTCAGCACTTGCAGGGAAACACAGGCTTTTATTTTCGCTTGCCAGTGCGGCCGAGGTGTATTGAACAATCATAAAGCCCGAATTAATACCGGTATTCTTCATCAGCAGTTTCGGGACTCCCGGAGTATCGCCTTCGAGCGAAAGATATATCCTGCGATCCGAGATATTTCCAATTTCAGAAGCTGCAAGGCAGGCATAGTCAAGGGGAAGAGCGATTGGCTGCCCGTGGAAATTGCCACCGCTGATGGTATGCTCCTCGCTGAAGATAACGGGATTATCTGTTACCGAGTTAATTTCAGTCTCAATAGTTTCTTTAAGGTGCAACCATGCATTTCTTGATGCTCCGTGTACCTGCGGCATACACCTGAGCGAGTAGGGATCCTGTACCCTGGTACAATTGGTATGAGATGCAACCACCTCTGAATCCTTAAGGAACTCCCTTATAGTGTTGGCAACATGGATACTGCCTCTGTGTGGCCGCAGCTTATGTA
The DNA here is from genome assembly GCA_036350795.1 of Marinilabiliaceae bacterium. Taxonomy (GTDB): domain Bacteria; phylum Bacteroidota; class Bacteroidia; order Bacteroidales; family VadinHA17; genus JAUVKT01. Next base: position 26,607 of record JAZBNV010000101.1, read on the forward strand.
ACTCAGGCGAGAAGGGTTTAACCGAACCCAGCAGACCTTCCACCATCATTGCCCCAACTATATCTGCATTTAGTTGCAGGTTATGCATTTTTTCTATTATTACAACAGCGTATGAAGCCATAAACTGGGTTCCGTTAATAAGTGCCAGGCCTTCCTTGGGTCCCAGTTCAATAGCCTTCAGTCCTTCTCCGGACAGCATCTCTGCCGAATCCGTCAGCCTTCCATGGTAGTATACCTTTCCATATCCTATCAGGGGAAGGAAAAGGTGGGCGAGGGGAGCAAGATCTCCTGAGGCTCCTACCGAGCCCAGTTCGGGCACACAGGGGATAATATTATTATCTATATGCCAGTTGATTCTTTCCAGTGTTTCGGGCCTGATACCAGAATAAGCTTTTGCCAGGGCATGCATTTTCAGAATCATCATTAGTTTTGCGATCTCAGGAGAAACAGCTTCTCCTGTACCTACGCTGTGGCTCTTAAGAATATTTTCCTGCAAAACCCTGGTCTCGTCTTTCGAAATCATAGTGGTGCAAAGAGGACCAAAGCCGGTGTTAATACCATAAACAGCCTTATTCCCCTTAGCAATATTTGCCACTATCTCTGCGCTTTTCCTTATTGCTATCTTTCTTTCTTCGCTTATTCTGCCTTTTAGCTCCGATCTCGCTATTGCAAGTGCCTTTCCTGCAGTAAGGTATTCTTCACCATACCTGAATATTTTATTGCTCTCTGTCATCCTGTATAAATTTGTACAAATTTATATGCTTTTATGCCCATTTAAATAGACTTATATCATGCTATTCTTCTGTTTCGATTTTTAATACCCAGGCATCCTGGCATGGTAAATCGTTATAGTTTAGTTGCGGAACCCGGATTACCAGTGAATTTATATCTCTTTCGAATTCTACCTTAGTATCAGAGCCCAGGAATGAAACAGATTTTACAGCTAAAAGATGTTCTGCATTTATTTCAATAGTATCATCGGGCCATTTAGTGAATATCAGGTACAAATAGTTTTCTTTTTTAGTGAAATAGATGCCGCTTTCGCTATCCGCTTTGATATTGCTCCTGCGTGTTCCGTAAATAGCTTCGCCATTAACACCAAGCCAGCTGCCTATATCTTTCAGGCGCTGCTGTTGTATTACCGGTATTCTTCCGTCAGAGGTGGGACCAACATTCAGCAGAAGGTTTCCTCCACGGCTGACAATGTCAATCAGCTCGTGGATGAGCTCTTTCGAGCTACTGTAATCGTCAAGATTCTCGGCCCTGTTATAGCCATACGACCCCCCAATTCCCCTGCTTTCTTCCCAGGGATGCTGCTGGTCAATATCTGCGTCCTGGTATTCGCTCGAGAAATAATCCCCGTGTTTCCCGGGCATTCCTTTTGCAAAGCGATCATTTACAACAATTTCATCTTTCACAGGCGATTCATTATAGAGCCAGGAAAGAAAAAGCCTTGATTTCCAGTATTCATCATCATAATCCCATTCTCCGCCATCAGCAAAAAGGAGCGAGGGTTTATAATTAGTAACCAGTTCTTTTAATTGCGGGATAAGGTGTCTGTCAACATATTCCTCATCCGGGATTTTATACTTTTCAATATGGTCAGCGGGAAGGAAATACCCCGATTCAGTTCTGCCTGTTTTAGTGCTTTCCCATTCAATAATAGAATAATAGAGCCCCATTTTCATTCCCTGTGCCCTTACAGCATTAGTGAGTTCTCCCACAATATCCCTGTGAGGCCCAACCGTCATTGAATTCCAGTCTTTTTTATAGGGGCTCTTAGTAGGCCAGAGGCAGTAACCATCGTGATGCTTTGAGCTTAGTACAACATATTTTGCACCCGATGCTTTAAATATTTCAGCCCAGAGCCCCGGATCCCAGAGTTCGGCCCTGAACATTGGCCCGAACTGCCTGTATTCAAAATCAGGACCGTAGTTGCTGTCATGAAACTCTTTTCCACCGCTTGCTTCATTTTTATATACCCTTGCATAGTACCATTCGGCATAAGAGGCATATAAGCCCGTTTCAAGAGGTCTGTATGCCGGTACCGAATAAACACCCCAGTGGATAAAAATTCCAAACCTGGCATCCTGGAACCATTCAGGTATGGGCCGGGAATCGAGTGATTCCCACTCCGGACTGTATTTCTGAGACATAAGTGGGGATGCCAGCATCAGTATTATAAGAGGTAGCAATATTTTTTTCATATATCCTGAAGAGGTTTAAAAATTACATTGTATCCTGGTTAAACAGGTGTCTTAGACCCAGGTATTTGAGGAGTATGCCCAAAAGCGGAATGCTGAATACATAGGCCTGGTCCATATGGTTGTGAGTATTTATCCATATCCTGAGCGAATCTTTCCGGGTGGCTATAATCTTCTTATCAGTATCGAAAAGTATATTTGATCCCGGGACCATTTCAATGATTCCTCTTCCCGAAAATTCAGAATTAAGAAACCTGCCGTATCGTTTTGAGTTAATTAAAGGCCTGAAATAATTGTTTATTCTCAGCCAGTTCTTAAAGTCAAAGTTCAGACTTTTGCAACTATCACATTCATATGCCCTGATTTTGTTGAAACGCAGAGGTGTAATCTCTTTTGTCCGCTCACAGTTTACACAATAAAGTTGTTCCTTCTCTGCAGATTTTTCGAAGAAGTCTTCGTTCACCACCGGCTTAAACCTGGAGAAACTCATTACCGTCCTGAACAGGAAAACATGTGCTACAATAATTAATATAAACAGATAGTGAAACAGTTCGTTAAGCCTTGCCTCGAAGAGCACGGCATCGTACAGCCCGTGTGCTAGAGCGGCCAGAATAAAGGATAGTATTATTCCGATAAAGTTCCTTCTTCTTTTAAAATGGATAAAAAGAGCAATGCCCATATAGCCTGCAAAAGACACATGTCCGGCCACCGCAAAAACCGATCTTTGAAGGAGAAGGCTGACAGGAACCTGGGAACCAAGGGCATAAAATACGTTTTCTATGCATGCAAAACCCAATGCGACCGCCGAAATATATACCAATCCGTCAACAATCTCATTTATTGATTTTCTGAATAGCAGGAATATTATCAGAAATCCGGCCATTTTCGAGAGCTCCTCAATAGTGCCAACCTTCAGGATTGCATCCCGGAAAGTCTCCTCAACCACAACACCTGAATACAGTACCGTTGTAATAAGTACTGATAATATTCCGCCTGCTATAAATGCAATAATCAGCTTAACAAGTGATTCCTTCTCGTACCTGTCGAACAATCTGATAAAAACTAAATATGTTATTCCAATTAGAAATGAGAGGGATATAACAAGTATTACCATTTTCTGTTTTTGAAGTTACCAGCTTTTAAAAATAGTAAAAAGGAATGAGGAACACCTCAAAAAAAAGATGCTGACCCGGAGGTCAACATCAAAAAAAGTGTAGTTATGAATGTCCCTTAGTGCTCCTTCAGGGGCAGGCGAGGACTATGGTCAGGTACCATATATTTTAAAGTAAGCCGTTTTTCTTCTCTTTCTCCTTTCTTTTTTCTTCTTCCAGTTGCTTTTTAAACTCTCTTTTATGGTTTTCAACTTCTTTCCTGTATTCTTCCATTGATTTCCTGTAATCTATTTCAAGGTTTTTCAGCGACTTTTCAATTTCACTCATCGACTCTTCCATCTCCTTTCTTATCTTTTCATAATCGATATCTTCCATCTCCTGGAGAGATCTCTCAAATTCCCTGCGTATTTCTTCTTTGTCGATATTTTTTATTTCTTCCATTGCCCGGGCCATTTCTTCCTCAAAATGTTCCAGGTCAAAATCAAGAAATCCTTCCTTTATATCCTTCAGGTCTGTCATTATATCCTGCATGTCAAATTCAAACTCATCAATTTCCATCAGTGCTTCATCAAGGTCTGCATTAATCTCGTCCATGTCAAATTCTTTTATATCCTGCAGTGATTCTTCGATATCCCTTAGCATTTCAGCAACATCCAGTTCTTCAATTTCTTTCATAGCCTCCCGGATTTCTGCCTGCATCTTTTCTACATCAAGTTCCTTTAATTCTGAAAGACTTTCCTCAATGTCCTCCAGTGCATCGGCCATATCTTCTTCAGCATCAGCAAGATCTTCCCTGGTTTCGTTTACCAGGTCATTATATTTATGATATTCTGACTCAGGAATTGTTTTACCATCAATGATCAGCCCGGTTAATTTTCCGTTTTTAAAGCTTAGTGTAACTTCTTTTTCCCTGTTATCTGTTGGGTCCAGGTAATCCCTGTGAACCCTCCCGCTTATGCGTATGGTATCCTGAACGGCACGAAGCTGGCCAAGCAGTACCGGGGTACTGTCAGGATATGCAGGTTCTGATACCGATTCGGGAATTTCAGTAATAACTGTTGCCTTTTCTGCAGGTTCTCTGAACCCTGTTACCAGCATTATTCCCAAAATAACAAGCAGGCTCATAAGAGCTGATGCCGTTTTATCCATTCTGCTTAATCTTTTTCTTTTCATGTTTGCAATTATTTTTATTCGTTCAAGGGTATTATTGCTTGATCCTGTTGCAGCAACTGCAGATACTGGCAGTTTTTCCCTGTTCTCGCTAAGCAGGAGCAAGGCTTTTATATAATTCAATTTTTCATCGGAGTTATTTAACACAATACTGTCGCAGCAATATTCCCTCTCCTTTCTGATAACTGAGGATATCCACCAGGTAGCCGGATGGTAAAACATTACTATCTCGATAAAGGACTGTATAAGGTTGAGAAAGAAATCATTTCGCCTGATATGTGCCAGTTCATGAAGCAGGATTGTTTCAAGCTGCTCTGACGGCACCCCGGTGAGACTACCCAGTGGAATAAGAATATAGGGCTTAAGAGAGCCAATTACCATCGGAGTCTTAGCCAGTGCTGATTCAGCGAGCCTGACAACCTTTCTTATTCCAAGCTTCAGTTTTAAGGAGTTTAGCATTTTATTCAGGTCAGCCTTTCTTATCATAATGGCCGATTTCCTTATCCTGCGTGTATAATAAGCACCTCCTGCAAACCTTAGAGCAAGTATTAATATTCCGGACAACCAGCCGCTTGCGAGTATATAATAATAACGGCCGAACAGTAGCATTATACCTTCTCTAATACCCTTTGAAAGTTCTGCTTCACCTGCAAATGTGCCGCCTGAATTTATACTTCCTGCTGTGCTGATGCCATTAATTATATAATTATGAGATATTTCATGGTATGCTGCTCCCTGGCCTGAAAACAGTGTTTTAAAAAATAGCCAGGTGCAGGCTGCAAAGAATATAAGGAGTCCGCTGTACGAAAGTATATACCTGGCCGATGCATTCCACCTTCTGCCAACTGTTAGTATTAGGAAGAGGAGCAGGGAAATTACTGCACCTATCCACACGGAATGGAAAATTGTCCATCCTATACTGAAAAGCAGGTTATCGGATATATTATTTACCATGTTCGCCATTGTCCTTCTCAAGTTGTTCAATAAGTGCCTTTATTTGCTGTAGTTCACTGGCCGAGGCATTGTGATTGCCCAGTGCCTGCATTACCAGGCTGGAGGCCGAACCGCTGAAAGCTGATTTAAGAAAGCGGTCAAGCAATTCAGCCCTGGTAGTGTCCATATCGCTTACTGGCGTATATATATGTGTCCTTGAGTCTTTTTCACGGCTCAACAAGCCTTTTTCTGTCATTATCTGCATTAACTTAAGGGTAGTGGTATAGCCAACTTCCTTATCCCTGCCTACCAGGTCATTTACCTCTCTTACAGTTGAGGGTCCCATATGCCATAGTACCTGGAGTATCTCAAGCTCAGAGTCAGTTGGCCTGATATTTTTCTTCTTCATTGTAATTACGAAAGATTTCGTAACAAATATATACGAAACAATTCGTATTTGCAAATATACAGGCTATTCTTTTGTTAATAAGAGTGTTAATGATTTGTTAATGGGCATGGAGCCCACCTTCGTTGTTGTTGATCTCCTGATCAACAACATTACTTCGGCGGACAAAGGCATGGAGCATGGAGCATGGAGCATGGAGCATGGAGCATGGAGCATGGGAAGGCAGGGTGGACAGCTTTATGTTTCGTATTTAATTAGTCATGCTTACACCTATCCGGCTGCCGAAAGACTCGTTTGTAAGCAGAGCCGGCTACAGTGAAACAGGAATAACTCAGGGCTTTCTTCCTTTAATTGAATATACCCGGCCGGTATTATCGATAACCCAGGTGTTTTCACCACTGGCCGACTCAGTATATGCTTCGTAGCCCGTAGGTTTTATAAGAATATCGATCCTGGTATCGTAATTAAACCCATAATCTGACAGTGTCCTGACATCACCTGCAAATTCAGAATACTCTGATGCATACCTGCGCTGGGCATAGTACAGTTGCCTGAGAACCCATTTTATATCTTCATCTGGATTTTTAACAAATTCCGTGGTGCCCTGGCCTGCAATAATATCAGAAAATTGCATATATCCCCATGTTTCAGGAGCATGCATATTTATTATACCCTGTGGCGACCATACCCAGTTATATTCGGGGTAGGTTTTTCCGGTCGCCGGGTCAATGTCTTTTTTATATACCCCGTTTATAGCAGAGCTTATCCAGTTAACCCTCGAAAAATTAATTCTCCATTGCCTGCCGTCTGTCGGCTTAGATCCCCACTCTTCCAGTACATCGAAGGGGAAAGCCAGTTCAATAATCCATTTTTCGTCTGTATCTTCAGGATTATTGAGTGTGCCATGGATTTTTACAGCTGTCTTCATCCCATTAATATTCCAAGCGTCAAGCACTCTTCCATAATCCCTGTAAGGACGCGTAAGCAGGAGGTCCCAGACTGTATTATTTGCATTTATCTCAAACTCGTAGTAACCATGGGTGTCTCCGTCAGGATCTATAAATACTTCAAAGTCATTATCGTAGTATACTACTGTATCCCTTTGCCTGAGATATGCCCAGATATGCGGTTCATAAAGCTCTGCTGCTATATAGAGGTAATCATCATCCCAGAGCATCTTTACATGAGTTTTATGCAGGGGGGCTGGTTTAACATCACCTTCAATATCGACAAAGTCTGATGTCCATTCTGCATTTATCCATGAATCCTCGTTAAGCTCACCATCAATAACAATGTTTTCGCCCCTGTAGCAGATATACTTCTGGGGATTGAATTCAATTGCTGATTCCGGGAGTCTTTCCATATCACCCGCAGGTATGGAATTATTGTTAACACACGAAAAGGTGGCAGCGGTAAGAAGTGCCACTAAAATGGAATATTTCGAGGAGTTTGCCATATTGATTTATTATTTTGTTTGACTCTGGTCTGTTATTAAAATAACATTTCATTCTTATACAAGAACATATAAAAATAGCAAAATACATGTATATTTGTTTAAACTTATTTACTCCTGTGTGTTTATTATAGGTAGGTAGTCTACCTGATTAACTTGTAACTTTATTAAAAATATATAGAAACAATGGAGAGAGATACGCTGATTTTTGATCTTATTGAAGAGGAGCGTCAACGCCAGGTAAATGGCATTGAGCTTATTGCATCCGAAAATTTTGTCAGCCCGCAGGTTCTTGAAGCCATGGGTTCGGTTATGACAAATAAATACGCCGAGGGTTATCCGGGAAAAAGATATTATGGCGGTTGTGAAGTTGTGGATAAGTCTGAGCAGCTTGCAATAGACCGCTTGAAAAAGATTTATAATGCCGGGTATGCAAATGTGCAGCCTCATTCAGGTGCACAGGCAAATATGGCAGTATTCCTTACAGTACTTAAGCCGGGCGATACCTTTATGGGACTTGACCTGTCGCATGGAGGTCACCTTTCTCACGGTTCGCATGTAAACTCTTCAGGTATTCTATATAAACCGGTTGCCTACGGTGTAAAAGAAGATACAGGTTTGGTCGATTATGACATGATGGAAGAAGTTGCCCACAGGGAGAAACCTAAAATGATTATTGGCGGAGCCTCTGCCTATTCGCGCGAATGGGATTATAAGAGAATGCGGGAGATTGCCGACAGTATTGGTGCAATATTTATGGTTGATATGGCTCATCCGGCCGGTCTGATTGCTGCCGGATTGCTTGATAATCCCCTGGAATATGCACATATAGTAACTTCTACCACACACAAGACCCTTCGCGGACCTCGCGGTGGTATTATACTGCTTGGTAAGGATTTTGAAAACCCATGGGGTGAAACAACTCCTAAAGGGGAGATAAAAATGATGTCAGCAATGCTTAATTCAGCTGTATTTCCCGGTATTCAGGGAGGGCCGCTCGAACATGTTATTGCTGCAAAGGCTGTTTCTTTCGCCGAGGCACTAACTCCTGAATACAGGACTTACCAGGCCCAGGTAAAGAAGAATGCAGCGCATATGGCAGATGAGTTTGTGAACAGGGGTTATAAGGTAATCTCGGGCGGGACAGATAACCATTCAATGCTTATAGATCTCAGGACAAAATTTCCTGAAATAACAGGTAAAATGGTAGAAAATACCCTGGTAAAGGCTCATATTACCGTTAATAAGAATATGGTGCCATTCGACTCACGATCGCCTTTCCAGACTTCGGGTCTGAGGATCGGTACTCCTGCCATAACTACACGCGGAGTAAAGGAGGACCTTATGGGTACAATGGTCGATCTTATAGATGAGGTAATATCAAATATTGATAATGAGGCAGTAATCAGTAATGTTGGCGAAAGGGTAGTCAGGCTGATGAAGGATATGCCTCTGTTTAAAATGTAGCATCTTATTTACTCCTTCTCTAATGAGGAAGGCGGATAGTGGAGGCCTGGTAAAAAAGACCTATGTGATACCATATATAACTTTTTACTATCTTTACAAATAAACTCTAGCAGACTTTATTAATGAGTAGCCGTAAATTATTGTTTGTAGTTGATGATGATCCTTTTATCAATCAATTGATTGTGAAGAGATTTAACTCGGATAATATCCTTGTTGAAGCCTTTGAATATGGTGAAGAATGTATTGAAGTTCTCAGCAGGAAACCAGATCTAATTATCCTTGACTATTATTTCTTTAAATCAGGTACCGACGTAATGAACGGGATGGAGGTTTTTGATAAGATCAGGGAGGTAGATGAGGATGTACCGGTAATAATGTTATCGGGGCAGGACAGGGGCGATATTGTACTGGAACTTGCCAGGAAGGGCATCACCGATTATGTTATAAAGGATAATTCCCTTATTTCAAACCTTGAAGCTGCCATTAAGGAAATCCTGGGCAGTAATATCTTCTAAATATATGGAATGGTATATATACCCTGCAATAATCCTGGTTGGGCTTATTGCAGGTTTTATTAATACCCTCGCCGGTAGCGGCTCACTGCTTACCCTGCCTTTGCTTATGTTCCTGGGCCTGCCTGCCAATATAGCAAACGGTACAAACCGGGTCGCTATTTTTCTCCAGAATGTTGTTGCAGTTGGGTCTTTTCGTAAAAAAGAAGTGTTCCAGTATAGCGAGGCTACATGGCTGGTTATACCGGCTTCAGTTGGGGCCATACTGGGATCACTGGTTGCCGTTCATTTCAATGAGCATATTTTAAGCCTCTTTATTGGAGGTTTACTCGTGTTTATGTTTATTATTATACTTCTGAAGCCCGATCGCTGGATTAAGGAGCAGGCCGGCAGGATAGATGGCAGTCCCAGGTTCTGGAGCATTATAATATTCTTCTTTATAGGCGTTTACGGGGGCTTTATCCAGGCAGGGGTGGGGTTTTTCCTGCTTGCCGGACTGGTGCTTAATGTTGGGGCTGATTTACTTAAGGCCAATGCCCTGAAGGTATTTATTATACTTGTTTATACCGGCGTGGCCCTTGTTGTTTTCTTTATTAACGGGCAGGTAAATCTTAAGATAGGTTTAATACTGGCTGTTGGGAATATGCTGGGAGCATGGATAGGCACTAATGTTGCCGTATCCTGGGGCCCGAAATTCGTTCGCATAATATTACTGCTGGCAATATTCGTTTCAGCCCTGAAACTGCTGGGTGTTTTTGAATTGATTTTTTAGCCGGCAAAACTCTTATCGGTAAACTTTATAACTCAACTGAATAAGAAGGTTGATAAAGTTGAAAAAGTTGATAAAGTTGATAAAGTTGATAGAGTTGAAAAAGTTGATAAAGTTTATAATGTTGATAGAAATATTCAACAGCTTATAATATTCTTACCTTAAAATAAAGTGGTAGGTAATGCTTCCTTTTTGTATTACCGGGGCATCGGGTTTAGGGTTGAATTTGGCGGTTAAAGCAGCCTCCCTGGCTACCCTGAGGAAGTATTCTTCAAGTGTTGTAGATCCTTTAACACCGGGTGTCGCCTTTGTTACGTTACCATTTCTGTCGACAGTAACTTCAACCACAACAATACCTTCGCTCTGAATGTCATATTTGGGTTTAGGCAAGGACTGGGCCTGTCTGCCAGCCAGATCATAAGAAACTCCTTCAGTGCCTGTGCCGCCTCCTTCACCGTATTTTGCAGCTCCTACAGCTCCTGTTTCGACACCCTGGTTACCTTCTCCTCCTGCTATTCCCTGGTTTGTGCCTGTGCCGCTACCCTGGGTGTTGGATAATGCATTCTGGGTCCTGTTGCGTATATTTGCCAATCTTTTTGCCTGCTCTTCAGCTTCTTTCCTTAGCCTTGCTTCCTCCTCTGCAATACGTTGCCTTTCTGCTTCTTCCCGGGCTTTTCTAATTCTTTCTTCTTCAAGTTTCTGCAGCCTTAATTTCTCGGCTTCTGCTTCTGCCTTTTTCCTGGCTTCTTCTACCGGGTCGGGTTGCTCTACCTTTTTTTCAACAACTGGTGCTTCTTCAAATTCCTGTGTCAGGTTTTCTTCCTGTACTTCGGCTACTTCCTCAACAGTGCTGCTTATGTCTTCAACTACATCTTCTGTAAGCGGATCGGTTTCGCCCTCATCGGGAGGAGAACTTTCTTCAGCAGCAGCCGATGAAGCTGCAGGTTCCATAATTCCCGAGCCAGTGTCGTCATAACCAAAATTTACCAGTATGCCTTCTTCCTGAGGCGGCGGATCAACTTTATGAAAGCCGGTCAGAAGCAATAAAGCCACCACTACCAGGTGAAAAATTATGGTACCAATAAGGCCCTTGGATCTTTCATTTGGAAAGCGGTACAAATCTTTATTTGGGACTTGTTGCAAGAATCAGTTTATATTTATTGTCTTTCGCTATGTTCAGAACCTTTACCGCGTATTCAATTGGTACTGTTTTATCAACATGGAGAGATACGTAGGTATCCTCAGCATTACCAATTCTTTCAGCAAGTACTGCTTCCAGGTTGCTGAAGTCAACAGGTTGATCTTCAACGTAGTACTGAAGATCCCTGGTAATAGAAACCGTTGTGAGAGGCTTTGCATTGGCCTGGTTGGCACCTTTGGGCAACAACAGTTTAAGAGCTGTGGGATGTATCAGTGTAGATGTTATCATAAAAAATATAAGCAGCAGGAACACTATATCCGACATTCCTGCCATGCTGAAGCTTACACTAATCTTATTCCTTGATCTTATAGCCATAATACCTCTATTTAACAGGTTCGTTCAGAATATCCATAAATTCGCTCGAAGTAGCTTCAAGCCTGAATATTACCTTTTCAACCTTAGCAACCAGGATATTGTAGGCAAAATATGCCAGTATACCTACGATCAAACCTGCAACAGTAGTAACCATTGCAGTGTATATACCGTTGCTAAGTAGTGATACATCAATATTATTACCGGCATTCGACATATCATAGAACGCTTTAATCATACCAATAACCGTACCAAGAAAACCTATCATTGGTGCAGCACCTGCTATAGTGGCAAGTGTTGGAAGTCCCTTTTCAAGTTTATAGACTTCCAGCTTTCCAACATTCTCTATTGCAGTATTTACATCATTCAGTGGCCGGCCTATACGGGTAATACCTTTTTCAACCATATTTGATGCCGGGGATTTGCTTGATTTGCAAAGATCGGAGGCAGCTTCTATTTTACCATCATAGATGTAATCCTTGATGCGGTCCATAAAGTTCATGTCTTCCTTGCCGGCTTTTGAAATAACATACCAGCGTTCAACAAAAATATAAATTGCTATAAGTGAGAGAAGTATAATGGGTACCATAACCCATCCTCCTTTTAGCACAAGTTCGCCAAATGATAGTGTAACTTCACTACCTTCTTCAAGTAATACTTCACCTTCCTGCAAAGCCATCATTAAAAAACTCATTTCAATAATATCTTTTAATTATTTTTATAGTTTAAATCTCGTCTATCGTACAGGCATACAGCAGAATATAATTGTATGTTATCCATGCCTTTAACCTGCCGAAGATATAAAAAAAACGAGATATAATGATTTGTATTATATCCCGTTTAATAAATAATTTGTTAACAGGCTCCTAGTGCACCACCCAGATCTGGGTTTGCACCCAGTATGCCCCGGCGCCTGCCAGGTAACCTATAACGGCTATCCATGTAATTTTTTTCATATACCATATAAAGTCGATCCGTTCAAGTCCCATTGCAGCAACACCTGCTGCTGAGCCGATAATAAGCATTGAACCACCTGTTCCGGCACAGTATGCGAGGAACTCCCAGAACAGTCCGTCCTGCACAAAGAATTTCAGATATTCAGGATCTGCTGCAATCTGGAGCATCTCGGGACTTGCAATAGGATACATTCCCATAGCTCCTGCAACAAGAGGAACATTGTCTACAATTGCAGATAAGGCTCCGATTGCCAGGTTAATAGCAAAAATACTGTGCAGTTTTTCATCAAGATATCCTGCAAGAAGGCTCAACTGTCCTGCCGACTGCAGACTGGCAACTGCAAGCAGTATGCCCAGGAAGAAGAAAATGGTAGGTGTATCAACCTTTTTAACAATATGGAAAATAGTTAACTTCCTCTTAACCTCAGCCTCTTTATTTCGGTGCATTATTTCAGAAACAAGCCAGATTGTACCAAGCCCGAAGAGCATGCCAACATAGGGAGGCAGGTGGGTAATTGTTTTAAATACTGGTACATTAATAAGGGCTGCCAGTCCAAGAATCAGCATAAAAACTCTTTCCCTGCTGCTTGTATATTCGCCGCCATCATTTTCAACAAGCGGTCTTGTTACATTTCCTTTCAGAATAAATGATAGTATTGCAAGCGGTACCAGCATACTGACTAAACTGGGGATAAATACCCTGGTTATTATTGCCATGGTTGTTACCTGACCGCCAATCCATAGCATTATTGTTGTTACGTCACCAATTGGCGACCAGGCCCCGCCTGCATTTGCTGCAATAACTATTATACTCGCAAAGAACCACCTGGTTCCTTTTTCGTCGATAAGCTTCCTGAGTAATGCAACCATTACAATTGTAGTAGTAAGGTTATCAAGAGCTGCCGACATAAAGAAAGTAAGGATGCTGAGGATCCAGAGAAGTTTAACCTTACTGGTTGTGGTGATTTTATCGGTTATAACCTTGAAACCCTGGTGCTGGTCAATTGTTTCTACAATTGTCATAGCTCCAAACAGGAAGAATAGTATTTCGGCTATCTCGATAAGATGATGACCAAGTTCTTCCTTGATAAAATGCGAGGTACTGTGAGCTGTCTCAACAGTTTCCTTGAAAGGAGAGGTGGCAAATTCAAGCTCACTCATTGTAGGCTTGATGTTATTGACAAATGCTGCAGCCATTTCCTTAAGCTCGGTCCATGCCGGTGAATACCCCAGGCCCAGAATCTGGTTACCAAATAAAGCATAAACTGCCCATAAAATTGAACCAAGCAGCAGGGCAGATGCTGCCTTTTCGATTTTCAGAGGATGCTCCAGGGCTATCATTGTATAACCAAAGATAAAGAGCACAACCATTACAATAAACATAATCAGTTGATTTTATTTGAGTTAATAGAATTGAAGAACCTAAGTTTTTTATGTTAAGGCACAAAAATAAGCTAATTTTTTATAACTGCAAGGTGTTTCAGAACAGTATAAAAGCTGATTCAGAACCTGTTTAAGAGAATATTATTCTTTAACAATCTTAATATCATCTTCTTTTTTTATATCCCTGTTTGGTCGCCTGAAGATGTCCCTTAATTTATTGAATTCCTGTCTGAAAAAGAATCCGAATCCCTGGGTATATGGGGCAGTTTCATAATACAGGTTATCGTTTGACCGGTTAAAGACCTTTAACCTGACTTTCTCTGTAAGTTTCACTTCAACATCGAAGTCGCCGGTAAGATCATTCATATTATTGCTTGTTTCCTGGCCTGCAACGGCAAAGTTACCGTTAATGGTAACCCTGTCGTCAAGCAACTGGGTGGATAGTGCTACTTCTACTTCCTGGCTGCTTATATCGTTGCCGGGCCTGTAAGCAAAACCTATATCGAAATCGTTACTCATTTGTGAAAGCCAGTTGCTTAACTGGTTCGACAGCATCTCGGTGGTTGTGACACCCATCGCAGAAGCACCTGATGATGTTGCTCCTTCGGCGCTCGCATATGAAGGATCCGGGTAAAAACTATTCATAACCAGCAGGTAGAGGAACTGCCTGCTCATTTCTTCATCGCTGTTTATAGCATTTCGCAGATCGGTTCTCATTTTCTCATCTGCGGTGGGAAGAAAAATGTCGAACTCAATTACCGGGTCAACCAGCTGACCGCTCATATTCAGATGACACTCAACCGGTATACGTTCTTTATATTCAGGCACAAGCAGAAGCTCATAGAGCGAAGCTCTTAAACGGTATATTGCCTTTATATCCAGCTCAGCATTTGTTATATCGCCGTTCCACCTTATAAATCCTCCTTCTTCAACTATAAATCTCTTATTGAATATGTTTCCGAGGGTCAGCTGGTAGTCACCATCTTCAATAGTGTAATCTCCGAACATTGAGAAATTACCTTCACTGTCAAGAGTCATATTAAGGTTTCCTGATCCTGTGCTCCTTAGCACATCACCTACACTGGCATCAAAAACAAGTTGTATTTCAGCATCCTGTGTTACATCAAGGTTAAGGCCAAGTCCTATGGATGATTCTGGTTTGGGAAGAATAACAGGCAGGGTAATTTCTTTTGCGCCTGAGCTGTCTGCAAGCGGGTCCTTAAAAGAAATAAATGAATAATCCGAAACCTGTTCGTTTTGTTTAAGAGGGAAGAAGATGCGGGTATTCTGTTCTGTACGAGCCGATATATCCAGTTCAAGATCAGCATCGTCGCTAATAATATTTATAACTCCTGATGCATAGGCAGTTCCGTAGAAGAGGTCATTGTCCTTCTGGCGCGTATCAAGTACACGCATATTATTGGCGTCGATCCTTATCCCCACCTTGAAGTCGTCAAAGGCATTGTGTGTTACATAACCTTCGAGCATTGCCCTGTTACCCCTGTCGTCCCTTATTTCAATACTGTCAAAGAAATAGCCGTTTTCCTCCAGCCTGATGGTGTCAGAAAACATAAACCTTGTTTGCAGGTAATCTATAACCATCGAAGCGTCTTCAGCCAGTACATTCCCTGTAATCACTGGTGATGAGGGGTTTCCGCTTATTAAGACCTTTCCTGATGCGTAGCCCTTAACCCCTGATGCGAAACTGTAGAGTACCAGGTTCAGTAAATCAAGGGGTATCCTGTTTACTTCTGTGATAAGGTTTAGGTTCCTATCCTCAGGACTGTAGTACCCTGATACATCAAAGGTCTTTAAGCCATTCAGATCGTTAAATAACTCTATGTCAGCAACTCCCATTGAACTATTCCACTCGCTTATCAGGTTTACATCACCATGTTCATGTTCATTGGTTTTAAAATCACGGACAGAGATATTCGACTCAAACAGCAGCTTATTATAAATGTCTGTAATAACTATGTCACCGTTTAAACTTCCGAAAACAAGAAACTCTATCCTGTCTTCATTTGTTTCGGCATCCTGCTGTTTAATTTCATTAAGTGCAGCCAGGTCCAGGTTATTAAAGCTGATATATACGGAGTCTTCAGGATTTTCTGATATCCTGCCATCCACCATTATTAAATCTCTTCCATTATCAAGCCTGAAATTACGAATATCAACAGATGTGGAATCAATATGCACCTCTGACCTGCTTATTTTCCATGTATTGTTATTGATATTCATTTCTGTAGGCAGGGAATAGGCCGTAAAGATTTTATTCCCGTTTTCTTTCCTGTCTAGCGACCCTGCCATGCTTACCAGGCCCTTTCCCTTGTTTTCGGGATTGGTCCACGAAATATCCAGTTTTAGTGAATCAGGAATTCCCCTTGTTTCGAGCAGGAATGAATTTATATCGATTCTGTTTGCCAGGTTTGCCCTGCTTCCATTCAGATCAAAGCTGAGTAAGCTGTCTTTCAGCTCACCCTTTATTTTAAAATCAACAAGACTATGAGTCTTATAAGTCAGATAGTCACCAGTCGAATTCAGGGTAATCGTTTCTCCCGGGAAGAATTTCCCCGTTATACCCGTTCCTTCAGCAAGATAAAAACCTGTATTGAAGAACTCGTTAAAACTCCTTGTATTCCTGAAAGTTATTCCGTAGGTGAATTTATTGCCGCTGCCAATTTTTCTGCCAGGGCTTTTATCAGACAGCGAAGGAAGGATGTTGTAGGCTACATTCTTAAAATCGCCTGCAATACTTGACAGGGTGTACTGCCCTTCAATATAGGCTTCCATAAAGTCTGTACTGAGATCAATTCTTTCCAGATCATTCTCCTGCCTTGCTTTTATACTAGCATTATAAAGCTCAAGAACTTCCCCGTTTCTTTCAAACCTTGAGTTCAACATCCTGATATCACCCGTAAGCTTATCAAGTTTGTTGCCGAGAATGTTAGCCGTTAAGAGCAGGGATAAATTTGCTGAAGAATCATTTCTGGCAATATTAAGGGCACAGAGGTCTGCATTAAGCAGGTTAAGCGAGAAATCCATCTCGGGGATTGAGTCGCTAAAATCAAACCTGCCAAGAAGATCCATCCTGAGATCATGTGTATTTGCAATAACCGATCCATCGAAGATACGTTCAGTAACGAAACCACTGATAAGAATGTCCCTGTAGTTATAATTATTGAATTCAAGGCTGTCAATTTTACCTTCAATATCAGCCCTGAAGCGATCGAAAGATTCTGAGGAGCCATCAACATTTATTGAAACCGAGGCAAAACCAAAGCTGTTTTCGTTGCCCGATAATTTCCCAATATTTATCTCTGAGAGATTAAGGAAACCATTATAAATAAACGAGGAGCTTGTGTCTGGTTTAAACCGGATATCTGTTGCAAGCCTGCCCAGGTCGGTGGTAAAGTTGCCGTAGGTAACAAAATCGGTGATAAAGCCTGTAAAATTTCCAATGAACTGGATATTCCCGGCACTTCTGAGCTTATCTCCAAGATTGATATAGCCCTTCCCGGGTATTTTAACGGCCTCAATCTCAGAGGTGTGAGTGCTAAGTTCTTCTACATCTATAAACATGAAAGTATTTTCCAGGTCGGGCAGTCCGGAAAGGTCAAAATCAAAATTGATAAAGGTGGTGTCTGAATGATTAATTTTTATATTCCTTCCCTTTAATTCTGCAACACTGCCCCTGATATCGCCCGATAGCATAAAATCCTGGTTATAACCCTTCATCTCTTCAATGAAATATCCCAGGTCCCGCAATCCTATGACTGAGGAAGAGAATTGCAGGTTCAGGCTGGCATCCCTGAGAAAGTCAAATTCAGGATTATTTGTAAAATTTATTCCAATCAGGTCAGAATTAATAATGCTGTTATCTGTCCTTATTGTAGGCTCAATCAGCTGAATGCCGTCTGCATCAACCACAAGTGAAGTAAACAGGTTAGTGAGTCTGAAACCTGATGAACTTACAAAGGATAATTCCTCCAGGTTAAGGCTGATATCTGACCAGAGTTTATGGAGATTCTCAATTGTTACATTCAGTTCGCTGAGGCTTACCTTCGACGGATCGAAAAGCCCGGCAACTTCAGAGCCAGTTGAACCATCGGAGTATCTCAGTGTTCCGTCAGAGATACTGATACGCGAGATTGACAGGTCCTTAACTCTGCTGGCTGTGTCTTCAGGTACGATAAGGTCTGTGTAGTACAGGAGATTGAGTCTCCCGGTGCTGTCGGGCTCCAGGTTTATAAGGGGTTTTTCAATACTTATTCTTCCCAGCCTTAAAAGGCGCTCACTTTTTTTTATTTTTCTTATTCCGGCATCTACAAAAGGAGAATACAGAAGTGTATCACCTTTATAATCCTTAATCAGGAGGTCAGTTACTTTAATATTATTGAAGTATGAAAAGTGAATATGAGTGAATTCAATGTTACCCTGTATCTTAGATGAGACCCGTTTCATTAACCTGGCCGCCAGGTAGGTCTGTACAGACGGAATCTTAAGAGCCAGGTATGCAGTACCGGGCAGTAATACAATCAGAACTAATAGTACAAGGCTATATTTATATAATTTCTTAATTTTACCCATTAATTGAGGAATCCACAAATCGCATTCCAAAAATAGGTAAAAAAACGAAGATTGAATCAAATGTCAATTACTATCCTTGCCATAGAATCATCGTGTGACGACACCTCGGCTGCAATTGTGAGGGATGCTTATATGCTTTCGAACCTGATTGCCAACCAGGATGTTCATAAATCGTATGGGGGGGTGGTGCCTGAACTGGCTTCCAGGGCTCACCAGGCGAATATCATACCCGTGGTCGACCAGGCAATCAGGCAGGCAGGTATTTCAGCTGATGATATAAGTGCTGTAGCCTTTACCAGGGGTCCGGGCCTGCTTGGCTCCCTGCTTGTTGGCTCTTCTTTTGCAAAAGGATTTGCACTGGCCAGGACCCTGCCGCTTATCGAGGTTAATCATCTCCAGGCCCATGTAATGTCGCACTGGATTAAGATGCCTGACAGGGATAATAATGTTCCTGGCTTTCCTTTCCTGTGCCTGCTTGTATCTGGTGGACATACTCAATTACTGGTTGTGGAAGATTACCTTGTTATGAAGGAGATTGGTTCCACTATCGATGATGCTGCAGGAGAGGCCTTTGATAAGTGTGCCAAGGTGATGGGACTGCCATGCCCGGGTGGTCCTTTTATTGACCGCTACGCTTCAGAAGGGTCTGCACATGCTTTCAGGTTTACGAAACCCAGGATTCCAGGGCTGAACTATAGTTTCAGCGGACTTAAGACCAATTTCCTGTATTTCCTGCGCGACCGGATAAAGGAGGATAAGGATTTTATAAGTAATAATATTCAAGACCTGTCGGCTTCACTGCAATATACCATTATTGAAATACTAATGGAAAAGCTGGTTAAAGCCTCCGGTATAACAGGAATAAAGAATATTGGTATTGCTGGGGGTGTTGCTGCTAACTCAGGGCTGAGGAACAGATTGCTTAAGGAGGGAAAAAAAAGGGGATGGAGTGTTTTTATTCCTGAATTTCGTTTTACAACAGATAATGCAGCTATGATAGCAATCACAGCATACTATAAATACCTTGCCAAAGATTTTACAGATCAGTCTGTAACACCACTGGCAAGGTATAGTATATAGTTGCTTATCCTGCGCCGTGAATATTGATGGATATATTTTTTAGCTTAATATTCTTTTTTTTCTTGCACTAAATTTATAATATTCGTACAAAATTTGATTTATGGATCCATACAGGATAGAAGCTGACCGGAATACCCCGCTTATTTTTCTTAAGCCAGATGGAATTATGGCAATAAAGGGAAGGTCTATCCATGAGAATGTGGTTGAGTTTTACAGCCCGGCATTTGAGTGGGCCGATGAGTATGTAACAAAGCCAGCCGAACTTACCTGTGTAGATATACAGCTTGAGTATTTTAACAGTGCCAGCGCAAAATACATAATCAAGCTTCTTCAGAAATTCCGGAAGGTTCTGTTTCTTGATAAGAAGTTTGTTATTAACTGGTACTACGAAGAAGGAGATGAAGATATTCTTGAACGGGGCGAATATTTCGCATCGGTACTGGATATGCCATTTAACTTTATCAAAGTTGTGTAAGCCCTTTATATTTCAGCTACAGTAACATTCTTTTTTTACCTGGCTCCCTAATCCCTCTTTTTCCTTCCTGGCAGCTAAAACTTATAATTTACGAGGCTGCAGGGTTAGCTGTAAGTCCCATAAAAATAATAGTGTTGGTGGTACTTTCCCTGATTATGTAATAGAAGGGTTTGTCGAGTTTAATTACCAGGGGATCGTCAGGTCCGGCTGAGGTTAACTCTATCATAACCACTGTAGCCGCAGCTGCTTCTGTACCTTCTTCCTTATTGTCGATATAGGTCTGGTGCAGTACCTTACTGATAAAGAGATCCTGGTCTGATATATTTGAAAAATCAGCCTCTGCTCCGAATGCAATGCCCATACCCATAGCACTCAGTACATCTTTCAGTTCAATCTTGTATTCATATTTGAATCTTGGCATTTGCAGATTGACCTTAAGGGCGTTTGCATTGTTGGCCCAGTTATTAAAGTTTTCTGAGCTAAGTTCCTCAAGAATTGATTCGGCAGTATACCCTTCAGCCGGAAGAATAACGTCCATAACAAAATTGCCCTGTCCGTAGGGAAGCTCAATAAAGCTTAATTTATTTTCAAATGCAACCTTGTATGTCGACTCATTTACCATCATATCAACATCAACAGATTGATCCCCGGCAAGGTAAAAAGGCTTAAGGGATGTTTGCGACTCGTCAAACTTATATTTCCATTTACCGTTAAAGTAAATGGCATTGATTAACAGCATTACAACATCGGCCGGTATTTCCTCTATCATATCGTCGATCTTGCCATTTGTATGGTCTGATATCCAGCTGTTTACCTCGTCAACAATATCCGGATCGTTTATATTAAACTGTTTTCCCTCAGCCTTGAAGTATTCAACAAGAGCGTTAATAAACTCCTGTTTAACATTTAGCCTGTCTTCAACCCAGACCGAATTGGCAATGTCCAGTACCACTCTCTTATCTATACCGGTAATCTTTTCGCTCAGGTTAAGGTAAGACTCGTTAATTTCATCCATACTGAGGTCGGTAGTTCTGAGTGCCTCCATCATTGAGCTTCTTGTTTCACCGTTTGCACCATTAAGTGTCATAGACAGGGCATAAGAAATACTCAAAGGTGAGATCATTATATTTCCCACTTCGCTTTTCCTGTTCATTAAGAGCCTGAAAATATCAAAACTGAAATCATTTGATGACTCAGACAGAGATAATTCAGTGGCATTAAGTTCTATTGGTACAGGATCGCCCGGGATATCTTCGGGTATATCTTTTTCGCAGCTTACCAGCGGGATAAACAGTAATACTGTTATCAATAAAAATGATAATATCGGATCTTTCATAAGTTCAGAAGTTGATTTCAGTAGTTTTATCCAAAAATCATGCCATGCAAAACACTTTCAAAAGGCCTCCCTGCCGGGATAGAAGAAGCGGCGCCTGGCAATTTCTTCAGGATAAAGAAAGAATACTGATAGAGATTCTGCACATTTCTGGCCCGAAAGATCAAATAATTCTGCTTCGATTGTTACGAGATTATCATCCCTTTCTGTCATTCTTGCCCTTATACTTACAGAGCCCTTGCTTATATAAACTGGTTTGTGGTACTCCACCTTCATTGTTTTCGTTACACCCGCAGTGCCGATTTTCACACTAACGTACCATGCTCCGGTTTCATCAAGCAAGGTTGCTATTATTCCCCCGTGGAGAACATTGTTATAGCCCTGGAAATTATCTCCTGGCTGCCACCTGGCCCAAACATACTCATCATCTTCTTCAAACTCGAGTTTAAGTCCTATAGGGTTTGACGGACTGCAGGCAAAGCATTTATACCCTTCGGGAGGATAAGGATTATTTAGCTTTCTCATTCGTAAAGGTTTTTTTCCTGTTTTTGTAATAAGCCAGCAGATGTGCCAGCGAGACCATAAAGAATATACATCCAATAGACAAAAGAAAAATAAAATCTATTACCCTGGGCGGATCATATCCTTCTTTTACCATCCTAAAGCCTTCTATATAACCAACGATGGCCATTACAGTTATAAAAACAGAGACAGAAAGGCTGGCAATAATTTGTGCCTTATTCAGGATCATCGAGGTACGGTATACCTTCGACTTAGTAAATTCGCTGTATCTTACCCTGGAATTAGTGTAGGCTCTTTTTTTGGCCTGGTCTCTCCTGTAATCTTTCCAGGCATTAATAATTTCTTCCTGTTTTTCGTTGCGGGTTTTTTCTGCCCTGGCCTGCTCACAAAGAAATTCGTAGGCTTCATTTACGGCAATAAAAATATCAGTTGCATTTTCCCTTTTATTACGGTCGGGATGGTATATACTGGCCTTGAGCCTGTAAGCCTTCTTAATCTGGTTAAGGCTTGCACCTCTTTCAAGCCCCAGTATCTTAAGGTAATTATCCTGGTTCAACTTTGTTTATTGCTTTAGTACAAAATAAAAGTACTTATTCTGCTGTTAAGCTGAAAGCAAGCTCTGACTTTATATTCTGAAAAGCCCTGTTTAAATATTCTTTTTTATTAAGAATAAGTAAAAATAAGCATGGTTTTTATATTTTTGCAATTCGAAAAACTATCAGATGGAGTGGAGTAATGTGGCAATTGCTTTTGGTCTGACCCTTTTTGCAGGGTTAGCTACCGGTGTAGGTGGTGCTATTGCTTTTTTCGCCAAAAGAACAAACACAACATTCCTTTCGTTTTCTCTGGGTTTTTCGGCCGGTGTAATGATCTATATTTCTTTTACGGAATTACTTGATGAGGCACAGCATATAATAAGCAGTGTCCATTCAAGTCAGTTTTCGGCCTGGCTGACATTTATTTTCTTTATTGCTGGCTTTGGCTTTGCTGCCTTAATTGATAAGCTTGTTCCCTCGCATGAGAATCCACACGAAGTAAGAGACCTCGAACAGATGGATGTTGACTGTCCCAAGAGAGGCAGGAAACTACTTCGCCTGGGAGCCTTTACGGCCATTGCAATTGCAATACATAATTTTCCGGAAGGGATTGCAACATTTATGGCAGGTATTTCAGATATTACAGTAGGGGTAAGTATTGCTATTGCTATTGCCATCCATAATATACCAGAAGGAATTGCTGTTTCTGTACCTGTATATTATGCAACAGGCTCGCGGAAGAAGGCTTTTACCTGGGCTGCTCTTTCCGGTCTTGCAGAACCACTGGGAGCAGCAGTGGGCTACTTCATCCTCTCTTTATTCAATAATCCTCTTGTACTGGGCTATGTTTTTGCTATAGTTGCAGGTATAATGATCTATATTTCTTTTGACGAGTTACTGCCGGCAGCACACCGTTATGGCAAACACCACGTTGCGATCTATGGCCTTGTAAGCGGGATTATTCTTATCGGACTGAGCCTGCTTATTTTGTAATTCTCTGTTTTTCTGTTCCTTTTATTCTTTTTACACTATCCCGGCAAAACCCATAAATGCCATTGCAAGGAGTCCGGCAACAACAAAAGCAATAGGTACTCCTTTAAAGGGTGCTGGTACATTGGCCAGGTCAAGGTGTTCCCTTATACCTGCAAACAGTACTATAGCCAGGCCAAAACCAATAGAATTTGCAATTGCAAATACAACACTCTGAAGCAGGTTAAGGTCCTGCTGAACTGCCATAACGGCGACTCCAAGAACTGCACAGTTGGTAGTGATAAGGGGAAGGAATATACCCAGGGCCTGGAAAAGGGAAGGACTTATTTTCTTAAGTATAATCTCAACCAGTTGAACAAGCGAGGCAATAACCAGGATGAAGGTAATGGTTTGCATAAACTCTATCCCCAGCTTTTCCAGGATGTATACCTGTATAATATAGGTTACAATAGTCGCAATAGTCATTACAAACATTACGGCTCCCGACATGCCTATTGAAGTCTCAATCTTACCTGATACTCCGATAAAGGGGCATATGCCCAGGAATTTACTGAGGACAATGTTATTTACAAATATGGCTGCTATAATAATTATAATATATTCCATGGTCAGGCTCCTTTCTTCTTAAGTTTATTAATCAGCACAATCAGGTAACCAAGCGCCAGGAAGGCTCCGGGCGAAAGTACAAAAATCAGAATCCCGTCACCCTCAATAAATTTAAGGTTGAAGATTGATCCCGAACCAAGTATTTCCCTTACGGCTCCAAGCAGGGTTAGCGCAAAAGTGAATCCCAGGCCCATACCCAGGCCGTCTACTATTGAGGAGAACAGTTTGTTTTTTGAAGCAAATGCATCGGCCCTGCCCAGTACAACGCAGTTTACAACAATAAGGGGAATAAACAATCCAAGTGCTTCGAATAAGGAAGGCACAAAGGCCTGCATCGTAAGCTCCACGATTGTAACAAAGGATGCTATTATTACTATAAACGAAGGAATCCTGACTTTATCAGGAATAAATCCCTTAATAAGTGATACAACCAGGTTCGACAT
This sequence comes from Marinilabiliaceae bacterium, assembly GCA_036350795.1. Taxonomy (GTDB): domain Bacteria; phylum Bacteroidota; class Bacteroidia; order Bacteroidales; family VadinHA17; genus JAUVKT01. The sequence continues at coordinate 51,060 of JAZBNV010000101.1, forward strand.
TACAAGTACGAATGTTGTTGCAAGGCCCATTCCCATCCCGTTTATGGCACTTGTAGTAACCCCGAGGGTAGGACACAGACCCAGAAACAGCACAAACACCGGGTTCTCCTTGATGAAACCTTTTGTTAAATTCTTAATCTGGTTCATATTATGCTTATTACCTGTTATTTATGTAAGTAGTATATGCTTTCTCAACTGCATCACAAAAAGCCCTCGAACTTATAGTTGATGCTGTAATGGCATCAACGTCGCCACCATCTTTTGTAACCAGAAGCCTGAAGTTTTCAGGATTCTTCCCCTGGAATTGCAGGCTCCAGTCCGATTTCTTTCTTTCCATCTTATCTCCAAGTCCCGGTGTTTCAGCATGTTCAAGCACCGCTACATCATTTATTGTACCATCGGGGAGCAGTCCTACCATTAACTTTATTTCGCCACTGAAACCTTTCATAGTAAAAGTTTCAACGGCCGTACCAACAAGTTCGCCATTAACTTTTCCAGGGTAGAAGTATAGTGTGTCTCCGTCAAGGGCGACTTTATAAACTTCCTCTGTCGGGATATTGTCAAAGGAGGGTATTACATTGCTTATAGCGTTGTTCTTTTTTTCCAGTTTGGCCGCTGCGATAGGTTCTTTGGTAAGTTCATACACGCCTCCCAGTGCAGCAGATGCTCCAAGTGTTATTACAAAAAGTGCAATAACCATGTTTCCCAGTGTAGATTCTTTCTTAGCCATTTTTCAGCTCCTCCCCAAAGCGTGTTGGTTTAAAATAGTTATTTATCAGAGGTGTAAATGCATTCATGATTAATATTGCGAATTGTACACCTTCCGGGTAAGCCCCGAAGCGTCTTATCAGAACAGTAAGGACCCCGATGCCCACTGCATATATTATCATGCCTTTATTCGACATGGGTGAGGTAACATAATCTGTAGCCATAAACACTGCACCAAGCAGAAGTCCTCCGGTTATAAGCTGATATAAAGGATCTGTATTTGCTTCAGGATTTGCAAGCCATAAAATCCCGGTAAAGAGGGCTACAGTTGCCAGGATGGTTACCGGGATATGCCAGGTTATTATCTTCTTCAGCAGAAGGTATACAAGTCCAAGCAGGATTGCAATTGCAGCAACTTCGCCAAGCGAACCTCCCATATTACCCATAAGTGCATCGGTGTAATCTGGCATATTATATGCTGCATCAGACATTACTTTGTCTACCGGCACTTTGTCATAGTTCTCATTCAGGATGCTAAGAGGTGTGGCTCCTGTTACAGCATCAGTATATGCGGTTTGAAAGCCTTTGGGAACCGGGTATGATGTCATCTGAACAGGAAAGGAAAGAAAGAGAAACACCCTGCCTACAAGCGCCGGGTTAAATGGATTGTTTCCCAGTCCACCGAAGGTCATCTTACCAACACCTATTGAAACAAGTGATCCCAGGATAATAAGTCCTGCAGGAAGGTTTGCGGGCAGACAAAAAGCAAACAGAAGTCCTGTAACAATAGCAGAACCATCACTTACAGATGGCTTTTGTTTTAGCATAAAGCGTTGAATCAGGTATTCGAAAGCCACACATGAAGCAACTGAAATAAGTGTTACCATAATTACAGGCCACCCGTAAAACCAGGTTGAAACCAGCAGGGCAGGCATAAGGGCAATCACCACACCGTACATGAGTTTCCTGGTAGACCCGGATGAATACTCATGAGGAGAAGGCGATACTTTTATAAGTCTGTTCATTTGAAAATGATTTATTTCTTCAAAAGGTTATTTCTGTTTTCTTTCTCTCATTATTCTTCCAACGTTCGACTTACCCAGCCTGATATAGTCAAGCAGTGGTCGGTTGGCAGGGCATATATAACTACAGGAACCACATTCCATACAATCCATAATGCGTTCTTTTTCAGCTCTTTCATACATTTTTTTCTCGGTAAGAGTCATCAGAAGGTAGGGTTCAAGACCCATTGCACAGGCTGAAATACACTTTGCACACCTGATACAGGGATCAGTTTGTTTCCTGGAGGACTCTTCTTCAGCAAAGAGGATTACCCCTGAAGTCCCCTTTGTAACAGGCACATCCATGCTGGCTACTGATTTACCCATCATAGGGCCGCCATTTACAATCTTACCGGTATTGTCCGGGAATCCGCCGGCTGCTTCAACAAGCATTCTCAGGGGAGTGCCTATTCTTACAAGATAATTACCGGGATTGCTGAGGTGTTTTCCGGTTACGGTAACCACTCTCTCAACAAGAGGCTTATTCTTTTGAACTGCCTCATAAACCGCAAGGGCTGTACCTACGTTGTGTACAACTGTTCCAACATCAATTGGAAGACCTCCCGAGGGAACTTCCCTGTTAATAATGGCTTTGATAAGCTGCTTTTCACCACCCTGCGGATATTTAACTTTAAGGGTCTCAACTTCAATCCCTTCAAACCCGGAAGAAAGATCTGTAAGGTGTTTAATAGCGTCAGCTTTGTTGTTTTCGATTCCGATAACAGCCCTGTTTACATTAAGTGCTTTCATAAGGAGCTTAACACCTACCATCAGCTCTTCGCCTCTTTCAAGCATGATCCTGTGGTCGGAAGTAAGGTAGGGTTCACATTCAACACCGTTAATAATAAGTACTTCACAGGTTTTGCCGGGCGGGACACTTAATTTTACATGAGATGGGAAAGTCGCTCCTCCCATGCCAACTATACCTTTTTCAGAACATTTCTTAACTATTTCTTCGCCGGAGAGTTTTATTTCTCTTATTACTTCCTTCGAGGTATCTATTTCATCAGCCCATTCATCTCCTTCAACATTAATAATAACTGATGTTTGTTTATACCCGCTTGAATCAGGAACATTATCAATCCTGAATACCTTACCTGATACCGGCGAGTGTATACTGGCTGAAACAAAACCCTGGCTTTCTGCTATAAGCTGGCCGGCTTTCACGTTGTCGCCTTTATCAACAACAGGCCTGGCAGGTGCACCAATATGCTGACTAATAGGTATAGTAAGCTGTTCAGGTAGTTCCAGTATTCTGATAGGAGAATCTGCTGTCAGCTTGTTTTCGGGTGGATGAACACCTCCTTTTGGGAATGTCTTCAACGCTATATTTTTTAAGGTTAGTATTACTTCTGTTGTTATACTTCAGCCTTTTCAGGCTCTGGTTCAACTTTGGGTTTCCTGGGTGGGAAATTAAGCTCAAGAATTGCTCCGGTAGGGCATTCCTCAACACATTTCCGGCATAATTTACACTTATCCGAGTCTATAAATGCCAGGTTATTATCTATGGTAATAGCATCGTAGTTGCATACTTTTTCACATTTACCGCAGCCAATACAGGCAACTTTGCAGGCTTTCCTTGCCGGTCCGCCTTTATCCTCGTTTACACACGATACATAAATTTTCCTGTCTTTCTTCGCTTTTTTCCTGAGTTCAATAATATTCCTGGGGCAAGCCTTAACACAGGCTCCGCAGGCAACACACTTATCGTCAATTATTACAGGCAGACCGCTTTGCTGATCCATATACATTGCATCAAAATCGCAGGCATCAACACACTCACCAAGCCCAAGACACCCGTAAGGGCAGTCTGTTTCTCCGCCGTAGAGATTATTTGCAATTGTACAATCCATAGCCCCGTCATAAATATTGGTGCGCACCCTGTATTCAGGGGTACCATTGCATCTTACAACAGCCACCCTTGGTTCAACCTCGGGTGCAAGCTTACCCAGGATTTCGGCTGCCTTTGCCATTGTCTCGCTTCCCCCTACGGGACAGTTAAGTCCATCCATAGTCTCTGCCTTTACAAGTGCCTCGGCAAAATTACGGCATCCTGCATAACCGCAGCCACCACAATTGGCCGCAGGCAGAATTTCTTCCACCTCATCAATCCTGGGATCCTCGTAAACCTTGAACTTCTGGGCAACAAAATAAAGAATCAGAGCAGCTACCAGCCCAAGGACACTTAAAGAGATAATTGTAACCAATACAGTTGAACTCATCTAATCTGCTTTTTTATTGAAAATGAAAATTTTTTACCAATTTCTTCCCTGCTGAGGTAAATATAAAGGTAGTAGGGAATTAAAGAACCCAGAGCTATCAATCCTGCAAGTGCTTCATGCAGCTTTAATGAAGTCAGAAATATTAACAGGACGAGAACAATAATAAAGGGTAAAATGTAGCCAATAAATAAAGCTCTGAATCCCTGTTCCTGCGACATTACAACCGATACTTCTTCTCCCACCAGCACCCCGTCAATTCTTTTTGCTTTAATTATTTTCTCGTTTTTGCCCGAAACATCACAAATATTGGATGCTGCACAACCTGCACATGCAGGATGTGAAACAATAAGCACATTGATATACTTATCCCCGATAGTTTGTACTATTCCGCTATGCTCAATAGTGTTTGTCTCAGGCATTGTGATTAACTCCGAATAAGAGAGGCAAAATTATAATTAGATGCGGAATAAATTATGTAATAAATCACTTTTTGGGAGTGGCAGGGTAATTTTTAATCATTATAAATAAGCTTAGCTTATAGAGCCCCAGTCCAGATCTCTTTTCGCTTCTTTTTCGATCGCTTTTTTAAGCAGGAGATTATCGGCCGATGATAGCTCAGGATCCTTTTCAATTATCTCTTCGGCAATTCGCCGTGCGTATTCAAGGATCTGTCCGTCCTGTCCGAGATTTGCTATTTTAAGATTAAAACCAATGCCACTTTGCTGGGTTCCTTCAATATCTCCTGGTCCTCTGAGCCTGAGATCTGCTTCGGCAATCTCAAAGCCGTCATTGCTGGCAACCAGAATCTCAATTCGCTTTTGGGCTTCGCTTGAAAGTTTATCCGAACTCATCAGGATACAGTAGGACTGTGAAGCGCCTCTGCCAACCCTTCCTCTTAACTGGTGCAGCTGCGACAGCCCGAAACGTTCGCTGCTTTCAATTACCATAATGGAAGCATTGCTGACATCCACACCCACTTCTATTACCGTTGTAGCAATCAGTATCTGTGCTTCGCCCTCCTTAAACATCCTCATTGAATATTCCTTGTCCCTGGGAGTCATCTGGCCATGCACTACACTAATTGTGTACTCAGGTGCTTTAAATTCCCTGCTTATTGCTTCCACGCCTTCTTCCAGGTTTTTATAATCCAGTTTTTCTGATTCTTTTATAAGTGGATATACTATATATACCTGTCGGCCCTCTTTAATCTGTTCTTTCATAAATCCAAATACCCTCAGCCTGGCCGAGTCGGTAAAATGGAGTGTTTTCACTGCCTTCCTTCCGGGAGGCATCTCATCAATTACCGAAACATCCAGATCGCCGTAGAGGGTCATAGCCAGTGTTCTGGGAATAGGAGTGGCTGTCATTACAAGAACATGCGGTGGTATTGCACTTTTTGTCCATAAGCGTGCCCTTTGTTCAACCCCGAAGCGGTGCTGTTCGTCTATTACAACCATTCCCAGGTTTTTAAACTGCACTGTTTCTTCAATCAGGGCATGAGTTCCCACAAGAAGGTTGAGCCTGCCATCCTGAAGCAAAGCTGCTATTTCTGTCCTTTCTGATTTTTTCGACGAACCGGTAAGAAGGCGCACTTCTATGCCCAGGCCATCTAACATTGATATAAAGGTATTAAAATGCTGGATAGCAAGTATCTCAGTTGGAGCCATCAGGCACGACTGGTAACCATTATCCAGGGCAATCAGCATAGTCATAAGCGCGACAAGGGTTTTACCGGATCCCACATCACCCTGCAAGAGGCGGTTCATCTGTTGGCCCGAACCCATATCCCTCCTTATCTCTTTGATTACACGTTTCTGGGCACCTGTTAGCTGGTAAGGCAGCTTATTATAATAAAACTTATTGAAGACATCGCCTACAATCTTAAAGGTATGCCCCTTTACGCTTAAGGACCTGTTTTTCCTGTAGTTAATCAGGTTAAGCTGTATAAAGAAAAGTTCTTCAAGTTTAAGACGGTACCTGGCTTTTTCCAGGTCTTTATTACCTGAGGGGAAATGCATAGTGAAAAGTGCATCGTGCAGTGCGGGAAGCTTATATTTTTCAAGCATCCATGAAGGAAGTGTTTCGGGGATTCGCAAAGAAGATTGCCCGAAAAGATTACTCAGGAAGATATTGAATGTCTTTGAGCTTATATAGCTGTTGCGCAGCTTCTCAGTAAGGCTATACTGGGCCATTATCCCTGACCCAATCCTTTTTTCCACTTTTTCAGGGTCTTCCAGTTCAGGGTGTATAATATTCAGCGCCCCGTTAAACATACCAGGTTTACCGAAAAGTATGTATTCCCTGTTTATTTTATACGAGTCGCTTATCCATTTAATACCTTTAAACCATAATAGTTTTATTGAACCTGTTTCATCCCTGAAATTTGCTGCCAGCCGTTTTGTCCTGCCGCCTCCCTCGGTATAGAAGCCATCTATCACACCTTTAATCTGTACGTAGGAACTTCCTGGTTCAAGATCAGATATCCTGTGAAACTTCGAACGGTCGATATATTTGAAAGGAAAGTAATAGAGCAGATCACCAAAGGTTTCAATACCGGCCTCCTTTCTAAGTAGTTCAGCTCTTTTGGGCCCGACCCCGGTGAGATATGTAATTTCCGTATCTAGTAGTCCCGGCATTTTAAAAACATTATCTTAATAATGTACAGATTGCAGACCGAAAATAACTAATTTTGTGCTGTTCACCTAATCCCGGACTCATCATTGGAAATGAACTTTTATCAGCTCTCCAGAAGCCTTCACTATATGCTGTTTTCAAGACATAAAAACGGGCATGGAATACACAGTCCTTTTTTATACCGGTTAATTTCTGAAGATTTCAAGAATAATATTGATGGCACTATTGTCAATAGGGTAGAGCAGTACAGGAAGCAGCTTCTGAAAGACAAAACACTGATTGAAGTTGAGGACCTGGGAGCAGGATCTTTGAAACTGAAGGGAACAACCAGGATTATAAGTGATATTGCTGGGACTTCTGCTGTCAGAAAGCGCTATGGCAAGCTGCTTTCAAAGCTGGCTGGCAGATATAATGGCAGACCCATAATAGAGTTGGGTACATCTCTTGGTATAAGCACCATGTACCTTGCACTGGCTGCCGGGAAATCCACAGTGTATACAATTGAAGGATGCCCGGTGCTGTCAGGCATTGCCGGACAGGGATTTGCAGAATACAATATCCCTGATATAAGGCAGTATACCGGTGATTTTATAAGTGTCTTACCATCTGTGCTTGAGGATGCAGGCAGTCCGGGTCTTGTGTTTATAGATGGTAATCACAGTTCAGGTCCGCTATTGGAATATATTAAGTGCATATTGCCATTTTGCTCTGATAACAGTTTGCTTGTAATTGATGATATTCATTATTCCCGCGATATGAAAGCAGGATGGAATAAGATAAAAGAAATGAAACAGTTCAGTCTTTCCCTTGATTTGCTACAGTTTGGATTACTGTTCTGCGACAGCCGCCTGAGTAAAGAGCATTTTATGATACGTTATTAACAATTTTTAAATTATACATATTATTATTTTAGAAGATAATGAAGTATTTTCGGTAAATTTTATTTTAAGAGGTATGAGCAAAGTTATTGAAATCAAAAATATTGTAAAGAATTACCAGGTGGGAACTGTTATTGTTCGGGCGCTCAGGGATATAAGCCTGAATATTGACAGGAATGAGTATGTGGCACTTATGGGTCCTTCAGGATCTGGTAAATCAACTCTTATGAACCTCCTGGGATGCCTTGATACACCAACCAGGGGAGAATATGTTCTGAACGGAACCGATGTGAGCAAGCTTGAGGATAACCAGCTGGCTGAAATCAGGAATAAGGAGATAGGGTTTATTTTTCAGACTTTTAACCTTTTACCACGATATACGGCACTTGAGAACGTAATGTTGCCGCTTATATATGCAGGTGTACATAAGTCTGAGAGGGAGAGGATCGCAACAGATATGCTCGACAGGGTAGGACTGCTCGACAGGATGACACATAAGCCAAACGAATTGTCAGGTGGTCAGAGGCAGAGGGTGGCCATTGCAAGGGCCATGGTTAACCGCCCTTCAATAATCCTGGCCGATGAGCCAACCGGTAACCTCGACAGCAAGACATCTCTCGATATAATGAAGCTCCTGCGTGTTATCCATAATGAAGGCAACACAGTTATCCTTGTTACACACGAAGAGGATATAGCCCTCCAGGCAAAGCGGGTAGTTCGCCTGCTTGACGGAGAAATTTCAAGCGACACAATAATTTAATAAATATGAAAATCTATACCCGAACCGGGGATGATGGTACTACATCTCTGGCCGGAGGCGAGAGGATTTCCAAACGGAGTTTCAGGCTCGAGGCTTATGGAACGCTTGATGAACTGATATCATGGATGGGACTGCTTGCCGCCATGCCTGAAAATAGCTCAAGGGAGGAAGAATTAACATCAATACAGGATATTTTAATGCACTGTGCAGCAACACTTGCAAAAGGAAAGGGTGCAAGAACTGACAGGATTAAACTGCCGGTACAGGAAGATATTGAGATGCTGGAGAATGCAATTGACCGGATGGAAAAAGACCTGGACCAGCTTACATCTTTTATCCTGCCCGGTGGCTCCTTGCCTGTGGCCTGGGTTCATATTGCACGGACGGTTTGCCGCAGGGCCGAGAGAGTTATACTCAGGATAGATAATGAATTTACCATCGATAAACTGCTGCTGAAATATATTAACAGGCTTTCAGATTACCTCTTTATGCTTTCCAGGAGGATAGAGTTTGAGACCGGTAAAAAACAGGCTCGCTGGAATACCTGAAAAAAATCGATTTTTACTATTGTATTATTAAATAAAATAGTATTTATTTGCAGGTCTAAAAAAGCAAATAAACAAACTGTTTGAAATGTACTGGACTCTTGAATTAGCTTCTAAACTTGAAGACGCCCCGTGGCCTGCCACAAAGGACGAGCTAATCGATTATGCAATTCGCTCGGGAGCACCGATGGAGGTTATTGAGAATCTTCAGGAAATTGAGGATGAAGGAGATATTTACGAAAGTATAGAGGATATCTGGCCTGATTATCCCAGCAAAGATGATTTCTTTTTTAATGAGGATGAGTATTAATTCTCCTGCTTGATAGCGGCATTCTTCACCCGGTTTTTCCCTTTATCAAAATTCTCCGGTATTTCCTTATTTAAGACCTGTGTTCTGTTAGTCGGTCTGGGCGACTTCCTGAATATATCCCACCTGTCTGCAGGTCTGAATTCTTCCAGCCATCTGAAATTTTCAAGTCTCCTGCTGCCCGGAGCAATATGAAGCGGTGGGTCAAGCGAACCGTCAGGGTTATTGAGGAAGTAAATCTCCTGGATTTTTCCCTCCTCGAGATAAATGTCCATTTTTGCACAGGTTGCCTGGTTAACCCCAATAAGTTCACCTTCTTCTATAGCAAAATATATGCTTTCGCCATTACCCGATACTTCTATTTTATAAAGTGAGTTGTCGCGGAAGTATCCTGTAAGATTTTTACCCTTTATTTGCTGATACCTTGATGTATCAATTTCTTCGATTACGAATGAATTATTGTATAATTTTAGCTCCGACATTTCCTGGTTCCTGGTAAAGAGCTGCATTGAATCGGCTGTAAGCTGGTTTTCGTCCGACCATATCACTGGTTCATAATACATCCTTATAACCGAGTCTCTGAAAGAATATGACAGCGAATCACACTTTGCCTGCATGTCTTCGCTGAAGATCCTGCACCCGTTAAATGCTCTCAGCAGCCTGTATGTAATGCTTGTGTCCTGGTTCGCAATGGCCGCAATATCTTCTGTTATTTCAGGCCGGGCGAGGGTATCATTGCTTATTTCTGCGCGGGGCAGATTGTATGATTGTGTTACCGACCATAAGGTATCGGCATGCAGGAAAAGAAAATCATTATCCCTTGTTTGGATAAACTGGGCGCTGTCGGTCATAAGAAAACGCTCCGGCTCTTTGTAATACCATGATTTATTTCCCTTTACAATAATTTCTCTATCCCTGTCGGTGATAGTTACATCGTAAAAGGCAGTGCCAAAGCCAGTATCATTTTCGTAATAAAGTGAGTCGCCCGTTACAATCTGTACCTTATTGTCGACCCTTGCACTATCAAGCAGAAGTGACTTTTCGTTGCGGGTATCATACCATCCTGTTTTGCACCTTGCATACAGGCTGTCACCTATCACCTCCGACGGTCCCATAAAATAAGCTATTTCGGTCTTTGTATCATAGATAAGGGTGTCAGAATACATCGTGTAATCAGGATTTACCAGTTTTACACTGTCTTTGAAATGAAATACTTCACTTTCTGAGAAATACTTTCCAATAATACTTGTAAGAACATTTTCTTCGTTGATAATTCTTCCTCCGGTGGTATACTCAGCTCTTTCTGCCTTTATATCATAAAATATATGGTCGGTATACAGGGTGGTTTCCTTATCTACAAGAATTACACTATCCGACATTTCTGCATTTTCCCGGGCTGAATCATAAATCAGGTACTCTCCATAAATATGCAGGGTATCTCCTTTTTGAATATGTACATTACCGTAAGCTTTCACGAGGTCAGCCCGCTCGAAATAGTGAGCACTGTCGCAATACATATACATTTCGTTGTGAAGAAGGGAAACATTACCAAGCAGGCGACGAAAATCGTCTTCCGATCTCATAATATCAGTATGCAGAATTTCAACCTTCTTTTTCTTCCTGGCTTCGCCGGGTTCCTGTGCCCTTGAAACGTGGGACATCATACAAAAGGCAATAAAAAGAAGTAAAGGAAGTCTTATAGAAACTATTTTAGCCATCCTTTTTGGACGAAGTTACATGTTTTAAACTCGTCAGCAATCTTAATATAGGTAATCTCCATCTTTTCCTTTACCCATTCCTGGTATTTTTCAGCTCTCTTGTTATTCATGGCCAGTTCCTGGATGTAATTAAAGTCATCCTTAAGGTTGGCTTTGTGAGGAGCACTCTGCCTGTCAAGCCTGACAATCCTGAATACTGTTCTCATATCAGCATCGGTAGTTTCGAAAGCATCGGATATCTCACCAACTTTCAGATCTCTTACCACCCTGTAGGTGTCGGGTGGAAGCTGATCTATTGCCACCACTTCTGAACGGGTTTCGGGATCTACATACTTGCCGCCATTCATCCTGCTGTCGGAGTGGCTCGAGAATCTCCATGCAGCAAGTTCGAAGCTAAGGCTGTCCTGCCTTATATAATCAGCAATACTGTCCAGCCTGGCTTTAGCCATAATTGCCTCTTCAGGTTTTACTTTTGGTCTCAATAAAATATGACGCGTGTTGATCATATCACCATTACGATCGATAAGTTCAATTATATGAAAGCCATATTCCGATTCCACAACACGGGATACCGTATTCTTTTTCAGACTGAAAGCTTCGTCGGCGTAGGCCTTGTCCAGCCTGCCCCTTGGCATAAACCCGGTTTCACCGTTGTTTTGCCTGGTCCCTTCATCTTCGGAATACAGGTAGGCAAGTGCCTTGAAACTTTCGCCTTCCATTATTCTTCTCCTCATATCAAGCAATTTCTGCCTTACTTCCAGCTTATTTTCCTCCATATTGGGAGGGTCGCTCTGAACAATACTTATCTCAACCTCGGCAGGCATAAGCGGCAGACTATCCTGGGGTATCCTGGAAAAGAATTTTCTTACATCAGCTGGTGTGGTGGTAATGTCAGAAGCTATTTCAATCTGCATCTGCTGCGTAAGCAGTTCGTTTGCCATCATCTCCCGCAGGTCGCGCCTGATCTCTATCATGCTCTTATTATAGTAACTCTCCAGGTTTTCTTCCGACCCGGCTCTTATGATAAAATCGTTCAGCCTCATATCAAGGTTGCGGTCAACCTGGTCCTGGGTAACCTCTATACTGTCAATACGGGCCTGGTCAAGGAAGAGTTTCTGAACCATCAGATCCTCAAGAAGTTCACACCTGAGCCTGGCAATGGGAGTACGTACACCCATCGATCTCTGGGTCAATACCATACTCTCAATCTCTGAGAGAAAGATTGTTTCATCTCCCACAATTGCAGTTACAGCATCAACCAGCTGGGCCTGCAATGAGCTACTTATAAGTATTGTTAATATAATTGCTGTAAATCCTCTTTTTCCTGTTTTTTTCATGCCTTTATAAATATAGCAGGGACGAGTGTCCCCGGATGCTCAACTAATATATCCTGAATTGATTTTCTTTTAGTGCTTCGTTATAAATTCCGTTCTCAAGATCCTGGAGGAACTTTATTTTCCTGTTATTGAGTATGATATTACGAATATCGTCAGCTACATACTCAACCGGTGCAACCGATCCAGTAAGCCTGAAGTCTCTTATGTCAACAAAATAGTTAAACAGCGAGTCAGAAGTCTCATAATAAGTATTATTCCTGAGATAGCTGTCAGGCCTGTCAATTGCTTCAGGCAGAACCCTGAACAGGTACGAAACACTGATCCATTCTTCACCAAAGTCGTCAAACTTCTCAGCAAACTGGTAGCAATATGACTCCAGGTTCTGCAAATTTTCCGCTGTGCTGTTCCTGTACCAGTTTCTTACCCTGTCGATATTTGGTGCCTCCACGGGTATTTTAATAAACAGTGCCTTTACCAGGGGATATGACAGCGAGAAATTCTGAAGATTCTCATTGTAATAACTGTCAATTTCATCGAAACTTACAATAGTATCCATTCTTTGCACCATCATTTGCTGCTGGTACTGGTATATCATCAGGCTGGCCCTGGTTTCCTCAATCTTCTGGTTCATCTCCTCGATATAATTGCTGGTAAGGTTCAGTTCAGCCTTGTCCAGCATCAGTTCTTTTTTTATCCAGCGGTCTATATAACTCTTAACAATACTTATACTGTCTTCTTTTGATATATTGTTATTTATTATTGGAGGTAGTTCGTCAGCATACAGATAGCTGTCTCCGGCACGGGCTACAACAAGCCTGTTGTTCGAATTCTTGAACTCCGAGCATGCCCCTGTAATTAAAAGGGCAACTATCAAACTAGTTATTGTCCTGTTCATCTGCAAGCGCCTGTTTTATCCTGTTTAATATTACTTTGTTAATTCTAACGGGGTATTTATTCCTTAATTGTTGTACCCAGTTTTTTTCAATCATTTCCTGGTAATCGTCAATAATAAATGATATTGCTTCATCATAAGGAAGGGGACTGGCCTCCTTTACATTTTCAACATCCACAATATAAGTGCCATTACTGTCTTTAAAGACTATAGTACCTGTATGCCATCTTATATTATCTATAACTGTATTTTCATTTCTTTTATAGATGTTGTGCGAATAGCTCAAAAATTCTTTGTTAAAGCCATCGTCAAGCAACATGATGGAACTTGAGTCGGCTCCCTGCTTAATTAATGCCCTGATTTCCCTGACAAGTATTTTTGTTCTTCGCTTGCCTGCCTTTTCATCAATACTGAAAATGCGGGCCCGGATGCTCTCCTCTGTTAAAAACTCATTTTTCCTTGATTCCCAGTAAGCCCTTAATTCATCCGAATCCTTACTGGTTTTTGACCATATCTCCTTATCGGATATCTCAAATAACAGTATTCCATCATGAAACTCATTCATCAGGTACCTGAATTCAGGGTACTTTTGTTCAAGTATGGAATTTTCATAGTTTTCCAGGTCTTCATAACTTTTAAGGTCGAGCAGCCTGTTGATATACTCAATCGAATCTGAAGAGAATGCCCTTTTCCCCATTTTGCTTATAAAATCAGCAAAATCTTTCGCACTTACTTCCCTTCCTGCGTAGCTGAAAACATCATTGTCCGGGATATCCTTTTCATACCACCTGTAGCTGCCTGCCCTGAAGGCAGAATCTGCAACTGAATAGAACCAGTCAAGACATTCAGAGTTTACCTTGTAATTATATTCATTCTTAAGCTTATCAATAAAGGATTTTTTGCCAAGCGATTCAAGGTAGGACTGGCTCATCTTACTCTCAAGAATATTCTTTTTCTCTTCGTAGCCGGGAGCTGCTTTCCTGTCGATCCTTTTTACAATATGCCAGCCATACATAGTTCTGAAAGGAAGGGTAATATCCTCATCCCTTAAGAGGCTGAATGCTGCTTCTGAGAACTCGTGAACCATCTGGCCCGTGCTGAACCAGGGTAGTTCTCCACCATTTAATGCTGAACCTTTATCGTCGGAGTAGTTACGGGCAAGTTCAGAAAAACTCCCGCCTCCCAGCAGCAGACTATAGATAGAATCAATCTCTGATTTAGTCTCATTTATTATCTCCTTGCTGGCACCAGGGGGGGTGGCTTTCATTATATGTGCCACTTTAACCGAGCCCGATTCGGGTCTCCTGTCCTGGACCTTAATTATATGGTAGCCCTCAGATGTACGTACCGGACGCGATAATTCTCCGGGTTTCATTGAGTATATTGCATCCTCAAAAACTATTGGTGTCTGGAATACCGTTAGATAACCAAGATTTCCTCCGTTAAACATGGCCGAAGGATCATCAGAAGCACCCCGCGCAACAGATACAAAAGGTTCTCCAAGCCTGATTCTTTCCCTTATATTCTTAGCTTTATCATAAGCCATAATAGTGTCGGACGGAATTGCATCAGCAGGACATTTTACCAGGATATGGTAAACATTTATCTCCTCCTTCGACCTTTCGTAGGCATTCTTTAGTAATTCTTCCTTTATGCCCTGGTCGGTAAGATAGTTTTTTGCCAGCTGTTTGCGATATCCTTCGAGTTCCCTTGAAAAGGACTCAGTCTGATGGTAAGCTTCTTCCTTAGCCTGTTCAACTTTTAGTTTAAAAAGGGTATATAACTCGAGGTATTCATCAACTGTTGATTTGTTGGTATTCGAATTGTTTTTCCTGTATACCCACATAAACTCACCTGCACTTACTCTTGAGTCGTTTACAGTGAGCAATACCTCTTCCTTCCAGTCCTGGGCACCTGCCATGGAGCCGATTAGGAATACTAATAAAGTTAATTTCAGATACTTGCTCGTAATCATGCTGTGATAGATTTTACCTGCTATAGTTAGGCGCTTCCCTGGTTATAGTAACATCGTGAGGGTGACTCTCAACAACTCCTGACTGGGTAATCCTGACAAATCTTGCTTCCTTCAGTCTTTGAAGGTCTGCAGCACCGCAGTATCCCATTCCGGCTTTGAGTCCGCCGGTTAGCTGGTATATTACTTCTGTAAGTGTACCCTTGTAAGGTACACGGGCAGCAATTCCTTCGGGGACCAGTTTGCTGATATCGTCTTCAACGTCCTGGAAATAACGGTCTTTGGAGCCCTGCTGCATGGCCTCAATTGAACCCATTCCCCTGTATGACTTAAACTTCCTGCCATTATAAATTATTGTTTCTCCCGGAGATTCTTCAACTCCTGCAAAAAGCGATCCTGCCATAATCGAATCTGCACCTGCAGCAAGAGCTTTTACAATATCACCCGAGTACCTTATTCCTCCGTCGGCGATTACCGGGATTCCGGTTCCTGAAAGTGCTTTGGAAACATTATATATTGCGCTTAGCTGGGGTATTCCTACACCAGCAACAACCCTGGTTGTACAGATCGATCCCGGCCCTATACCAACTTTTACAGCATCAGCACCATTATCTGAAAGCATCTTTGCTGCTTCTGCAGTACCAATATTCCCTGCAATAATGTCTATATCAGGATATCTCTTTTTTACTTCTTTCAGTACTCTCAATACGTTAACCGAGTGAGCATGAGCTGTGTCGATAGAGAGGGCATCTGCACCTGCTTCAACCAGTACATGAACCCTGTCCATTGTATCTGCGGCAATTCCAATGGCAGCAGCAACCCTGAGCCGTCCCTTCGAATCCTTACATGAGGTTGGCCTGTCTTTTGCCTTTGTGATATCCTTATAGGTAATCAGCCCGGCCAGCCTTCCCTTATCATCAATAATTGGCAGTTTCTCTATCTTATGGTTCTGAAGAATTGCAGCAGCATCAGCCAGGTTGGCTGCCTGGTTGGTTGTGATAAGATCCCTGGTCATTATAGCCGAAATCATACGGGTCATATCATTCTCGAATCGTAAATCCCTGTTTGTAACAATTCCAACCAGAACCCCTGCTTCATCAATTACCGGTATACCGCCTATTTTAAATTCTTTCATAAGAGAAAGTGCATCAGCTACAGTCTCATTTGCACCTATCGTTACCGGGTCATTTATCATCACGTTCTCAGCACGTTTTACCGATCTTACCTGCTGTGCCTGCTTTTCGATCGACATATTTTTGTGTATAACGCCTATACCACCTTCACGTGCAATCGCTATGGCAAGCTGGGATTCAGTAACCGTGTCCATTGCAGCAGATACAATCGGGGTGTTAAGGCTTATATTTCGTGTAAACTTTGTTACAAGACTTACTTCCCTGGGCAGAATCTCAGAATAAGCCGGAATAAGCAATACATCATCAAAGGTGATGCCCTCCATTTGTACTTTATCGTCGAGAAATGACATATCTGAAAGATTTTAAAAATTGATGGGCAAAGATACAAAAAAATAGCCAGCGTTTAAAAGAACAATTTTTAATTTTTGGAAGGTGCTAATAAATTGAATTACAGTTAGTATTTTTGTATATAAGCGGCTATAAAATCAGCTTTTAGAAAGTTATCTTATCACTTCTCTCAATGGGCGAACTGGATGTTTACAGGCAGATACTAACGAAATACTGGGGATTTACCCGGTTCCGCCCTTTACAGGAGGATGTTATTCGTTCTGTTGAAGAAGGCAA
>JAZBNV010000102.1:0-5199 GCA_036350795.1 Marinilabiliaceae bacterium
GTTCCACAGTGGATACTGTAACTGCATCTCTCTGCGAACTGCGCCTTGCCATTTCTTCGCGGTTATCCTGTTCTTCTGTCTTGCACGATGAGAGAATTACCAGTGATGTGAGAACAAATGCCAGATATCTATGAATCATTTTGTACTGTGTTAGGTTGGATGCTTAAAGATAGCAAATTGTTTAATGCTATATAACAGGCCCCGAATATTTAGATCAACTATAAACAATTATCGAGGAACAGATTTTTTTATCTCCAAATGCACTTAGAACATAAAACAGATACCGGATTAATTATTGCCTGTATTTCCCAATAAACAGGATATCATTACTATCCTCAGTGATCCTGGAATCCAGATCCAGCAACCTGTCCCTGGTATCGTCTGATTGTTTAAGTCCCAGGCACCTCTTAATCTCCTTTTTTAAGGTAAGTGCAGGTAATGCAGCTATAAAAATTCCCCTGGCTGAGTCCCAGTGTAGGTCAAGCTCTATTCCTCCATAGAAATCATTTACGAGGCGGTAATAGCTGGTTTCAAGGGTATTCTTATCGACAAAAAAGCTTCCTCTTCCGGATATCCACGCTGTAAAATGTCGGGGCAGCTCATTGCAGATATATACAGGCCATTCTTCCCCTTCAAAGGCCAGGGTAAACCTGGGGAACAGCTTATTGTTTTTTGTATCATAGTGGTAGAGGGTATCATTGGGGGTCTTGCTCCAAATAAGTTGAAAGAAATCATAGTTTCCGGTATTATTTGGAGATTGTACCTCGCTGCTAAATTCCTGGGCCAGATGATAATCCTGAGGAGGAATATACTGTATCAGTTCCCCTGTAAATGTTTGCTGAAATACAACTGCTGAGTCGTTCTTAAAGGGCATACCCAATATGGTTACAATATCATCCTCAACGTGAGCTTTAAATTTCCTCTGCTGAAACCTCAGGGGAATATGAGTACGAGCTTGGCCATCGAGTCCAAAAACAAGTATTTTCCTTGCATTGGCAAAGGGAAGCAGGTAGAGTTGCTCTCTTTTTTCGTCAATCTGAATACCGTAAAGGCTGATATTATACTCATCGGGTCCCCTCCCAATAGCTCCGATATCTCCCAGGTACTCACCATTCCTGGCAAAAAGCTTCAAAGGAGTTTTTTCACTGTCCTTTACCGCAATATAATTATCCGAAACAGCAATCTTATGTGCTCTAGAGATATATGAATCAGGGCCCGCCTCAAGCACAATGGCCTGGCAGTCCTCCAGCAGTTCACTAAGTTTAAGATCAATCGTATCCGTGATCTTATCGGCATGAGTTACATAAAGTTTATTGCCATTAACTTTAACAATTTCTGTGGCAGTATCTTTTTTACTGCACGATGTTACCATTACTAGTATAAGAAAAATGGTAGCTGCAAAATGTGGTCTATACATTCTAAGGCTATTTAGTTGTAGATAATCTGAATTTTACAAGTCTGAGTGGTATGCCTTCCTCATTTTTCTTCTTACACACTGCATATAGATAGCCCTTATGAAAGACTATAGTTTCCTCAGTAATTGTAAGATCGTAGTCCTCAGAAACAAGGCTTGCTTCAGCGATCCTTTTGCCATCGGAGGAATATGCAATAACCGAGAATTTGTTGTCGATAATATCTTCCTTTCGGGTAAATTCAAACACCAGCATATTATCATCGCTATCGAAAAATATTTTTGAAAAATAAGGCAGGGTCGGAAGATAATTATCCCTGTCCTTATAAACCTCCTTTAATTCCTCTATATATTCCCTGTACATCTCCAGCCACTTCTCTTTACGCGCTTCCGTCCAGTCGTTCTTTCTTACCCGTTCGATAGTCTCTTCGAACATGGCAGATACAGCATTATACCTCTGCTCCACATCCTTATCTGTTATGCTTATGGGTTCTATATCAAAATTGAATTCGTTAATCAGTTTACCATCACTACTAAAAAACTTTGCTGCCTGTTCTGTAGGTTCAGCTGCCACAAAGTTCCCGTTTTTCGTAAAAGCAATATGAGGACGGTTAACATATACATTACCCGGAATACTAATACTACCCTGACCAAAGGTTGAATACCCAAAGCGTATTGTGTCTCCGTCAACCACTTCCTTCCGCAGCTTAAATTCTCCTTTGGGGTAAAACCTTGAATATACAATATCGTATTTGCCGGTTTCCAGGTTAAGATCAACCACCAGGTAGCGCCATTGTGTGGACCACAAAACCGAACCAACAAATAGTGCATGGAAATTGCCCCTGGCAAATATCGAACGAGGCATTATATCCATTTTAATTGATTTGTAATACTCACCATCCATGGTAAACAATTTAAGCCTCCCGTTAATATCCGTTGTGAGATAGTACTTATCATCAACTATGGTTTCTATTGATGGCATCATTGCAAACTGGGAAGGCTTAACACCCTTTTCTCCATATTTGCCAACAAGGGTCCCATCTTTATCAAAGCGCCAGATCTGGTAATGATTCTTATGGCTCATAAAAACCTCTCCTTCATCACTGACAATGATCTTCTTCTCGTCTCCAACCTGTTGACTACCAAGCTTATCGTAGTATCCTGAAAAAAGATCATTCCAATTATTTCCCCGGCCATATTCCGACTGTGGCTTGAGGTATACTGTTCCTGATTTGTAGATATCCAAAAGATTCTGTCCGAAAGTGCATGCCATTAGTAATGTACAACATGTAACTGTGAGTATTCTTTTCATAACTGCCAATTTGAATTATTTATAGGGAGAAGAACAAGTCTCCATTCTTTTCATCGAATAATATTGATGGCTCGTTATTGTGCCAAGCCCTGTTGGGGTCAGCTCCATCGTAATGTTCCATTATTCTCATCTCTACTGCCCTGATTTCGTTTATATCAGTTTTATCAGCTTGAAGCAGGAAAATAAGTAATATAAGTGCTGCAACAGATGCTGCAATTGAGATCCAGCTCCAGCCATTCAGAAGTGTTCTGCTTGCTTTTGGTTTAAGCTTAATCTCGATTCCCATACCTGGCACCAGGGCTTCTTTTATAAGGCTTGATTCTTTTGCCACTTTTTCAAGCATGCTTCTGCACTTATCACAGGCCTCCAGATGCTTTTCTATTATCTGCTGATCCTCAGGAGGTACTTCGTTATCAAAATATTCCTGCAGGCTTGATTCATTAAAACAGTTCATTGTATTTCCTTTTTAGTCTTTTAATCAGGCGATTACGTGCCCTGCTGATATAAGAGCCAACATAGTTCCTGCCAATATTCATTCTTTCGGCAATCTCCAGGTAGTCCAGTCCTTCGCTGTAGAGTATCAAAATCTGCCTGTCATTTTCTTTCAGAAATTGCATCTCCTTCCTGATAAGTAATTTTTTCTCCAGCAACTCAAGTTCCATGAGCGGATCGGTGCTTTTTTCACTGAAATAACTAATGCTTTCTCTTATCTCACCCAGCTTAAGGCTTCTTTTCCTCGTGCTCAGGAAGGCATTGTAAAGAACCGTAAACAACCATGATCTTGTATTTTCTATAATATCACCCTTCTCTTTTGCAAGATGCAGTTTAAGAAAGGTGTCCTGAACCAGGTCTTCAGCCTCATCTTCTGAACAGCACAGGCTTGCGCTAAAACTGTAAAGTTCATTGTAATATTTCTTATACAAGCTTTCTGTCTCGATCATTCCCGTTCTGGTCAATTTACTGATAAGACTGTTAAGTTTAACTTTTGTGGCAGTACCACAGATAAAATTTTATCTAACCTGGTATGCACGCCAGGGTTTTAAACAAGAGAGTTGACAGGCATCCTGTTTTCTGAAACTATTTAAAATAAAGCTTTATAATAAGCCTGTTATCCTCCTCAGCAAGGGAATTTATCAGATCATGCCCTGCCATCCCCGGAATAAGGATATCGTTGCCCAGTATAGCAAGCGGGTCTGCAGCAAAATACATACAGTTCTCACCCTTACCAACAGGCATAAAGTCATGGTAAGAAAATTCCTTGCCGAATATCATATTATCAAGAAATCCTTTTGACAGGCTTGTTCTCCCCGTTCTCTTGTCAAAGAAGGCAGAGCACCTTTCCATGTTCTTCGTATAAGTTATATAAACATGATTTTCGGTCTCCTGGTAATCAATATAAAACCAGAAATAATCAGAATCTTTCATGGTTTCGAAAAACTCTACAAGACCAACCTCCGGGTTGTTAAGAAAATCCTGCGGCACACCCCTGCCTCCGCTGTCAATAATATACCTTGTACTAATGGCATCCCGTGCTATGGTATAAATTGTATCACGCAGCGGACGAAATAGTACAACTTCATCATTAACTACATGTAAAGGATAATAACCTGCAATACCTCTTTCAACAGCCACATCATTATCGAGTGGCAGATATTTTGCCAGCGTAGAATCGGAGCTCAGATCATAGATTATTATCTCGTGGTCCTTGCCTTTTTCAGGTGAGTTGCCGAGGCTAAGAAAGGAGTAAACAAGCGGGTAGTCCTTCATAATAAGCCTGTCGAACTGGAAAGGTAGATCTACTGTTTGCAGGAGGTCCCCCTCCCTGCTGAATTCTATTACTCTTTTTTTCATCCTGTCGGCCAGGAAGAAGCCATTTACAGATTTTTCGGGCATTCCGGGAGTCCTGAATTCACCCGGACCATTACCTATTTTTGCCAGGGCTTTTGTTGTAGCTGTTGCGGGATCAAATAATAGTATCCCGAAGTTATCATTCTCTGCTTTTACCACAAGTTTATCCCCCACTTCCTCCACATAGAAAACATAGCCAAAAAGCGGATCCTGTATATTAAATATTTCATAACCTGAGAATATTGAGTCGAGCGGGAGGGCCACTTCAACCTTATCAAGCATTATAGATTTTGAAGAAGTGCTTTCTTTTTCATTATTGCATGAGATCATTAAGGATAGCAGGAGAGTTCCTGCAAGGAGGTATTTCATATTTATTGGTCTTTTGATTCTTAGGTTGTTTGCTTTGATAAAGTTAGAAAAAAAAGTTTAGCGGGCTTCGAAATGACTCCGGAGGAGTCACACATAGGTAGAAAGATGCGCGTATATACACAAATTCCGCGGCAACATAGCCTGTTAAAATCTCATGGTCTGCTTGCCGCGGAACTATTATTGTGTGCCTGTATTAACTACGTATGTGCGATCCCTCCGGGATCGGTTTTTCAGTTATGACGATTAATAAATCTTATAA
>JAZBNV010000103.1:0-38454 GCA_036350795.1 Marinilabiliaceae bacterium
ATCCTTTGACAGGCTCTGCCTTTTTTAAAACTCCGGCTGGCATAGGATGACAAGTTTCTGTCATTTCGAACATCGTGAGAAATCTATCCTGGTCAATAAATCCTTTGACAGGCTCTGCCTTTTTTAAAACTCCGGCTGGCTCAGGATGACAAGTTTCTGTCATTTCGAACATCGTGAGAAATCTATCCTGGTTAACAAATCCTTTGACAGGCTCTGCCTTTTTTAAAACTCCGGCTGGCTCAGGATGAAAAAAGTCCGATTTTGACAAAATATTTATAACTTACGGTACACAAAACCAAATGATCAAAATGAAAAAGTCTGTTCTATTCTTATTTTCCTTACTGGTCTTAGTTTCATGCACAGATGTACAAACCAGTAAAACCGGGTTCCTGGTCTCGGTAGACGAATCCCTGCAGGAAGATATTTCCGATGGGCGTCTCCTGCTTTTCATTTCCGATAATAACGAAAGTGAACCACGGTTCCAGGCTCGTGACGGCTACCGTTCGCAACAGGTATATGGTATTGATGTTGAGAACTGGCAGACCGGTAGCACACAGGTAATAGGCAGTGGTATCTTAGGTTACCCTGTAAAATGTATGTCGGAACTACCGGCAGGCAAATACTATGTTCAGGCTCTTTTTCATAAGTACGAAACCTTTAATCTCTCAAGCGGCCACACGGTTAAACTTCCTATGGACCGGGGCGAGGGACAGAATATGAATCGTGCACCGGGCAACCTTTACAGCAAAGTGATCGAGGTGGATTTTGACCCGGCCAGAAAAGCACAGCTTGAACTTGTACTGAGCGAAGTAATACCACCCGTAACAGAACCTGAAGACACGGAATTTATTAAGCATATTAAGATTGAAAGCAAGCTCCTCTCAGACTTCTGGGGCAGGCCCATGCATCTTGGAGCACACGTGCTGTTACCAGCGGGCTTCGAAGATCATCCGGAAGCCAGGTACCCCATCTGCATATTTCACGGTCATTTCCCATCAGATTTTGGAGGGTTCAGAACAGAACCACCTGAAGAGCAGAAGGACAATGAGTTTAATGCCAGGTTCAGTATTACAGGCTACCAGCAGATCCAACAGCAGGCTGCCTATGACTTCTATAAGAAATGGATCTCTCCTGGCTTCCCCAGGATGATAATTATAGAAATTCAACACCAGAATCCATATTACGACGATTCATATGCTGTAAATTCAGCAAACCTGGGCCCTTATGGCGATGCCATTACCCATGAACTGATACCCTTTATCGAAGAAAAATTCCGTGGTCTGGGTGAAGGATGGGCTCGTTTTCTCTATGGCGGTTCAACCGGCGGCTGGGAAGCACTGGCTGTCCAGCTTATGTATCCCGACGAGTATAACGGATGTTTTGCGGCCTGCCCCGACCCGATCGATTTCAGGGCCTATACCCAGGTAAATATCTACGAAGACGATAATGCTTACTATATGGAGGGGCCCTTCTCAAAACTGGCCTTCCCGGGACACCGCGATTACCTGGGCCATATAAGCTCCACTATCAAAGACCAGAACCACCTGGAGCTGGTAAAGGGAACTAACTCACGCTCAGGCGGACAGTGGGATATATGGCAGGCTGTGTATTCGCCGCAGGGAGAAGATGGCTACCCGAAGCCGATATGGGACAAGTACAGTGGTGAGATTGATAAGGAAGTGGCAGAATACTGGAAAGAAAACTATGACCTGAGGTACATACTGGAGCGCGACTGGGAAACACTGGGACCGAAGCTGGAAGGCAAAATCCATATTTATTGTGGTGATATGGATAACTACTATCTAAATAATGCCGTGTACCTGATGGAAGAATTCCTTGAAAGCACAACTAAGCCATATTACGGCGGAGAAGTTAAATACGGCGACCGGGCCGAGCATTGCTGGAACGGCGATCCGGAGCTGCCTAACTACTTATCGAGGCTGCGGTACAACGAGATGTATGTCCCGAAAATTCTGAAACGTATTGAAGCAGCAGCACCGAAAGGAGCAGATTTGAGCAGCTGGCGCTACTAAATGGCATTATTCGTCAATCAAAAACAGGTAGCCTTTTCCTTTAAGAGTCTCGATGGTAACACCTGGTTCGTCTTTAAAATATTGTCTGAGTTTACGGATATAAACATCAAGGTTACGGGAGTTAAAAAAGGAATCGTCGCCCCATACAGACATAAGGAGATTTTTACGGTCGGTAATATGATTAATATTGGCGCATAATATTGACAGAACCTGCGACTCCCTGTTCGACAGCTTTATGGTGTTCTCCTCAGTTCTCAACTCGAATAAGGAAGGATAATAAGAATATCTCCCTATCCTTAGTATATCTGCTACAGGTGTTTTCTTCTTGTTATTGCTATGAATGTTAAGCTGGTTTTCAATTCGTGCAATCAGTTCCTCAATGCTGAAAGGTTTCTTAAGGTAATCTGTACCGCCCGAATCAAAACCTTGAACAAGGTCTGATGTTTCTGCTTTGGCGCTAAGGAAAATAATAGGCAGTCCGGAATAGATTCCCCTGATATTTTTGCATAAGGTATAACCGTCGATATTAGGTAACATTATGTCAAGAACACATATATCAGGCGAAAAAAACATAAAAGAGTTCATTACCTCAGCCCCGTCTTTCACCCACCTTACCTCATAGCCCTTCTTCTCCAGGGTATCTTTAACAATTATTCCAAGGAATTCCTCATCTTCAATATAAAGTATCTTAGTCTTCAACCTGAGTGATTGGAATTACTATTGTAAAGGTACAACCTCTTTCATTATTGGCAACGCTTATAGACCCCCCGTGCATCTCAACAATAAGAAAGGCAAAACTAAGTCCGAGTCCGTAACCTTTAACATTATGAGTATTACTGGTAGGGATCCTGAAGAATTTATCGAATACTTTTTTTAAATATTGCTCCGGTATCCCGGGTCCCTTATCTGCTACCTTTATTACCGCATTATCCTTATCGCCATATAGTACTATATCAATTTCGGGATTACCATTCCCATATTTGATACTGTTGTCAATAAGATTTATTATTACCCCCTGCAGATACAGTGGATCAGCCTTTACATACATACTGCTTTCGGGCGAAAATCTTACTTTAGCTTTCGCATCGTGGATTTTTGGTGTCAGAGAGTCTATTGCTGCATTTATTACTTCAGAAAGATCTGCGGTCTCAAATCTGAGAATCGAGCTGTCCTGCTCAATAATTGAATTGTCGAGAACCTTGGTAATAAGAAGTTCCAGCCTTTTAAGCTCTTTCGACGACATTGCCAGGTAGTTCCTTACTTTTTCCGGATCCTTCCGGAAGTCAAAGTTCCTCAGGGCCTCAATTGCTACCTTAACAGTCGAAACAGGGGTTTTCAGCTCGTGCGATATATTGCTGATAAAACTTGATCGCATTTCATTCAGCTGTGTTTGTTTGACCAGGCTCCTGAAAGCCAGGAGAAATGCAGACCCAACCATCAGAATAAGTATAAACACAAAAAGTATCTGAGGGCTAATCCTGCCCAGCAAATACAAACTGTATCCCTTGAATTCAACCTGCGGCATATCGTTGATCCATCCACCGATAAGAATCCTGCCCCGGGATCTGGTACTTGCTGAATCAATTTCCTGACTGACCCATACTGGTTTGATCTTTAAGTCGGCCGCCTTCAATTGTGACTCAAAAGTTGAAACAAACAGGATAGTATCTACTCCCCTGTTAATACCATGCAGGGAGTTTAAATGAATTCTGCTGCTGTCGTCGGTACGCTCTAAAATCAACCTGACACTTTGTAAGAGCATCTCGTGCTCAAAATTTTCAGCTTCAGAAATAGTAAATTGCCCTGTTGTATCCTCCCTGGCGCTGAGATTAATCGTCACAATACCCTCTCCGGTCCTGATGCCGCCTTTAGTTACCCCCCTGGTGTCTATCATAAACGAATCGGACATTACAAGAGCCCGGGCCGGTTTTGCGTAACGATAATAATTAATTGTAGTATCGCCGAGTACAGGTTCTATATAATGTTTAACAAGGAAGGAGTCAACAGTTGTCCTGTAAGAAAAATAATACTTTTCCTTGAGATCACTCCACAAGTCCCTTTTCTCCTTAGTATACTGGCCTGCAAGCCAGTAAAATGCAAATGCCGTAAGCAGAATCTGGCTTACAAGCATTAACAATCCTATTGTCCTATTCTTATCAGGTAATGTCATAATAATCAACTACAAATATATGGTTTAGGCAGGCTCAAAGTAAATTCATTAACCTTAATTAACCTTAATTTAGTTTTGCTTAACCTGATTATATAAAATACCTGCATATTTTTGGTCAAACAAATCTTTTAAAACCATGAAAAGAATATTCTTGTTTACACTTCCAATTTTATTTCTATCAGGGCAGTTAATCAATGCACAGGAAAAAACCAGCGGAACAGTTATATATGACGAAGTGCGTAAAATTGAAATTAAACTCGAAGGGGAGATGGCTCACCTGATGAAAGACATGCCAAAAGAGCAGAAAAGTGAAAAAGTTTTATATTTCAGTCCCTCTGCAAGCCTTTACAAGAATATGGAAAAAGATGAAAATGAAGATTACTCCATGGAAGGCAGTGGCATGAGGATAATGGTAAATGCTCCTGACAATGTATTATTTATTGACCTTGATAAGGAAGAGGTAATTGAAAAACGGGAATTTATGACCAGGACCTTCCTGATTAACGGTGATATATCATCCAGAGACTGGAAGATCAGTGGCGAGCAGAAAATAATTCTTGAACACCCCTGTATGGAAGCAAGTATAACAGATACCGCCGGTGTTGTAACAAGGGTTTGGTTTGCACCCACAATTCCTGTAAAAAGTGGCCCTGCAACTTTTTACAACCTGCCGGGGCTGGTGCTCGAAGTGGATATTGATAATGGCAGACAAAAGTTCCTTGCAAAATCGATCGATTTTGAAGCACCTGAAAAAGACCTGTTTAAGAAACCAAAAGACGGTAAAAAAGTAACAAAGCAGGAGTTTGATAATATTGTTGCTGAAAAAATGAAAGAGATGGGTGCAGAAGGAGCAGTACAGGGTGGAACCCAGGTAATGATAAGGATAAAACACTAAAGAATATGCGCCTATTATACTCTCTTGTTCTCCTGCTTATACCTGCAGGATTGTTCTCTCAGTCTTTCAACCTTAAAGGCGAAATACTTAATGAAACAGGTTCGCCACTTACTTCATCAACAGTAGTATTGCTGAATCCCGCCGACTCCACGATGCAGTATTTTGGAATTAGCGGTACCAGCGGCGAATTTGAAATAAAAAACATTAAGAAAGGAAAATACCTGGCACAGGTGGCATTTATTGGCTATGAAACTCTCTACCTGAACATTGAGATCCCACATAAGGATAATGGGAATCTGGGCCCCATACCCATGGTACCAAAACTGGTGAGTCTTGATGAGGTTACAGTTACCGGGGAACGAATTCCCTTAAAAATAAAACAGGACACCATAGAATATGATGCCAGGGCTTTTAAAGTAAAACCTGATGCTGTAGCCGAAGACCTGTTAAAGAAATTACCAGGTGTTGAAGTAGACAGGGCGGGTAATATCAAGGCACTTGGAGAGGATGTAAAAAATGTTCTTGTAGATGGAAAAGAGTTCTTTACCGGCGACAAAAAAGTAGCCACCAGGAATATCCCGGCCGATGCACTTGACAAAGTTCAGGTATATAATAAAAAAACCGAAGAAGCCGAATTTTCTGGTATCGAGGATGGTGTAAGGAACCAGACCATCAACCTGCAGCTGGCAGAGGATAAAAAAGACGGAATTTTTGGAGAGCTGATGGCAGGTGGTGCCACCGGAAATCATTACCAGTTTAACGGGAAGGTTTACAGGTTCTCGGAGAAATCCCAGATTGCTGCCCTGGGGATGATGAATAATATTAATAAGTATGGATTTGATTTTGGCGACTACCTCAGTTTTACGGGAGGCATTGCGAAAATCTCTCATGGAGAAGGTATTTCAATTGGTGGTGGTGGATTTCCTATCAATTTCGGGCAGTCTGTACCGGGTTTTGCATCATCAGGTGCTGCAGGCCTGAACTACTCTTACTCAAGCTCACCAAAAAACAGGTACTATATCTCTTACCTTGGCAGCGGTTCCAAAAGGGAGATAAATGAAAAGGTAAAAACCACAAATTACCGTGAGGCCGGATCATTTACCACTGATGAAACAAGGGAACAGGTACAGAGAGATACTGCTCATAATATAAACTTTGGAGTAAGACACCTTTTCAGGGAGACAAATAATATTATCATTGATGGTGGATTATCACTAAATACCGGTTCGGTTCCCCTCAGTTCAAATTTAATAAACTACCTGGATAATGTGCTTACCAGCTCTCTGGAAAGGGAGAGTAATGATATATCCGACAGGTTAACAGGTAATGTCAGTGGCACTTATATGAAACGTATTAATGAGGGCTCCTCTATTTTTAAGATATCCGGAAATGGGTCACTCTCAAACAGCAACAGCAATACAAGGTTTGAGAATATTACCGATTTCTATAATCCTGTAATTAATGAGATTATCAGGCAGTACCAGGATAATATGATAAAGACATACGAGTATGGTGGTTCGGCATCGTTTACACAGAAAATTAAAGGCCCATACTATGTAGATCTTTCGTTAAAAGGCAGCTACAGGAACGAAGATATGGTAAGACAGCAGGGCAACCTGGGTAATGGTACTGCCCTGATTGATACACTGAGTCCTGCCTTTGAGAAAAATCAGAAATCCCTGACCCCCGGTTTAACTTTCAGGAAGAGTTCAAAAAAGTCTTCATTCTCGCTGGGTGTTGATTATAATGCCGGTGCATACACAACGAGCCTCTGGAACGATGGTCCTCTAAAAGAATCATATCACTTCCTTCAGCCCAGGTTTAACTGGCAGAACGAATACAAGAGTGGCAGAAGACTGATGTTCAGTTATTCGTCCAGGGCAAATATGCCTTCGGCAAACCAGCTCCTGCCTGTGGTAAATAACTTTAATTCGCTTTCATTATTTTATGGTAACCGTGACCTTAAACCGGAATTCACACATACTGCTTCTGCCAGCTGGTGGATCTTTGACCAGTTTTCATTCACGAGCTTCATCCTCAATATCAATGCCAGCAGAACAAATAATAAAATTAACTATTCCCGTACTATAGACAGTCAGCTAAAGCAGGAAATAAGGCTGGTGAATGTTGATCGCGACTTCAGTGCAAGGGCCAGCATCGATTTTTCTACGCCAATCAGACCACTGGGAATAAAGACCAACCTGAGTATAGAAGAAACATATAATGCAGGACTTAACATTGTGGATGATATTGAGAATGAAGTAACAAGCTATGGTCACAGGCTCTCCCTGACTTTTGATAATCGCAAAAAAGATAAATGGGATATAAATACCGGTACTGCCGTAACTGTAACAGATGCCAGCTATTCAATCCGTGAGTCGTTAAACAATGTATATTATGATATAAGCTGGTTTGGCGAGATACGGTTTACTCCGGGTGATAAACTTAATATGGATATATCGGCCGATATTACCAATTACACGGCAAAAAGTTTCGATGATGCCCGGCTTATACCCTTAATTGGTGCATCAGTAACATACTTTGTTGGTAAAAACAACAGGGCGGCCTTTACTCTCACAGGAGTTGACCTGCTTAACAGGAATACAGGCATTATACGGGAGACAAGCATGAATTACCTACGCGAAAGTACTTCCAATATTATTGGCAGATATATAATGTTATCTTTCAAGTACAGGCTGAATAAATTTGGAGGTGATACAGGTATGCATATCGATGTAAGGAAACGATAGGCCGGCATTGATGACGAAGTTTAGTACTTCCACCAATCCATAAAATTACCTGAAATAAGGCCGGGAGGTATTATCAGCTCACTTTTTGTAATCGACTTGCCATGAGCCACTCCCAGCCCTCCTTCAACATTTGTATAAAGGCTTACCTTTTCTGAAAGTGGGTTTTCAATACTGTTATAATACAATTCCATTGATTTAAGGTAGCTTATATAATCCTGGTTAAAAGATTCAAGCTGCACTGTAACTGACTGTTCCAGTGCAATGGCCAGGTAAATATCGGGAGTACTGAAAACAAATGAAAATTCCCGTCCGTTTACAAGGTTATCCTCGATAAGAAGACTTGATCCGTCAGAATAATCATCCCATTTTTCGGTCGAAAGCGAATAATCAAATATTCCTCCGCTTACATTTATATCCCTGGACCGAAGGTAGGCTTTTGAAGTACCATCAATAATGGTATCGGTAATATTGCCATATTCGTCAAATTCAAGATAAACCAGGGGATATATAAGAGAAATACCGTAAGCATTAATACTGCCTTCAGGGTCTTTTATCGTGGCCCTTAACCTGATCCCATTTTCATCTTCCCCGGCAAATTCTATCGATGTCAGAACAGGAAAAGCGGGAATATCAATTATCGATTCAACAGAGGCATAGCCCGGAGTCTCAACCTTAAGTATATATTCATTTCCTGCTGCAGGAATCAGCCCGAAGGAATAGAATCCTGAATCAATATAAGTTGCCTCTTCAAGGAAATTTTCGTCACTATATATGCCTGCAGTCGCATTATCTATAAAATTAAAAAAATCGCCATCCATTATACCTGTTGTATGCGAAACATGAATAACAAGAGTACTATCTGATATCAGGGGTGCATTTACAACCAGTTTTGGATCTGCCTCCAGAAAATCGAAGTTATCTATTACTTTTTCACAGCTCCCGGTAAACAGGGGAGCAAGAACAAGTGCAATTTTTATATATGGAAATTTCTTCATCTTCTAAAAACTGAAACTATAACGTAAATACGGAATTATCGGGAACAGGCTGATCTGCTTTAAAACATTGGTTCTTTCGCCGGTATTATAATCCCAGTCATCATCTATAAAAAGATAGAAAGCATTCTGCCTGCTGTATATATTATAGGCTCCAAAGCTGAATGTCCTTTTTCCCCATTTCTTTTCCTTATGGAAATTTGCACCCAGGTCGAGTCGATGATAAGCCGGCATCCTTGATGAATTCCTTATTTCATGGTTCTCGACATAATAAGAATAATCATTATAATAAGTATAAACATCCGGGAAAAGCATCCTTTCAATTTCCGACAGAGGAAGATATTTATTTCCTGCCATCGACAATGCCGTTCCCGAACCAAAAACCCAGGTGGCCCCAAGATCAACCTTTTCATTAAACCTGTGGTTTATTACAATTGATATATCGTGTCTCTGGTCATACTTATACGGATATTCCTGCCCCAGGCTTATATTTTCAAACTGCCTTGTGGATTTAGACAGTGTATAGCCAATCCAGCCGGTCGTTTTACCGCTTGTTTTTTGCAGGAATACTTCTATCCCTGCCGACTTACCCTTACCTGACTCAATCTTATCAAACCAGTCGGTCATCACATTAAAAAAACTTGCTCCTTCCTTATATTCTATTAATCCGTTCATCTCCTTGTAATAAGCCTCAATAGAAAATTCAAACTTATCTGAAAGAAGGCTTGAGAATCCTCCGGCCACCTGCCAGGCCCTCTGCGGCTTAACCTTATCTGTTGCAGGTACCCACAGGTCTGTCGGAAGGCCGATTGTGTTGTTTGTAAGCAAATGTATGTACTGTGTGGTCATGGCATAGGATGCCTTAATGCTTGAGCGATCAGACAGTTTTATTCTGCCGGACAGACGAGGCTCGAAGGAGGTATAATTTGTGCCGGACGTATTAAAGTTTGAGAAATGAATCCCGGAATTAATCTTCAGCAGGCTACCAATACTGAAATCATCTTCAGCATAAATATATGTCTCATTTGAGTATAGATTATTGTTGCCAAATGTTGTATCAAGAGCTGAGGTATTCTGTTCATTCGACAGGGCAACGGTTATGCCAGGTTTATAAATATGGTAGGTATTCCCTGCTCCGGCTTTAATATAATGATCCTGAATACTGTTAATATCGAGATCCCATTTAAAGCCATAGTCCCTGATGCCGGAATTATACTTTATTGAGGTTTCATTGAAGTACTCTTCATTTTCGTATTTTGAGTAGGATTTTTCTTCTGCCTGCACCTGGAACCGGTAGTCGGAAACCGTAAGAGCAATATTACTGAATACAGCTTTCCCCAGCAGGTAATTCCACCTTATAACCGATGTAAGGTTACCCCAGTTTATACCGTTCCGAAACTCATCGTCAACATAGTTGCTATGCGCGTAATCAACATAGCCTTCCGAGCTCTCCTTAATATAGAACTTATCTTTACCGGAATATATACTGAAGTATACCCTGCTTTTATCGGAGAACCTGTGGTTAATTTTTGCATTCAGGTCATAGAAATAGTATCCTGCAAGTGTGGAGTTTTTAAAATCATCACTGCTGTTTTCACGATTCCTGAAATGTTGAAAAGGAAGAGACAGGATATCGGCATATGTCCTCCTGGCAGAAATCAGAAATGATGTTTTGCCTGTCTTAAGAGGGCCTTCAAGAGTTAATTTCGATGATATTATTCCTACAGATCCTTCCCCGTGAAACTTATTCATATTGCCTTCCTTCATCCTGATATCAAGTACAGATGAAAGCCTGCCTCCATACCTCGCAGGAAACCCACCCTTAATTAAAGATACATTCTGTATTGCGTCTGAATTAAACACAGAGAAAAACCCGAACAGGTGGTTTACATTGTATACCGGCACTCCATCCAGGAGAATAAGATTCTGATCGGGGCCACCACCCCTTACGTATAAGCCACTGGTGCCTTCCATCCCCGACTGCACACCCGGAAGAAGCTGGAGTGCCTTTATCAGGTCGGTCTCCCCCATCAGCACAGGCAACTGCTTAATTTTCATAACAGGTATTTCTATCTTTCCCATCTGGGTACTCATTACCCGGTCGCTTGCAGCATTCCCGGTAACAGTAACTTCACCGATATCAAGAACCGGACTCAGCGAAATATTAATCATGGTATCTGCGGGACTTGTAACTGAAATTGTCTTTAACTGGTAACCAACATAGGAAAAACTTATATCTGACGGGACCCTGTCAAGCTTCAAAGAAAAAAAACCATATGCATTTGTTGATGTACCCCTGTAATTTACGGTCTCATAAACAGAAGCACCTATCAGGAACTCCCCGGTTTCACTGTCTGTAAGTGTGCCCGAAACAGTGATGGTCTGTGAAAAGATGAGAGGACCCTGCAATAATATAAATAGAAGAAATATATTTCTCATCAGCTATATTTAATAACAAATAACGCGTTTTTTTTATCAATAACTGTACCAGTATTAGCTACAAAAATAATACTCCGGATTTATAAGTCATTGAAACCCTATATACTTTAATACCTGTGTGTGTATGCCCGCCGGGGTCAAAAAAACGTAAGCCTATAAGAGGTTTTAAAGTTGATAGAGTTTATTAAGTTGATAAAGTGATGTTTGGGAATCCTGTAAATTCCGTGCACAGAAGTAACTTATAAACTTTAATACTTTATAAACCATAAAACCCTATAAACTTTATAAACTTCCCCTTAATATCCCCTAATATTTATTTAATTTCTTTCGATAGTTAATCTTTATATGATACTTACAATGTTTGGTTGACTTTTGCTTAAAATTGTATTTTCTTGCACCTGTTATACTCTTAGAATCAAGAACTGGATTAGCGGGAGTTATCACCTGTTAACTCCTTCCGGATAAAATATTTAAGAGGTTCTGGCAGATTAATCTGTCTTTCTTGATCCACTCTGGATCAGACAACAGTCAGGACAAACATTGGTTGGTTTGCGGGTGCCCGGGGGGGCACCCGCTTCTTTTTGTCATTATATATCTGAAAGAATTTTTGCATCTTGCTTCATTGCTTCTTAAAAACAATATACCTATGAAAACCATCGGACTTATCGGAGGAATGAGCTGGGAATCATCGCTTGAATACTACCGGATTATTAATGAAACAGTAAAAAACAGGCTCGGTGGTCACCATTCGGCAGATTGTTTAATGTACTCGCTTGATTTTGGCCCGGTTAAAGACCTCCAGTATGCAGGAGAGTGGGACAGGCTGACAGAAATTATGGTAGAGGCCGGGTTGCGCCTGAAGAATGGAGGTGCTGAGCTGATTACTATCTGCACCAACACCATGCACCTGATGTACGACGATGTAAAAAGAGCCACAGGCTTACCTCTTATTCATATTGCAGACACTACTGCTTCTGAAATAAAAACTGCCGGTATTTCAAAGGTCCTCCTGCTTGGTACAAGGTTTACCATGGAAAAGGATTTTTATAAAGGGCGGCTGAAGTCTGAACATGGTATTGAGGTGCTGACACCGGGGGAAAATGATATTGAGATAATAAATGATATAATATATAATGAACTTGTGCTTGGAACCATTAAGCCAGGTTCGAAACAGGACTACCTCAAAATTATCCGCAAAGCCATAGATTCTGGTGCACAGGGAGTTATACTGGGCTGCACCGAGATCCCTCTTCTTATAAAACAGGAAGATTGTCCTGTACCGGTATTCGATACCACCACTCTTCATGCGGTAAAGACTGTTGAGTTTGCACTGGGATAATACGGCAAACGGTAAACCTGCCAGGCAGGCGGCAAACGGCAACCGAGCAGGATGAACTTGCCGAAGGCCAGTGAGTACTGCGAGCTCGCTGAAGCCTGAAAGGCTGAGGCAAACGGTAAAAGGTAAAAGGGTGGAGGGTAGAGGGTAGAGATTAGAGGGTATGACTTAACAGAGAAAGCAACTCCCGTGACTTAATTATAAACTTCAGGCACTTCAGGCACTTCCTGAACTTTCTCTCACAAGTGCTTTAGCCAGGACATTATTTGCGTCAATCAATGGTACCCCGAAAACCATATCCTCAGTAAGTGCAAGAGGTATTTCTGTACAACCGAGAATTATCAATTCGGCTCCCCTTTCAATCAGGTCTTCAGATACATAAAGCAGGTCGGCAACAGATCTGTCGCTAACAGGGTTGGAAACGGCTTTAATACCATAAAAAGGGTCGTAAACAGAGGGATGGACCTTCCCGAACTGATCAACTTCATTGGGGTAGACAGTTACAATATCATAATCGTAGAGATATTGATCATATACAC
Organism: Marinilabiliaceae bacterium; assembly: GCA_036350795.1. GTDB lineage: Bacteria > Bacteroidota > Bacteroidia > Bacteroidales > VadinHA17 > JAUVKT01. The sequence continues at coordinate 13,155 of JAZBNV010000103.1, forward strand.
CTGACCTGTAAACTCCGTTGGTTCCCAGGATTCCTACTTTCTTAACTACCTTAAAATTGTCGGCAATATACTTTCCGACTTCTTCTATCATATTTACAATTCGCATTCCGGGGGCAAGCTTGTTCTCAACTATCCCGATTATTTCAGGTACATGTGCGGTATTACACGGGATGGCAAGCAGTTCAGCTCCGGCTTTCGCCAGTTCATTTGCAACAGATGATATTGCAAAGCCCGGATTTACATCCACTTCACCAAAAAGGTATTCTGTACGATCCAAAATACTTGCAGGTTTTGATATCATTATTACCGGGAGGTGATCCTGGTCTTTAACAGCAGGCGTGTTACCGGCAATTTTCTTTAGAAGGTCAATTCCGGCATCTGTGCCCATGCCCCCAACCACTCCAATCAGTCTGGCCATATCATTTGATTTTATTGTATTTCTTAAGAATCATTACTACTTTATCTTCAGGAAGCTCCTCCGCCATATTACCATCCCTTCCCGTCATTGTCTCCGCAGCAAAAAGCGAGTTAATTATTGCCTCTTCCGTAGCTTCGATAGCGGCAAGAAATAAAGGAGATATCGCGTTATTATCTAAATAGGTGTTATCAATAGTAGAAGACCTGTTACCTGCTTTAATAAAGTTCTTTTCATCTGTTGAGAATGCTATTACATAATCGCCACTTCCGTTTGAGGCAATCCCGCCTGTTCGTGCAAGTCCCATAATTGCCCTTTTGGCAAGCCTTTCCAGGTTCCTTGAGTCGAGGGGAGCATCAGTAGCAAGCACTATCATGCACGAACCATCTGCATTTTTAATAATATTATTCCTGAATGAGAACTTTCCCAGCTCCTCTCCCACAGGTACACCATCAATCTGCAGTACACCTCCAAAGTTTGTCTGCACAAGCACCCCTACGGTATATCCACCCAGTGATTCAGGCAAAACCCGTGAGGAGCTTCCGATACCTCCTTTAAAACCAAAACACACGGTTCCCGTTCCGGCTCCTACGTTACCTTCCTCTACTTTCCCTCCTTCAGCCTTTCTTATAGCTTCAAGAACATCGTTCTCATCCACATGCCTTCCCCTGATATCATTTAAAAACCCATCATTTGTTTCGCCTACCACGCAATTTACTGACCTTACATTTTCATTGCCGGGTTCATTTATTGTATATGTGATAAGTGCATTAAATGCAGTTGGAACACTCATGGTATTGGTAAGTACAATTGGTGTTTCAATATTACCAAGCTCCCTGACCTGGCTTATACCCGTAAGCTTACCATAGCCATTCCCAACATAAATAGCAGCCGGTACTTTTTTTTGATATATATTATCCGGATGAGGCAAAATTGCTGTAACGCCGGTTCTGACATTAGTGCCTTCTATAATTGTACTATGACCAACCCTTACACCTTCAACATCTGTAATTGCATTTAATATGCCTTTTTCAAGTACACCAATACCCAGGCAGGGCTTGCCCTGGTCCTGGCCACTAAGCCTTAAAGGGATGCATATAAAGAGTAAAATCGTCAGAAAAAAAAGTTTTTTCATCGTGTAGGCACTTTTGTTTAAATTGCTATCTCAATTTACCAATAAACTGAGACATATAAAACAGACATAATGAAAAATACTATCAAAGCCCTTGGCTATTCTGCAATTCTTATCTTCCTGGTATCCTGCGGAGGGTCAGATAAGGAACAGGACAATAAATTCAGGATAGGAGTTGCCACTTTTTCTCATGAGACCTGTACTTTCTGCCCTCTTCCCACCGGTATTGCCGAGTTTGAATACTACGGAGAACCGCTTGAAGGAGATGAAGTACTGGCTTCGGGTGAATATATTGGAGGCTTTGTTAAAATGGCCTCTGAGCTGGGAGGTAACGAACTGCTTGGTATTACATCACCCCGTGGGGCTAAAGGGGGATCTTCAGGAAGCTGGATAACACAGGAAGCCTTCGACAAATACACCATGCTGATGGCAGAAGACATAAAAAGGAAAGGCCCCTTTGACGGTCTTTTCCTGTCCCTTCACGGAGCAATGGCTGTAACAGGTATACCAAAACCTGAAGCTGAAATTGTCAAGAGGCTCCGGGAGGTTGCAGGAGACATCCCTGTAGTAATTACACTGGACCTGCATGCAAATGAAGATCATGAATTATCAGATGTTGCAGATGCAGTATTAATAATTAAAAGATATCCCCACTACGATACCTTCCTTCAGGGCGAAAGGGCTGCCAGGCTTATGATGCAAACCTTAAGAGGAGAGTACAGGCCGACTATGGCTACCAGAAAGCCCGGAATTATTACACCCAGTGTTTACCAGGGAACAGGTGTATCTCCGGCAATGGAGATTATGGAGCGGGCACGAAGGATTGAAGAAAGATATCCCGGGGTATACGTGTCGGTAGCCTTTGGATTTGCCTATGCTGATGTGCCGGATGCGGGTGCCACAGTAATGGTTATTACCAACAACAACCAGGAGCGGGCTGATGAGATTGCAGACGATATGAACGATTATATCTGGCGTATGAGAGAAGCCTTTGCCGGTAAAAAACTTCCCAAAACAGAAGAAGGAGTTGCCATGAGTATCTCAGCGGCTAAAGAAGGTAAAGTACCTGTTATAATTGCTGATCATAGCGACAGAACAGGTAATTCAACTCATATACTTGAACAATTAATTGTGCAGGGCGCGTCAAATTTTTGTATTGCAACACTTGCAGACAGTATAGCAATCAGAGAAATTGTGGAAGCAGGGCTGAAAAGAGGCGATAAAATCAGTATCAATGTGGGCGGATATGCCGATAAGTTTGCAGGTAAACCCGTGCACCTGGATGGTGAGCTAGAGTATTTCGACAAATATGGCAGGTATGATAAGTGTGCCGTAATACTATTTGGAAATAATAATCGGGTAATCCTTACACCTACACTTCACCAGGTAACAACACCCGGTATCTTCAGCAGCCTGAATATTAAAATGGAAGATATGGAAATTATTTCGCTTAAGTCCAGGGTCCACTTCAGAAGGGGCTTTTACGAAAACGGTCTGGCCGGAGCCATTATCGAGATTGATGCCCCGGGCCTGGGACCGGCTGATCTTACAGGCATAGATTATAAAAATATTCCTGAAGATATATATCCTGTTTACAATAAGAACTAAGCTACAGAGTGTTACAGCAATTACCTTAATTAAAGTAAGTTGCCTGAACAACCTAAATAACATTAGTTTTAAACTAGATATTTTTCGAAGATAATACCCTTATCACTGAGTCCTTGTAGGTTCTGCTTACCGGCAATTCCTTGTTTTTAATATCAATAGTCTCACCTGTGTAGGATTCAATTTTATTTATAGCTACTATAAAAGACCTGTGAATCCTCAGGAAATCATCTTTTGGCAGTCGTGCTTCAATGCCTGAAAGCGATTCCCTGGTGACAACGGTCTTCTCCCTCATAAAGAGTTTAACATAGTCTCCTATGCTCTCAATATAAAGCAAATTATCGAAAGTAACTTTAATCATCTTTCGCTCAGACCTTACAAACATATAATCATTATCTGCAGGAGACTCTATCGACGGATTTTCTGTTTTGGCAATATGGTTCTGCCTGAGAAACCGGTTTACCGATTGAAGCAGGCGTTCAAAAGAAATTGGCTTCAGCAAATAATCAACAGCCTGCAGGTCAAATCCTTCAACAGCATATTCCCTGTAAGCAGTTGTAAAAATTATTTTAATCTCAGGATTAATAGACCTGGCAAACGAAAGACCTGAAATCTCCGGCATATTAATATCAAGGAAAACCAGATCTATCTCCTGCATATTAATAATATTAAAGGCCTCAACAGCATTCTTACATTTAGCTACAAGCTCTACCACCTCAATTCTGGAAAGAAGGCTTTCGAGTACATCCCTTGCAACAGGCTCATCATCTACAACAATACATCTGACTGTTTTAAGCATCTTTTAAAGTTCTGATATTATTAATCACTAAATGAATATTAAAGTAGCTGTTTTCCACATAATGTTCAAGTATGTAGGAAGCAGGGAAATGGGCATCAAGTCTTTTCCCCAGGTTTTCAAGACCCAGTCCCCCGTCTGAATTATTACCTGTTTCTGACACAGAATTCCTGATACTGAAATCCAGCCTGTCTCCCTTCATCTTCAGACGAATCTCTATACGTAAATATCCATCGATAATAGCTCCATGCTTGAAAGCATTTTCAATAAAGGGAATGAGCAACATCGGAGCTGTTTCAATATCATCGTCTATATTATCAGATATAAAAGTCACCTTCAGGGTATCCTTGAATCTCACCTTCTCAAGCTCTATATATTCTTTGATGTGCTCTATCTCTTCTTTAAGGCTCACCACAGGCTTATTTACCTGGTAGAGGATATAATCAAGAAGGTTCGAAAGGCGTAATATCATATCAGGTGTATGTTCCGAATTTTTGATTGCCATACCATATATCGTATTCAGGGTATTGAAAAGGAAATGTGGATGAATCTGGCTTTTCAGGTAATAGAGCTCCTGCTCCTTTAGCTGGAGCTGTGTAGCCAGTATCTTGTTTTGAAGCTCCTTATTACTTGAGATGGTTTTTAGGTTATGATTTAATATGCTTATTGAACTTACTGCTCCCAGGACAAGCAGGACCAGTATAAGAACAAAGAGAAAATTCTTGCTCATGGGAGGCATCAGGTTAATATTGAAATCCAGGATAATAATCAGGCAGGCATAAAGAATCACAGCAATCATGTAACAGGTAAATACCAGGAGGTAAAAGCTCTTAAGGGCAAAGAGACTGTAGTCTTTTTTAAGCAGGTAGCGAGGTATAAGACCATAAACCATTATATAGGTCGAAATCATGGTGAGAGGAAGCAGCAAAGCTGAAAACCAGTTTACATATACTTTACTGGCAGAGTTATATCCAAGGAAATATTTATAAAACAACCATACAACAATCCAGAAAATGGTATGAAGAAGAACCTGTTTTATTCTATTTAAATGCCGGGTATACATCTTAACAATATTACATAAAATATACTTAGCCGAAGAGGTTTTTCGACAGCTTGCATAATACAGACCCTGTTTAACAGCTTATCCGGGTTATAAGCCATTATCCACGTTAATTGTGTAATTTAGGGCACGGAATCCTTATTCCATCGAATAAAAAATATTGGTTATTAGCTGATGTTTACATTTGACCAGGCTATTAACCAAAAATTATATATTATGATCTCTCAAATAATTTCTAAATTAAACGACGGCGGCCCTTTCTTTACATACCCAATGGTAATATTCCTTATTGTAATCATTGCCATTTTTGTTAAAGAGCTTATTAAAAAAGATGATAATGAGAAAACTCTTGCGCTCTTATCTTCTTTTGGATGGTTTTCTGTTGCCTGGGCTTTCCTGGGTCATACAATCGGGCTTATAACAGCCTTCGACAGTATTGGTGCAGCAGGCGAACTTGCTCCAAAATACATGGCAGAAGGATTAAAGATCGCTCTTATTAACCTGTTCTTCGGATCCTTTCTCTTGCTTATTGCGAGGTTATGCATGATAATACTTATCTGGACAGGTAAAAAGCAATAAATATTACCTGGCCTGTTTTTATTGTTATCCCGGGCAGCCAAAATTAATGACCCGGGGTAACATTTTTTTATTGACCATAGTAAAGCCCGGCACCAGGACCGAGGGGTATATCCAGTAAAATCCAGCCAATCAATAATAATGACCAGAAAATAAAATAAACCAATGTAAAGGGTAGCATGGTAGACATCAAGGTACCAATACCCGCCTTCTTATCATACTTTTCGTAGTAAACAATTATCAAGGCAAAGAAACTCATCATCGGGGATATCATATTTGTCACGCTATCTCCTATCCTGTACACAACCTGTGAAAGCTCCGGTGAATAGCCCAGTAACATAAACATCGGGATAAAAACGGGTCCCAGTATTGCCCACTTGGCAGAGGCCGAACCCATAAACATATTTATAAATCCGGAAAGAATAATAAATAATATAACCAGTGGAATTAAGCCCATATCAAGGCTTTTTAGAAAATGCGCACCCTCAATTGCAACAATAAGACCCAGGTTGCTCCATTTGAAATAAGCCACAAACTGGGCTGCAAAAAAAACCAGGACAAGAAATGCCACCAGTGTCTTAAAGCTTTCTACCATTCCCTTTACAACATCAGCATCGTTTTTAAACTTCCCGGTTATACTACCATAAACTATCCCAAGCACAGCAGCAACAATAAACAGTACACCAATAAAACCCTTTAATAAGGGGGAGGTAAAAAGCGTCCCATCAGGCCCCCTCAGTATACCGTTCTCAGGTATTAAGCCTGCGGCAAAAATTAAAATAAAAATAAGCATCACAACAGTTACCCATTTAAGCCCCTTTTTCTCCCTGCTATTTAATTTTTCCAGCGACTCCCTCGGAGCATTACCCTTATACTCTCCCAGCTTGGGCTCAACAAATCGATGAGTAACCCAGGTACCTACAAGCGATAGCACTATAGTGGAAACTACCATAAAATAGTAGTTTGCGGTCGGTAAAACATAATAATCCGGGTCAAGTATTCTTGCGGCTTCGGTAGATAAACCTGCAAGCAGAGGATCGATGGTACCGATAATAAGGTTGGCGCTGAAACCTCCCGAAACACCGGCAAAGGCAGCGGCAAGACCGGCTATAGGATGCCTGCCAACAGAATGAAATATAATACCTCCCAGCGGAATAATAAGTACATACCCCAGGTCTGAGGCAACGTTTGAAAGTATTCCTGACAGCACTATAACAAAAGTCAGCATACTGGCAGGGGCCTTTGCAACCAGAAGTCTGATAAAGGCACTTATTAAGCCACTTGATTCTGCAATTCCAATTCCCAGAAGAGCCACCATAACAATACCAAGAGGGGCAAAGCCGGTATAATTATCTACCATTTCAAGTAAAATCCGGTGTAAGCCATCCTTCGATAAGAGGTTTACAGTATAAACTGTTTCTCCAGTCGCCGGGTGAATGGCATGCCAGTGAAACAGATAGCCCAGCAATGAAAACACCAGTACGGTTAACGCAAGAATCCCAAATAAACTGGCCGGATGAGGCAATGCATTACCTCCTCTTTCAACCCAATAAAGTATACCCCTTTTCCTGACGATATTATTCTTACTCATTCTTAACCAGATTTATTAAAGTTCACAAAATAGGGAAATAATTGAAATCTTTCTAAACACATTTCATTCACAGATGATACTATTTAACATAATAAAGACAAACCTTTTTTAGAGGAATCCCTGTGCCCACCTGGTCATTAAGGGAGCCTTTAAAGATGCCCTTTCTTGTTTCTTAATATCAGTAAAGTATTGAAATATAATAATAAGGCATCTTAAAATACTTTATATTTGAGCTACCTAATATATAATAATGACTATGTTCCGATTACTTGCTTTTACAAGCCTGCTGGTCCAGCTAATCCTTTTCCCCGGTTTGCTATACGCTCAGAAGACACTTAAAGCATTCGAAATTCCGGAAAAGATAATTATTGATGGCGTATTTGAACCAGAAATATGGCATAATGCAGACAGTGCTGTGTCGTTTATTCAGATGGAACCACAACCCGGAGAGGCGTCAACTGAAAATACCACTGCCTGGTTTGGCTATGACGAGCATAATATTTATGCCGTTTTTAAATGCTACCAGAAAAGCCCTGTAATAGCGAAGAACCAGAGCCGTGATGCTTTAAGTAAGAGTGACGATATTATTGCCCTTCTTGTTGATACTTATAATGATAACAGAAGTGGCTATGGATTTTTTGTCAATCCACTTGGCACACAGATCGACATTAAGATTAACGATGACGGACGAAACCTGGATACTAACTGGGACACGGAATGGGAATGTGAAGCGAGAGTATTTGACTGGGGCTGGTGTGCCGAAATGGCAATTCCCTTTAATAGCCTTAAGTACAGGAAAGATTTGGAAACCTGGGGTATTAATTTTGGAAGGATAATCAGAAATAATTTTGAAACTATCTACTGGTCGGGAGCACTGACAGCCGACTTCAGAATATCACAGTCAGGTGAGTTGAGAGGCTTACAGCTGCCGGGGTCCAGGATGAAATTTTCGCTATATCCTTATGCCTCAGTATTTAAAACAACAGATGAAAAAGTAAAGGCTGATGCCGGTATTGATGCCGAATGGCAGATCAGTCCTAATGTATCTATGAATGCTACTTACAATCCTGATTTTGCAACTGTTGAAGCTGATCAGGTAAAAATTAATCTTACCAGGTATGAGCTAAGCTACCCCGAGAAAAGACTCTTCTTCCAGGAAGGAAATGAGATGTATAATACCAGAATTCAGACTTTCTATTCAAGAAGAATACAGGATATTGACTACGGTGCAAGACTGAATGGAAAAATTGGGGGCTACCAGTTTAATATTTTGAATGCAAGATCACCTGAATTCTCTGCCGAAGATCCGGCATCATTTTTCACGGTCGGGCGACTCAAGAAGGACATACTAAATTCTTCAACTGTAGGCCTGACAATGGTTGATAAAAGCTGGAAGGGAGGATTCACCCGCTCCCTTGGCCTTGATTATACACTGAACCTGGGTAAAACATGGAAACTTACCGGCCAGTTTATTGGCAGTGCACCTGGAGATTTCTGGTCGCACAGTGCCTGGTTTATGAGATTTTCCCGCGAAAACAATATATACCACTACCATATAAGGATAAGCAGTATCGGTGAAAACTTTATGGAAAATGTAAACCAGACAGGGTTTATAAGAGATGACGACAGGAAAGAAATAGATTTTGAAGGCACTTATAAATTCTGGTTTAATAACAGCTTTATTAAGTATATTGATATTGGATCGAATAATAATTTCTTCTGGAGCCAGGCAGGTAATCTCAGGTCGTGGGACCTTGATAACTGGGCTGATTTCTACCTTAATAACAGGTTTAACCTGAAGTATAAGTACAATAACGAATATAAGCTATATGAAAAGGACTTTTATAATTACTTCCATGAGCTTACCCTTGGTTATAATACTGAAGAATGGAGCAATGCCAGACTTGGTTTTACACAGGGAAGAAATTTTGACAGCGAATTTACTCTTATAAGCGGAAGCGGCCGAATAAAATTATTCCAAAACTTATCCCTGTCCTATACAGCTCAATTCCTGGATTTTGATCCCGACCCTGAAGACCGGTCAACATTCATAAATATTCTCACAACAAACTATAACTTCAGCAAAGATCTCTGGATTAAGCTATTTGCACAGAGCAGCAGGGTAAACGATAAAGCATATTTTTACGGCATGTTTGGGTGGAGGTTTAAACCACCCTTTGGAGCACTTTACCTGATATATTCGCGAGACCAGTTTATGCTTGATGAGGATTATCTGAAATATGATAATATGTTTATTAAGTTAACCTATCCTATCTTTAATTAAAGCCCGTATTCTGCTGTATTATAACTCTTTATAAATGCAGCCTTATACCTAGCCTGTTTAAAAGTCTAACCACGTAGAGCATTAAAACTGCAAAGGCCATTGACCAGATAACAGCGGGAAAACCTGATCTGAAAAACCCGGGCACATAGGCAACTCCTATTGACATAACCAGGTATATTAATATACCAGGTAAAATATAAATAAGCAGGGGATTCTCAGCAGAAGGCATAATAAATTCTGACCACTTATTAATTCCACGCTGCTCCATAATAAAATTCAGAAGGTAATAAAGCAATGTACAAAACCCGGCCGAGTAGAGTGTCCATGATGGAGTGCCCCTGATCTTTGATACTTCAAAATATGGCCGCAATAAGTATCCCAGAATAAAAAACACAGCAATAGCAGCAACAACAGGCCAGTTAATTGCTGCTTTAGGTTTAAGTTCAAAAAACAACAGGGATACAATAATGCCAGCCACCACCAGGGTGGCATGAACCATATGTCCGGCCAGGAATCCAAACCACCTCATCCCGTTAATGGCCAGGCCATCAATATTACTTATACTGTTTGCTGCAACACATACAAAAAAGAATGCTATTAGGAGGTAGAGCCTGCCCTTACTTATCCAGTAAACAATCACGCTTAGAAGGTAAGCCCAGCCAATCAACCCCAGGATACCCCACCACTTTGGAGTCATGCCCCTTGAGCCATCTTCCCGGATATAAAGGAAATAAAGAACTATAAAACCCATCATTCCCCCATACTGCAATATCTTCTTAAGGTATACCGGGAAATCTTTCCCGTATCTGTTCCATACAGGTACAGGCAAGGTATATGCAAGAAAACCCCACAGAGCAGGCGTTATAAGCATCATGCTTTTATTGTAGCCATATTCTGCATTAACCATAAAAACACCCATTATTATCAGTGCTGCAGCTCTTTTTAGAGTATGAGTCCATATACTTACTGCTGAATCACCTATCCTTATCCTTGCATTAAATGAAAACGGGATTGACATGCCGACAATAAACAAAAATGCGGGGAAAACCAAATCAACAAAGGTCATTGCATCAGCATCAGCAGGCATATGATTAAGCCACTGGGGAATATTGGATTTTCCTGCCAGCTCATTAACAAAAATCATTATAAAGATTGTTATACCCCTGAAAGCATCTATTGATATTATTCGGCCTCTTTGTAAGTTTTCCTTAAGCTTCATGTTTATTAGTCCTGATAGTAGTAACTTCCGAAACTGATTACTATATTGGTTTACAAAATTAAAAGTACCCAAAATATAAATATATGAAACTTTATTCCCTTCTGATAGTATTGCCACGAGAACTGAGCTTCAGGAAAGCCAGTAAGCGGCGACTTATAAGAAAGCTTTTTCAACTAACATTAATACTTGTTCTTGGCATCTCCTGCAATACAACAATAAGGAATTCAGGCATTGTAAGCCCTGTTATTGATACCCTGCAGGGAGTTTCTCTTCTGGGAAATAAGCTAATTGCTGAATCCCTCAATCCTGAAACTGACAGTGCCAGGATCTCAGCATATATTCAGGCAGAAAAAAACTACCTTGAAAATCCAGGCGATGCCATGGCGCTTATATGGAAGGGAAGGCGAATGGCCTACCTTGGCGACTACAAAAAAGCTATAGATATATTTACCGAAGGAATTGATAAGTTTCCTGATGATGCCCGTATCTATCGTCACAGGGGACACAGGTATATCAGCCTGAGGCAATTTGATAAAGCAATTTCAGACCTTGAAAAGGCAGTTGAGCTTATCGACGGAACTGAAGATATGACAGAACCGGATGGCATTGCTAATGCAAGAAATCAGCCTGTATCTACAACTCACCGTAATATCTGGTACCACCTTGGCCTTGCCTGTTACCTTGTTGATGATATGGAGAATGCACTGAGGGGCTTCAAAGAGTGTCTTGCTATTTCAGATAATCCCGATATGAAGGTAGCTTCATCGCACTGGGTATATATGATCTTACGAAGACTCGGAAGAGAGGATGAGGCATCAGCAATCCTTGAGCCAGTTACAGCTGATATGGATGTGTATGAAAATATGTCCTATCACTCTTTGCTTTTGTTCTATAAAGGTGAGCTTTCCGAATCAGACCTTATCGGCGAAACAGGAGAAATAAGCACAGCAGGCAATGCTGTTTTATACGGACTGGGTAACTGGTATTATTATAATGGCGATACGGAAAAAGCAGAAGAAATATTTAAGACCCTTGTTGATAAAGGCATCTGGGCTGCATTTGGAACTATTGCCGCAGAGGCTGACCTCGCCAGAATGAAGTAGTTCTCATTGAGTCTATTAACAGACATGTACTTTTCGCCTTTTGCCTTACGCCATATGCCTTTTGCCTTACGCCTTACGCCTCCAACTCTCAACATTTAACTTTTAAGCCTTAACATATATTCTATTTATTGTGTTACCTTCGCAGCCTTTTAAGCTAAAGTGGTGTAAGTAAATGATAACAGTAGAGAATCTAAGAATACAGTTTGGAAAGCAGATACTTTTCCAGGAAGTAAATCTAAAATTTACTCCCGGAAACTGCTATGGGGTAATAGGCGCAAACGGTGCAGGAAAATCGAGTTTTCTTAAAGCTATTGCAGGTGAGATAAGCACCACAAGCGGGCATATATCACTTGGCCCGGGAGAGCGCCTGTCGGTTCTGAGCCAGGATCACTTTGCTTACGACGAAGACTCTGTTCTGCATGCCGTAATGAAGGGACATCAGCGACTATGGGATATCATGCAGGAGAAGGAAGCAATCTATTCCAGGTCTGAATTTACAGAAGAAGACGGGATTAAATCTGCTGAACTCGAAGAACAGTTTGCAGAGATGGATGGATGGAATGCCGAAAGCGATGCAGCATCACTGCTAAGCGGCCTGGGGATTAAGGAAGAATTGCACTACTCCATGGTGAGGGATTTAAGTGGAAAACAAAAGGTTCGGGTTCTTCTGGCACAGGCTTTATTTGGAAATCCCGATAACCTACTGCTCGATGAACCAACCAATGACCTTGACCTGGAGACAGTAAGATGGCTCGAAAATTATCTTTCCAATTATCAAAATACTGTGCTCGTTGTTTCGCACGACAGGCACTTCCTCGATGCCATCTCCACTCATACTATTGATATTGATTATGGCGAAATTAAAATGTTTGCCGGTAACTATAGCTACTGGTACCAGAGTAGCCAGTTATCACTAAGACAACAGCAAAATCAAAACAAGAAGGCAGAAGAAAAGAAAAAAGAGCTGTTGGAGTTTATTGCAAGGTTCTCAGCCAATGTTTCCAAGTCAAAACAAACAACTTCCCGGAAGAAAATGATAGAAAAGCTTAATATTGAAGATATTAAGCCATCTACCAGGAAATATCCCGGGATTATCTTTAAACCTTCCAGGGAGGTAGGCGACAGGATACTTGATGTAAACGGACTTAGCGCAAGTATAGATGGAAAAGTTTTATTTAAGGATGTAAACTTCTATACAAACAAAGGAGATAAGATTATCTTCCTGTCGAGGGATACAAGGGCAATGACTGCATTTTTTGAGATTATAAACGGCCACCAGAAAGCAGATACAGGCTCCTACAAATGGGGACAAACAATTACAACAGCCTATCTTCCTCTTGATAATTCTTCTTTCTTTGAAAACAAGCTCAGTCTATATAACTGGCTCTGCCAGTTTAGCAGCGATACAACAGAATTCTATATTCGGGGCTACCTTGGAAAAATGCTGTTTACCGGCGATGATATATACAAAAAAGTAGAAGTTCTTTCTGGGGGTGAAAAAATGAGATGTATGATTTCGAGAATGATGCTGAGCGATGCCAATGCCCTGATTCTTGACACCCCGACCAATCACCTGGACCTTGAGACCATCCAGGCTTTTAATAACAATCTTGTTAAATATCCGGGTAATATCTTTATGGCCTCGCACGACCATGAGTTTATCCAGACAGTAAGCAACAGGATAATCGAACTTACACCAAATGGTATTATAGATAAACTTATGGACTACGACGATTATATAAGTGACGAAAGAATTAATGAGCAAAGAGAAAGGATGTATCTTTGAAAAACAATTCTACCGCATTCTTGTTTATTAAAAAAAAGGTCGCATATTTGTAGCCACAATAAAAGACATGAACAATACAAAATTACATCATCATCATTTTCATTTTGCCCTCAGGCGATAAGGAGGTGATGTGTGTAATATGCATATAAGAAATCCCAAACCCGTCTGAGTAATCAGGCGGGTTTTTTTATTCCTGTCAGTTTACTCAGACTAAAAAACAAAATAATGAGTAAACTGAAAATAGCAATTCAAAGCAGCGGCAGACTGCACGATGATTCGCTCAGGCTTCTTAAAGACTGTGGAATATCAATTAATAACGGAAAGGATCAGCTTAAGGTTGTGGTTAATAACTTTCCCCTCGAAATTCTCTACCTTAGAAATTCAGATATTCCACAATATCTTGAAGACGGAGTTGTAGATATTGCCATAATAGGAGAAAACCTCCTTATCGAAAAGCAGAAGAAAATAGAAATAATAGAAAAGCTTGGCTTTGCCCGGTGTCGTGTTGCCCTTGCTGTGCCAAAGAATCTGCCGGCCGACAAAATTGATTGGTTTAAGGGAAAGAGAATAGCAACATCCTACCCTGCCACTCTGCGGTCTTTCCTGGATGCAAATAAAATAGAAGCTGATATCCATGTTATATCAGGATCGGTTGAGATTGCCCCTAATATAGGACTGGCAGATGCAATCTGCGATATTGTAAGTTCAGGATCCACCCTCTTTAAGAATGGCCTGAAAGAGAGTTTCAGGATTCTCGATTCGGAAGCTGTGCTGGCAGCCAACGCAATGCTTAACAATGGTAAAAATGAAATACTCGAAAAGCTCCTTTTCAGGATAAGAGCAGTACAGGGCGCCAAGAAAAAGAAGTATATCCTTCTTAATACCCCAAATAGTAAAATTGAAGAAATAGCCTCCATCCTGCCTGTTTTGAAGAGTCCGACAGTACTGCCACTTGCAGAGAAAGGATGGAGCTCCCTTCACTCCGTTATCGATGAAGATAAATTCTGGGATGTAATTGATGAGCTTAAAGCTGCCGGTGCAGAAGGTATCCTGGTTGTTCCAATTGATAAAATAGTTATGTAATGAAGATTCTTAAGTACCCCGATAAGGAAAAATGGGAATCGATCCTGCGCAGGCCGGTACAGGATAATTCTGTCCTGGATATAAGTGTAAGGGAAATTCTTTCCGACGTAAAGGAAAAAGGCGATGATGCTCTTCGAAAATATAACCTTGCATTTGATGGATATAAGTCATCAAAGCTGCTGGTAAGGGCAGAAGAAATAATGGAGGCCGGTAAGCTGGTAAGCCCCGGGCTGAAGGAAGCCATAAGAATAGCCATGCATAATATTGAGTCTTTCCACCGCTCGCAGGCAGAGCTGCCGGAAAAGCTTGAAACAACCGAGGGAGTATTCTGCTGGAGGGAAAGCAGGGCCATTGAAAAAGTAGGCCTCTATATTCCCGGAGGAACAGCACCACTCTTTTCTTCGGTCTTAATGCTTGCCGTTCCGGCCCTGATAGCCGGCTGTGAGGAAATAATAATATGTACGCCACCAGGGCCGGACGGAAAGATAAATCCTGCTATTTTGTATTCAGCATCAGTATGCGGTGTTACAAAAATCTTTAAAACAGGTGGTGCACAGGCCATTGCGGCAATGGCTTATGGTACTGAGTCAGTGCCTGCTGTAAACAAGATCTTTGGTCCGGGCAACCAGTACGTTACAAGGGCCAAGGAGCTTGTTCAGCTCGATGGTACAGCAATTGATATACCTGCAGGTCCGAGTGAGGTGCTGCTAATTGCAGATAAGAGCGCAAATCCTGAATTTATTGCTGCCGATCTTCTAAGCCAGGCAGAGCATGGCAGCGACAGCCAGGTGCTTCTGCTTTCTGATTCTGAAAAACTGATAGGGGATACCACGATTGCCATTAATAATCAGCTGGAGAAACTGCCACGTAAGGATATTGCAGGTAAAGCTCTTAAAAACAGTATGGCAATCCTGCTTAATGACATAAATACCTGTATTCAGCTAAGCAATCTGTATGCTCCTGAGCACCTTATTCTTGCCATATCCAACTATAAGGAACTTGCCGGAAGTGTAAAATCAGCAGGATCAGTATTCCTGGGATCATACAGTTGCGAGAGTGCCGGTGACTATGCAAGTGGCACAAACCATACTCTTCCCACAAACGGATATGCCAGATCGTATAGCGGGGTCTCGCTCGACAGCTATATAAAAAAGATAAGTTTCCAGGAAATAAGTAGTGAGGGATTAAGGAATATAGGAAAATACATCGAGATAATGGCTGAAGCAGAAGGACTTCAGGCACATAAAAATGCGGTTAGTATACGTCTTAAATCAATGCAGGATGAAGCAAATTAAGGATCTGGTAAGAGAAAATATACGAAACCTGAAGCCCTACTCAAGTGCACGGGATGAGTACAAAGGTAAAGAGGGGATATTCCTGGATGCCAATGAAAATCCATATGGAGAACTGAACCGCTATCCCGATCCGCTTCAGACTGAATTGAAACAGGCTATTTCGAATCTGAAGAATATCCCTGCAGAAAACATATTTATCGGCAATGGCAGTGATGAAATAATAGATCTGACCTTCAGGATATTTTGCAGACCGGGTATTGATAAGGCTGTCACATTGGCCCCCTCCTATGGTATGTATGATGTGGCGGCATCTATTAACGATATCGGGCTGGTCAAAGTTGCTCTTGAAAAGGATTTTTCTATTGATCCCGGCAGGCTCAGGGATGCACTTTTACAGGAAGATATTAAACTATTCATCCTCTGTTCCCCAAATAATCCAACCGGAAATGCTTTTCCGAAAGAAGCACTTATCCAACTGTTGAAAGAGTTTAAAGGTATAATCCTTGTTGACGAGGCCTACATCGATTTCAGCACTTCCAGCTCATGGATGGATGAAATAGAAGAGCTTCGAAACCTGATCGTATGCCAGACCTTCAGTAAATCATCAGGACTGGCAGCAGCAAGAGTAGGAATTGCCTGCTCATCAGATGAAATTATTAAAATATATACCAGCGTTAAGCCCCCATATAATGTGAGTACGCTAAACCAGCAGGCAGCGATTGAAGCCCTGAAAAACAGGGATAAAACAATCCGGAATATCCGGCAGATAATAAGTTCGAGAGAAGGTCTTGCTGCCAGTCTCGCAGAGCTTGATACTGTAAGTAAAATATATCCCTCAGATGCAAACTTCCTGCTGGTTGAATTTACTGACGGACCGGCTACTTTCAGTGAGCTGGTTAAAAGGAAAATAATTACCAGGAACAGGAATAATATTGTGAGGAATTGTATAAGAATCACTGTTGGCACAGAAGAAGAAAACCACATACTTATTAAAGAACTTAAGGCAATAGGAAAATGAAAAAAGTACTATTTATAGACAGGGACGGAACACTGATTACAGAGCCCCCCGACGACTACCAGGTTGACAGTCTCGATAAACTTGAATTTTACCCCGGTGTATTCAGGTGGTTATCGGCTATCGCATCAGAACTTGATTATGAGCTCGTTATGGTAAGTAACCAGGACGGACTGGGGACCGATGCCTTCCCTGAGGAAGACTTCCTGCCTCCCCATAACAAAATGCTTAAGGCTATGGAAAATGAAGGAATATTTTTTACCGATATACTTATCGATCCATCCCTTCCCTCAGAAAATTCTCCAAACAGAAAACCGGGAACCGGTATGCTCGGGAAATATATACATGGTCCTTATAACCTTGAATACTCCTGGGTTATTGGAGACAGGTCTACTGATGTTCAGCTGGCAGCTAAGCTTGGCTGCAATAGCATTCTGCTGGGAGGAAAATCGGAGCAGGCAACAATCTGTGCGGCTACCTGGGAAGAAATATACCGGGTCTTAAAAGAAATCCCCAGGAATGCATCCGGCGAAAGAAAAACATCTGAAACACAAATAAGTATCAGCTTAAATCTTGATGGAAAAGGAGAATCGGAAATTGATACCGGTCTTAAATTCTTTGATCATATGCTCGAACAGATTGCAAAGCACGGACAAATTGATCTGTATATTAAGGCTGAAGGTGACCTGCAGGTTGACGAGCATCATACCATTGAAGATACAGGCCTGCTGCTGGGAGAATTATTCCGGCAGGCCCTGGGGCTTAAGAAGGGTATTGAACGCTATGGCTTTTTGCTTCCTATGGACGACTCGCTGGCCAGGGTGGCTCTTGACTTCGGAGGAAGACCATGGCTTGAATGGAATGTAGAATTTAAACGTGAAAAAATTGGTGATGTGCCTACCGAGATGTTCCATCACTTTTTTAAGTCATTTACCGATAATGCAAAGTGTAATCTTAATATCAGCGCAAGCGGAAATAATGAGCATCATAAGATTGAATCAGTATTCAAGGCCTTTGCTAAATCCATTAAAATGGCTGTAAGAAAAGACGCCGGGAGCACAATACCAAGTACAAAAGGAAGCCTGTGATAGCTATAATAAAATATAACGCCGGTAATATCAGGTCTGTACAGAATGCCCTGTACAGGCTGGGAAAGGATAGTATTATTACTGATGATCCGGGAGAAATACTTTCGGCAGAAAGGGTAATCCTTCCCGGTGTTGGCGAGGCCGGATCAGCAATGAAGTATATTGCAGAAAGGGGCCTTGATAAAACTATCATGCAGGTTAAGAAGCCTTTCCTGGGTATTTGCCTGGGCCTCCAGCTGATGTGTAAGTACAGCGAAGAAAGCAACACAAATTGCCTTGGAATCTTTGATGCCGGGGTAAAAAAGTTTCCCCCCGGCAATATTATACCCCATATGGGATGGAACAACCTTTCTTATATAGCAGAACACAGCAAACTTCTTGAAGGCATCGCTCAGGACAACGATTTCTATTTTGTTCACTCATACTACGCGGAGAAAGGACGCGATACTTTAGCAACATGTAACTATATCCTGGACTTTGGTGCCGTAATGCAAAAGGATAATTACTACGCCACCCAGTTCCACCCCGAGAAATCATCCCTTAAAGGAATTCAGATACTAAAAAACTTTATTGAGCTATGAGAATTATTCCGGCAATAGATATTATAAACGGTAAATGTGTAAGGCTCTCAAAAGGAGACTACTCTACCTCGAAAATATATAATGAAAATCCCGTCGAGGTGGCCAGGATGTTCGAAGATAATGGTATAATGTTTCTCCACCTTGTCGATCTTGACGGGGCAAAATCAAACAGGATAATCAACTGGAAGGTTCTTTATGATATTGCCGCTGCCACCAATCTGAAAATTGATTTCGGAGGAGGGATAAAAAGTGACAGGGATATCAGGACCGCATTTGATAATGGTGCCTCGCAGGTAACAGGAGGGTCGCTTGCTGCAAATAATCCCTCGCTTTTCTTAAAATGGCTTGAAGAATACGGGCCCGGGAAGATAATCCTGGGGGCCGACAGCAAAAACAGGCTTATTATGACAAAGGGCTGGACTGAAGAATCTGAAATTGATGTTATTGAATATATAAAAACATATACGGCTAAAGGAATCATATCAGTTATTTGTACCGATATTGAAAAAGACGGAATGCTCGCGGGACCATCATACGGCCTTTATAAGGAAATAATAGAAGCAAGCAAGGCAAAGCTAATTGCCAGCGGAGGTATTACAAGCGTGGATGACCTTGAAAAATTAAGAGAGATGGGATGCGAAGGAGCGATTATCGGTAAAGCGATCTATGAGAATAAAATAAGCCTTAAAGAACTAAGCACCTTATGCTGAAAAAAAGAATAATACCCTGCCTTGATGTTAAAAACGGCAGAACGGTTAAAGGAATAAATTTTGTTGATATAAGGGATGCCGGCGATGCTGTTGAGCTGGCTGCCAGGTACTCAGCGAACGGGGCCGATGAGCTTGTATTCCTGGATATCACAGCCACTGTGGAGAAAAGAAAAACAATGGCAGAGCTGGGAGAAAAAGTTGCCGCAGAAATAGATATCCCCTTTACCGTTGGTGGCGGAATCTCTGATGTTGAAGATGCCTCCCTTATGATAAAAACAGGTGCAGATAAAATAAGCATAAACTCGGCTGCCTTTCGCAGGCCGGAATTAATAAGTGATATAGCTTCAATGTTTGGCAGCCAGTGCGTTGTGCTGGCAATAGACACCAGGTTTGAGGATGGCGACTGGTATGTTTACCTGGATGGCGGACGCACATCAACAGGAACCAGAACTACAGAGTGGGCTGGCAGGGCTGAAAAGCTCGGAGCCGGAGAAATTCTGCTTACCTCGATGAATAATGACGGAACAAAAGATGGCTTTGCACTTGATATAACTGCAACAATAAGCACTTTGCTGAATATACCCGTAATTGCCTCAGGCGGAGCCGGTAAGAAAGAACATTTCAAGGAAGTTTTTGAAAATACAAATGCTTCGGCAGCACTTGCTGCATCTGTCTTTCATTTCGGCGAAATAGGGATTAATGACTTAAAACAATATTTAAGGTACAATAAAATACATGTGAGATGAAACCAGATTTTAACAAGGGTGCCGGGCTGCTTCCGGCGATAATACAGGACGACACTTCTTCTGAAGTACTTATGCTTGGATATATGAATGAAGAATCATTCAGAAAAACTGTTGATGAAGGGAAAGTCTGTTTCTACAGCAGGTCTAAGAAACGACTATGGACAAAGGGAGAAAGCTCGGGCAATTTCTTATATGTAAGAAATATTAAACTTGACTGCGACAATGATTCTATCCTTATAAAAGTAAAGCCTGCAGGACCTGTGTGCCATACCGGCTCTGAGACCTGTTTCGGTGACAGATCTTCCAGGGGTTTCCTCTACCGGCTCGAAGACATTATTAACTCTCGAATAGAAGAAAATAATGAAAACTCCTACACAAACAGCCTGTTCAGAAAAGGGATTAACAAAGTAGCCCAAAAGCTTGGAGAGGAGGCTGTTGAGCTGATTATTGAAGCAAAGGATGACAACAGGGACTTATTCGAAAACGAAGCGGCAGATCTTCTGTATCATCTTTTAATACTTTTAAGAGCCAGGGGAGTAAGCCTGGAATCAATTGAGGATGTGCTGAAGAACAGGCACAGGTGACCCGGCAAGGTGCAGCCCCCAGGATGCAATTGTTGAATAAATTCAGTAAATTTGGTTTACTTATTTTCAATTTATCAAAATCCAAAATACTGAATTATGAAAACTCTCCGGCCTGTTCTAACCCTGTTTTTTATTTTCTTCGTACTGAACCTCTCTGCACAAAAAGATTACAAGGCATCACTTTTTGGTATCGAATCAAATGGTACAAAGCTCAACACAACATCCATCCAGGCTGCAATTGACTATATCCACTCTAACGGAGGTGGCCGGCTGGTATTCTATGTTGGGAGATACCTCACCGGCACCTTCCATCTTAAATCAAACGTAACAATACAACTGGAGGAGGGAGCCATCCTTGTTGGCTCAACTAATCCCTTCGATTATGAAAAACACGGAAGCTGGCAGGCGCTTATTTTTGCTCACGACCAGGAGAATATTGGAATTACAGGCAAGGGAGTAATAGACGGACAGGGCTACGATGTTTGTCAGAACATCCTGGCTATGGTGCACAAGGGAATTATTAAAGATCCCCAGAACCTTATTTATGACCGGCCCAGGGAAAGTGTCCGACCACAGAATATTTACTTCAAGGGATGCAGGAATGTAGTTATACAGGGCATTATATTAAAAGATCCCGGATGCTGGAACCAGCAATACGACCAGTGTACGAATGTACTTATTGACGGAATAACTGTCGACAGTAAATCATACTGGAATAATGACGGGGTGGATATTGTTGATTGCGATAGTGTTATTGTAAGGAACTCTTATTTCGATGCTGCTGATGATGGTATTTGCCTTAAATCGCACAGTGCCGACCATGTATGTCAGAATGTTTTTATATATAACAATACCGTACGCACAAGTGCAAACGGAATAAAATTCGGAACTGCCTCGAGAGGAGGTTTCAGGAATATCAAAATTATCAATAACCTTGTTTATGATACCTACCGTTCTGCTATTACCTTTGCTGCAGTAGACGGAGGTTTTGTTGAGAATGTAATTGTCGACAGCCTTAGATCAATAAATACCGGTAATGTTATTTTTCTGCGCATAGGCGAAAGAGTTGCCGGGAAGAAAGGCCGGCTCGAAAATATCAGTATCTCAAACCTTTATGCAACTGTTCCTGCTACAAAAGCAGATGCCGGCTACAGCTATGAAGGGCCTGTTGAAGATCTTCCCCGTAATATATCCCCCGCTTCAATTGTCGGTGCCAAAGACGTAAATATCAGCAATATAACCTTAAAGAATATTGAGATACATTATCCCGGGGGAGGCGATCCAAACTACGCTAAACTGGGCCTTGATGAGCTTGATAAAGTACCCGAAATACCGGCCAATTACCCTGAGTTCTCCATGTTCAAGGAACTGCCGGCCTGGGGTTTTTATATCAGGCATGCAGATAATATCACATTTGAAAATGTTAGCCTTTATGCCGAAAAAGAAGACTACAGGACTGCCATAGTACTTGACGATGTTCAGGATGCAAAATTTACCTCGCTGAAAGTAGTTGAGCCGGGGAAGAAAAAGGATCCTGTATTCTCCTATAAGAGCAAGAAGATAGAAATAGATTTACAATAGTCCCCAATGAAGAGAAGAAGCTTTATTAACCGGGGACTGGTACTGACGGGGGGTACTCTCCTTGGTGCATCCATCCCTTTTGCATGTAGAAATCCCGGACCTTCAGCCACTTTAAGCATCGATGAGCTTCATAAAATCTTTATGAACCCGGAACCGGCTTACCATCCCTTTGTAAGGTGGTGGTGGAACGGGAATATGGTAAAGAGGGAAGAGATAAAGAGAGAGCTTCTTCTGCTAAAAGAAGCAGGTATTGGTGGTGTGGAAATTAATCCTATCGAGTTTCCTCACCGGGTTAATGGTGATGATCTTGGGATAGAGGGTCATAAATGGCTGAGCAAAGAATGGATCGGGCTACTTGATTACACACTGGAAGAAGCGGCAAAGCTGAATCTTAGCTGCGACCTTATCGTTGGTTCAGGCTGGCCCTTCGGATCCGAAAATCTTGTGCCTGGAGAGAGAGCCGAGGTAATACTGCTGCATGTAGACCATATAGAAGGCCCGGCTGTTTTTGAAAAAAATAAGCAGGAAGTCTTTAATATTGTTGATCCCAGGGTAACTGTTCCTAACCCGGAAAGGGAATTTCAGCTTCAGTCGCTGCTGCTGGTTCCTGACCCGGTAAGTTCTACATCTGATTCAGATAACCTTTCTCATCTTATTAATAATGATGTTATTAAACTTAAGGTACCAAAAGGTAAATATGCACTCTACTGGCTTGTTAATGTAAAATCATTTGCCAGTGTTATTAACGGTGCTCCGGGTGCTGCAGGCTCCATCCTGAACCATATGGATAAGAAAGCTGTTCGAAGCTACCTCGACAATATGTCTCAAAGCATAGAAAACAATATCGGTCCGCTGGCAGGCAGGCTAAGGTCATTTTTCTGCGATTCTATGGAACTGGAAGGCTGTAACTGGAACTCCGACCTCCCTGCTGAGTTTCTTAAAAGACGAGGATATGATATAAATCCATGGCTGCCCTATATACTCTTTAAGGTTGGCAGGCTGGGTGGTGTTATTGATGACAAATACGGTGTAAAAAAGACTCCGGAATTCGAAGAGCAATGCAACAGGGCCAGGTACGACTTTGAACTGACAAAGGCAGAGCTTCTGCACGAACGCTTTACCCTAACTTTCCTGGAATGGTGCCGCGATACTGGCGTTAAGTCAAGGTCGCAGGCCTACGGCAGGGGATTTTTTCCCCTGGAATCGGGCCTTGGATATGATATTCCTGAGGGTGAATCGTGGACCACCAACTGGCTTAAGCACAGGGTGGGCGAAGAAATGCCCGACGAAGATTACAGGAGGGGAAGGGCCTATACCATGATCAATAAATACGTTTCATCGGCCGCACACCTGGCAGGTACCCGAACGGTAAGCTGTGAGGAAATGACCAATACCTACCTTGTTTTCAATACATCGCTCGAACGGCTTAAGAACGGATCTGACCAGAGCATTATATCAGGTATAACACATTCGGTATGGCACGGCTTTAATTACTCACCCCCCGAAGCCCCTTACCCGGGCTGGATACAATATGGAAGCTACCTTAACGAGAATAATAACTGGTGGCCCTGGTTTAAGTACCTTAATAAGTACAAAGCAAGAATATCTGCACTGCTTCAAAATTCAGGCTTTTTTTCTGATATCGCCATACTGCCTGCCAATGCTGACCTGTGGGCAGAAATGGGTGTGCAGACCGATCCCTTCCCCGAAAAACTTAATGTGCCTTACACTTCATTGCTCTGGGAAGCAATCTGCAAAAATGGAGGAGCCTCTGACTATATTTCTGAACTTATTTTAAAAAAAGCCGAAATAAAGAAAGGCTGTCTTTGCTTTGGCTCAAAATCTTTTGGCACCATTTTTCTGCCTGGGGTAAAAAGTATTACAGCTGAATCGGCCCTGAAACTGCTGGAATTAGTTGAAAGTGGAGGAAAAGTTTTCTGCATAGAAACAATACCATATAAATCTACAGGCCTTAAAGATTATATAACAACAGATTCACAGGTAAAAGAAATATTTGAGAGTATCAGTGAATACAAGGATAACTTTTTTCTTCTAAGCAAGCCAGAAAACGAAAGCTACCTGGAATGGTACAACAAAATACAGGAAAAGTATTCGCTGCCCAAATACCTCGATATAGATAATCCTGACCCCTACCTTATGCAGGTAAGATACCAGGGACCGCAAAAAAGTGAAATATTCTTTTTCTCAAACTCAAATATCACCAGGTCTTACTCCGGCATGGTAGTATTTGACAGGAAGATTGTGAAAGGAAAATCAGCCATGATCTGGGATCCTGAAAGCGGTGAAAGGCAAAGCCTGGAAATCGGGAAAGAGAACGATTTTTTGCTTGAGCTGGGTCCGGCTGAATCTCTGATAATAATCTTTGAAAACAATCCTGGACAGAAGGTAAGCGGTACGCCCGATCAGGATTATAATCTTATGGGTGAACTGAAGGGACCATGGAAGCTCATATTCTCCCATTGCCGTAATATTGAGTATAATAGCATTACTATTAATTCGTTACAGGATTTATCTGAACTGGAAGAATATAAACACTTCTCAGGAACAATATCTTATAACACTACTTTAGATATAGATACCGAAGTACCTGTTATAATGGATCTTGGCAAAGTCTGTGATATTGCAGAGCTCTATATTAACGGAGAGCTATGTGGGACGAAATGGTACGGGAAACGGATATACAAAACCAAAGAATATCTTAAACCAGGCCGAAATGAAATAGAGATAAAGATTGTTACACTTATGGGTAATTATATGAAATCACTGGTGGATAATCCCAATGCCCAGTACTGGACAAATCTGCAGCGCAAGAACCAGGAATATACTCCTCTCGGACTAATCGGTCCCGTGCAACTTTATAGCTAAACCGGCGAGGCAGGGAGTACTGCGGGGAAACCCGGGGGGAGGTGCTTAACCCAACCAGGAAATCAGACAATTTCCCCTCCTTTTGAAAGGAGCCTGCCTGCCAGGCAGGGGGTGTCCCCGAATACTCGGGGACGGGGTGCTTAGTCCAACCAGGAAATCAGACA
>JAZBNV010000104.1:0-4814 GCA_036350795.1 Marinilabiliaceae bacterium
AATGCCGTTCAAAAATTTCCGCGGCTCTATGGCCTTATAAATTAACCAGATCTTCCTGCCGCGGTAACTTTGTGTGGAAATCCTCTAAACTACCCATGTGCCACCCCTAGCGAGGTCGTTAGCGATTACTTCCCAATATTATTTCAAACATACACCCTCCACTCTCTACACCCCATGCTCAATGCTTTGTCCGCCGAAGTAATGTTGTTGATCAGGAGATCAACAACAACGAAGGTGGGCTCCATGCTTTAATCTTTTGTCCTTTCCTTTTATCTTTCTAATTTTAGCAATTAATTACCTGGATAAAAACAAAGCACCCCGGGCTATTGAAATAAAAAACCAGGAAGATTTAAGGTTTTACCATTATATCAACTAATCCGTGAACCAGCAAATCAAAAAATAAAATGGGCGGTAAAAATGTTATTATAGCTCAATCCGGCGGACCATCACCGGTTATAAATAATACACTCAGGGGCATTATAGAAAGTTGCCGTAATTACCCCGGTAAATTTGGGCATCTCTACGGAGGATGGCATGGCATAGAAGGTGTCCTTAAGGAAGAACTTCTTGACTTAAGCTCACAGTCCCGGGTGGAAATTGATCTCTTAAGAACAACACCGGCTGCCGGAAGCATAGGTACATGCAGGTATAAACTCAGGGACCATCAGCACCTTGATTTTAAAAGAATAATTGAAGTCTTCAGAGCCCATGATATAGGATATTTCTTCTATATAGGTGGTAACGATTCGCAACATACTGCTTTAAAAGTAAGCCAGGAATGTGCTTCATCAGGTATTGAAATAATTTCTGTAGGAGTCCCTAAAACTATAGATAACGATATTGGCGACAATGATTTCAGTCTTATAGACCATACCCCGGGCTATGGCTCCGTTGCCAGGTACTGGGCTCATATGATCAAAACAATAAACGAAGAAAATATGGGCTCCTCTCCTGCCGACCCCGTAATAGTATTACAGGCAATGGGGCGCAGCATCGGTTACATACCTGCAGCAGCCAGGCTGGCCGATCCGCATCGTGAGCTGCCGCTCCAGATCTATCTTGCCGAATCAGGCATAACGATAGAAGGAATGACCGACAATGTCAATGACTGCGTAAAAAAATATGGCCGATGCATGCTGGTAGTAAGCGAAGGCTTTGATGTGGGCAATAGCGGAGAGGCACTTGATGCATTCGGGCATACTGAATACGGTGCAAGTCGTATGAGCGTACAACAAACAATCGTGAATCATCTCAATGACTCAGGAATTTTGGACAGGGGTTCGGTCAGGGGACAGATACCGGGCACAGATCAGCGTCATGCTATGATATTTGCTTCGGATACAGATCTCGAAGAAGCCTTCCTGGTGGGCCAGAAAGCTGTCGATATTGCCCTTAATGATGGAAACGGGTGGATGGCTACCATACTCAGAAACCCGGGTCCTGGATACTCAGTACGCTTCGATAAGGTGCCACTTGATAAAGTTGCCCTCTCAGAAAGAACCTTTCCCCTGCACTGGATAGCCGCTTCGGGGATTGATGTTACTGATGATTTCATTTCTTACGCCTTACCACTTATAGGAAATGCCTGGATTAATATCCCCCTGGAGGATGGCCTTCCAAGGTTTACAAGATTTGAAAAGAAATTTGCCGTAAAAAAACTTAAGCCTTTTACACCGCAGGCATATAGTGAACAGGTAAAAAAATAAAATGAACAACAGGGACAGACTGCAAAGCATAAGGAAAGACAAAGATTTCTTTGTTGGTATCGACTCTGACGGATGTGTTTTTGATACCATGGATTTAAAACAAAAAGAATTCTTTATACCAAATGGAATTAAGTATTTTAATCTCTTTGCCATTTCAAGGGAGGTAAGGGAGACATGGGAATTTGTAAACCTCCATTCAGATACAAGGGGAACAAACAGGTTTCCGGCCCTGGTCAGGGTTTTTGAGTTGCTTGGCAGGAGGAAGGATATAAGGGAAAAAGGTTTTGAACTCCCTGATATTTCATCCCTGGAATACTGGACTGAAAAAGAAAGCAAGCTGGGAAATGAGTCACTGAATGAATATATTAAAAACAATGCCGATCCCTTTCTTTCACAGGTACTGGAATGGTCACTTGCCGTAAACCATGATATAGCTACCTGGCTCAGGGGAGTTTCGCCCTTTAATTACGTTAAGGAAGCCCTTGAAAGAATTTCATTGGTGGCTGACTCTGTTGTTGTGTCGCAAACTCCTGCAGAGGCCCTGGAGAAGGAATGGGAAGAGCATGGTTTAAGCAAGTTTGTTAAACTAATTGCCGGACAGGAATATGGAACTAAAACAGAGCATATCCGCTATGCAGCCACCGGAAGATATGCACCTGAGAATATTCTTATGATAGGTGATGCTCCGGGCGATCTGAAAGCTGCAAAGGATAATAAGGCTTGCTTCTTCCCGGTAATCCCCGGAAAAGAAGCTGAATCATGGGAGATACTATATAAAGAAGCCCTTGACAGGTTTCTTACCAATACCTATAAGGGAGAATACGAGGCCGGACTTTTGAGATCCTTTGAAATGGCCTTACCTGATCAGCCCATATGGGAACAATTATAAGCAAAGGGGGATGTTATACTGTAGCAAGAGTGATATTAATAAGCACCTGGGCGATACTGAAGTTAGCAATGCTGTATGCGAGGCTATAAATAAATCTTCGTACGGATCAGAACTGATTGTTGTACCCCCTGATATTACCAGGATACATTCAGGAGCAGGGAAAATAACAGAGTATATCTGGAATAAATTTGGTAAAAGAATTACTGATATCCTGCCTGCCCTGGGCACCCATAGTCCAATGACCGGTGGAGAGTTATCCGCTATGTTCGGAAATGTACCAGGGAATCTTTTCAGGGAACACAGTTGGAGAAAGGATGTGGTGAGGCTAGGAGAAGTGCCGGGAGAATACATTAATATGGTGTCTGAAGGGAAGCTGAACTATCCATGGCCGGTAGAGCTAAACAGGCTTATAGCTGAATCCGGAGGTAAACAGGTAGTGTCGATTGGCCAGGTGGTCCCACATGAAGTTATCGGGATGGCAAACTACAATAAAAATATTCTTATTGGTTGCGGGGGATCTGAAGGGATAAATAAGAGTCACTACCTCGGGGCTGTATACGGTATTGAAAGGATTATGGGCACCGCCATTAATCCTGTAAGGGAAGTACTAAACTTCGGCGAAAGTGCATTTGCTTCACATCTGAACATCCTGTATATACTTACGGTTATCGGTAAAGATAAAACCGGCTCTCCGGGTATTGCAGGTTTGTTTATTGGAGACGACCAGGAATGTTTTTTAAAGGCAGCAGAATTATCTTCGCAACTGAATATTACGAGCCTGCCTGAGCCCTTAAAAAAGGTACTTGTTAATCTCAATCCCGATGAGTACCGCAGCACCTGGCTCGGAAATAAGGCAATCTACAGAACCCGCATGGCTATGGCCAGTGGAGGTGAATTATTAATCAACGCCCCAGGGATAAAAAGTTTCGGAGAAGATATGGAAATCGACAGGCTTATCAGAAAATATGGGTACAGGCCGGCAGAAGAAATTATTGATCTGGTTAATAAGAACAGCGAACTAAGAGACAACCTTGCCGCAGCCGCCCACCTTATTCATGGATCCCCTGAAGGCAGGTTCAATGTAATATACAGCACAGCTAAACTGGACCGGGAAGAGATTAAGAAAGTTGGATTCGATTGGATGGATTCAGATAGCCTGAATAAAAAATATAATATTAATAATTTAAAGGAAGGTTTTAATACCCTGCCCGATGGCGAAGAAGTCTATTATATTTCCAACCCGGGACTTGGATTATGGAAAACCGGGTAAGAGTGAGTGGTGAGTGGTGAGTGGTGAGAGAAAAGAGGTGAGAAGTGAGATAAGAAATATTTTCTCCTCCTTTTGAAAGGAGCCTGCCTGCCGGCGAGGCGGGGAGTACCCCGGGGAAACCCGGGGGGAGGTGGTTAAAATTCTTATATTTCCCCTCCTTTTAGGAAAAGGGCCGACCGTAAATAATTGATCCGGTGGATCAATTATAGGGAGGAGCCAGACAGAGCAGAGGGAGAGAGCGAGAAAAGGAGAAAATGTCAGTAAAAGGTGGCTAAAATTCTTATATTTCCCCTCCTTTTAGGAAAGGAGGGGTGCCCTGACTGACTGAAAGGATAGTCAGGGTGGGGTGGTTAGGACATAAACTATAAACATGACACAAAGATCAAACAGAAACTATCTCAAGGCCTACAGGAAAGAACTCAGAAACAAGTCTACTTCTGCAGAGGCAGAATTATGGAAATACCTGAAAGGAAAACAATTAAATGGAAAGAAATTCAGAAGACAACATAGTATTAATAAATATATTGTAGACTTTTATTGTTCAGAAGAAAAACTGATAATTGAACTTGATGGAGAATCGCATGGAGAATATCATAGAACCTATGAAGATACAGACAGGGATAATAAACTTAAGACTATGGACTATAAGATATTAAGATTTGAGAACAGGATGGTTTTTCAGGATTTGGAGTATGTATTAAGTGAGATTGAGAAACAATTTGAAACCTAACCACCCCGTCACCGGGTACCCGGTGACACCCCTCCTTTCCTAAAAGGAGGGGAAAGTTAATTACTACATCAATAAACAACTAAACCTCTCAACTTCCAAACCACTAAACCTCTCAACTTCTAAACCACTAAACCTCTCAACTTCTAAACTACTCAACCTCTCAACAATAAAACCTCTCAACAAATAAACAACAATATGAAATCAGATATCGGCTTAATA
>JAZBNV010000105.1:0-28901 GCA_036350795.1 Marinilabiliaceae bacterium
AATAAAGTTCGGAAATTTCCAAAAGCCAGTCAAATAGTTAGTATTAAAAAATAATTAATTGTCGTGTTATGCCCCGGTAACTGTAAATATCTGTGTGAGCTGAACCCTGTTAGATACATTAACCTTCCTGAATATATTATGTATATGATCTTTTACAGTTTGCAGCGATATAAATAATTTGTCGGCTATCTGCTGGTTTGTATATCCATTACATATTTCAGCAATTATTTCTCTTTCGCGCCTTGATATACCATATTTCTGGTAGAGGTTCTCGAGCTGGTTGGTGATTTTATTCAGCCCCGACTGGTTAAGCTGCAGGTATGACTTTAAAAGGAATACGGGAGCCAGGTTGGCCCCGAAAAAGAGCAGCAGGAAATAAAGGCCGGCAGGCTGCCATGTATTGGCAAAATGAAGCGCGGCTGAACTCATTAGCGATATTGAAAAAAAGATTATTCCCAGCCTGATTAACAGGGATTTTTGCGCAATATTCGCTTTGCGGATTGCAGAAGCTGTTAATACCACCAGGGCATAGGTTTTAAGGAGAAGGTCGGCTGAGTAAAAAACAATCCTGATAAGCCGGGATAATTTATCGGGTGAGAGGGATTCTTCTTCTCCTGTTGTTCTCAGTATAAAGCCGTAAACAAGAAAGCTCGAGCTTGTGATAACAAAATAGATTATGGTAAGCAGCCGGTTTAACCTTACTCCGGATATTTCGTTTACAGTTTTAATAAAGATGAACCAGCAGGCAATTAAAAAAGGAATGCCAAAGAAGGGTATAGAGTTAACAATCGATTCTATCTGGGTGCTCTGAAGATCAAACTTTAGTAGGATTTCCTTGATTGCCAGTCCGCCGAGTATCCCGTAGAAGCCAAACACCAGGTGAAGAAATTCGTAGTAAAAAAAGCTGTTAAGGTAGTCGAGCCTGTATACTTTCCTTAAGCGTCCCAGCAGGATTAAAGTATATGATCCACAGGATATTGAGATGACAATTACTAAGGGAAGCAGAAGACGAATCATAAAAGTTTGCTCTTTTTAAGGCCCGGATTTCGAGACTCAATATATAAATAATAGTAGAATATACCCCCAACCAAAGTTGGAGAAATACGGAATCCTACCTTCGTTGGATTGACAAGGGCCTTGCAATACATATATATTAGTTGCGAAATTAGATATTAAAATTAATACTATACTATGATGGAAATAACAGAAGAAAAGAAATTAATGGCTAAAGCCGGGTCAGCTTACTCTCATGCCTGGCGTATAATGTGGGATAATTTTATTTCACTATTCCTGGTTGCACTTATTATTATTGTTGCAGCAACACCTTATGCCATAACTGCAAGAATAGAAGATTTCAGCGATCATTTCGGGATTATGGCAATAGCACTGGTTATGGGGCAGATATTTACTATGGTGTATACTCTCTTTGTAATGTCGCCGCTTAGTTACGGTTCAAACTGGGTTTATCTTAAGGCTGTACGGAAGGAGAAGTTCGAGGTGCAGGACCTGTTTGATGTTTTCAGGAATTATATAAATGTATTGCTTGCTGCACTTCTTTCGGGCGCGATTATAGTTTTTGGCTTTTTCTTCCTTATTATCCCCGGGATAATTTTTGCATGCCGGCTGGCTTTTGTGCCTTACCTGGTTATGGATAAAAGACTTGATGCCGTTAAGGCAGTTGAAGAGAGCTGGAGGCTTACAAAAGGACATGGATGGAGAATACTCTGGATGGGCTTAATTGCTTTCTTTGTATTTATCCTTGGCCTGGTATGCCTGGTTTTTGGAGCAATTGTTTCAGCAATGTGGATCAGTGCTGCATTTGCATCATTTTACCAGGCCGTACTGGCAGAGAAAGGAGAGGACGTAATACCGGTGGTTGAGAATGGAGAAAAGGCCTGACCGGCTTTCAGGTATCCTGTGATACACTTTGCCTGGAGTAAGCTTGCAGAAGAGAATTTTTGCATCCTGCTCCAGGCATTTTTGTTCTCAACAATCTTTAAACTTTCTGAAAACTTTAATTAATTTTGTTCTGGATATTTAAAAATCAGAATTATGTCAGGACACAGTAAATGGTCTACTATTAAGAGGAAGAAGGGAGCAATTGATGCTAAAAGGGGTAAGATATTTACCAGGATAATAAAGGAAATTACTATAGCTGCAAGAGATGGCGGTCCTGATCCGGAAAGCAATCCATCCCTCAGGCTGGCAGTTCAGAATGCCAAGGGAGCAAATATGCCCAAGGAGAATATTGAAAGGGCAATCAGGAAAGCCACTGACTCTGATGCTTCCAATTACCAGGAATATACTTTTGAGGGATATGCAAGCAATGGTATTGCAGTTTTTGTGGAGTGCCTGTCAGATAATAACAACCGTACCGTTTCGAGCGTTAGGGCTGCATTTAATAAGTTTGGTGGCAGCCTTGGAACGAATGGTTCGCTGAGTTATCTTTTTGAGAGGAAAGGAATTTTCACACTCGCGAAACAGAATGATCTGGATATGGATGAGCTTGAGCTTGAGCTTATTGACGGAGGTGCCGAGGAGATTGAGGTAGATGACGTAATTACCGTAACCTGTGCAATTGAGGATTTTGGGAATCTAAACAGAAAGCTCGAGGGAATGGGAATTGAACCTATAAGTGCCGAATTGCAGAGAATTCCAAACGACACCAAAACACTTGACCTGGATGCAGCAAAAAGTGTACTGCGTTTACTTGATACGCTCGAAGATGATGATGATGTTCAGAATGTTTTTCATAACCTGGAAATGACAGATGAACTGGCTGAAGAATTAGCCTAGCGATTTACCAGGCGGCAATATTCTTACTCTGATTCAGTTAATAATTTTAAGTATATTTACTGGCAGGTACTGTCAGGCAGGAAGTAATAACTGAAATGGAGAAATGAAAAATTTTATAATACTATTACTTATCCTCTTTGTT
Source organism: Marinilabiliaceae bacterium (assembly GCA_036350795.1). Lineage (GTDB taxonomy): Bacteria > Bacteroidota > Bacteroidia > Bacteroidales > VadinHA17 > JAUVKT01. The sequence continues at coordinate 2,939 of JAZBNV010000105.1, forward strand.
GCTTCGTGTAAAAAAGAGCCTCAGACTGAATTTATGTGGGAAAAACAACCCGGGCAGGGTTCTGCCCTGGTGTCGGCTGTAATAAACGATTCTGTTTTTGCTATAGCCGGCGAAGTTAATTCAAAGCCTCTTTTTATTATATGCGACGAGACCGGCATGCCTGAACATGAGTACTATTCAGAGCTGGAAGGGGCTTATACTTCACTTTCCTATACTGATTCAGGCTTCTTTCTTGCAGGATATTCAGACGGAGACATCCTTTTAACACATATTGACAATGAGGGGCTTATGGTGTGGGATACTGTTATTTCATCGGCAACATATGCCAGCCTTGCAAGTATTATCAGTATTGATGAGGGCATCTTTTTTGTAACAGCCGGTAACAGCCCCGATTCACTGGTATCTTCTTCATTTGAAACCCTGATTATTGGTGAGAACGGGAATGTACTGGAACAAAATTCCGCGAGCCCGGGCTTCAGGGCCTCACTAACAGGTATGGTATTGCTGCCGCAGGGATTTGTTGCAGCCTCAGTGACAAAAAATTACGGCAGTGGTAAATCCCTATCTTCTGTAATTGCTCTTACTACGGAGGGATCTGTTGTCTGGGAAACGGAATTATTCAATAATTCATCCTATGCAGCCGCTACGAATGCAATAATCAGCAACGGGCAGGAGCTATTTGTATGCGGAAGCCTGGAAATGATTGCAGGTGATGATATACTGGTAAATTCATTTACGGCAACACTTGGTCTTAACGGTGAGTCGCCTGATAAGGAATTCCTTGAAAATTCAAATATTGGAACTGATCTTATCCTGGATTCGGCAGGTAACCTTGTTGTGCTAAATAAGAATTGCCTGCTTATCAGCCTGGTACCTGTACCTTTCAATAATACAAAGGAGATATTCAGGACCCTTGATGTATGTGATTCATACGACACAGATATTTATGGTAATTCTGTTTCTCTTACCTCGGATGATAAGATCCTGATTGCAGGACAGAAGGCAGGAGATTTCTATTATGCCCTCAGATCAGGAAATAACTAGGAGGTGATATTTTGCATCTTTCTTTAAGAGGTATTTCTGTTAAAATTTCTATTTTTGCGCCATGGTTAAAAACATATTTCTGATCCTTTTACTGTTTGTTTCTTTCACCGCCGGTTCTTATGCCCAGAAACTTATTACCGCTGAAAGCATAGTTCAGGGAAGCGAAACAAATAGCGACGGAAGGGTGAGTATTAAACAGGACCCTGCAATCGACTCCCTGCTTACAAGGCATATAGTGGCAAACAGGAAATACGGAGGCTTTGACGGTTTCAGAATACAGATATATTCAGGATCAAAAAGAACTGCCCGGGAAGAGTCGAATGATGTTATATCTGAATTTATTTCTGAATTTCCCGAAATAAAATATAACCGGATATTTGATCTTCCAAACTTTTTCAAGGTACGGGTGGGTAATTACAGAACCAAAAGGGATGCCCTTGAAGATTTCCTGCTTATAAAAAAGAAATTTCCAAACGCCTATATTGTTCCGGATAAGATTGAATTCCCGGACCTGGAGAAATAGTGTATGAGTGACAGGATAAAACACGAATGCGGTATTGCAATGGTAAGATTGCTTAAGCCGCTCGATTATTATATTGATAAGTACGGAAGCTGGGATTATGGTTTGCAGAAAATGTACCTGCTGCTTGAGAAGCAGCATAACAGGGGACAGGACGGGGCTGGTATTGCAGGTATAAAACTAGGTATTGATCCCGGCAACAGGTACATTTTCAGGGAAAGGTCGAACAGTTCAAATCCCATCAGGGATGTGTTCGATTCAGTATACAGCAGCGCTGATGCAGCACTTAAAAACAATCCCTATTACGATTTTGCCTTTGTAAGGGATAAGCTTCCCTTTTCGTGCAATGTTTATATCGGACATGTAAGGTATGGTACCTTTGGCAATTACAATATCGACTATGTTCACCCGGTTAGCAGGGAGAATAACTGGCGTTCGCGCAACCTGGTTCTGGCCGGAAATTTCAACCTTACCAACGTTAGCGAGATTTTCCAGGATCTCGTTAAAATAGGCCAGAACCCTGTCGATTTTTCAGATACAGTTACCATACTTGAAAATGTGGGACACTTCCTGGACGAAGAGGTTGAGTCCCTGTTCAGGCAATACAGGTCGGAAGGACTGAGCAAGCAGGAGATTTCACCCCTGATAGAGAATAATATAAGTGTGGCTGATATTATTTCGAGGGCAAGTAAAAAATGGGACGGGGGTTATGCTATGGCCGGTATGCTGGGGCATGGTGATGCTTTTGTGGTACGCGATCCCTGGGGGATAAGACCGGCGTTCTATTACCAGGATGATGAAGTGCTCGTTGTTGCCTCCGAAAGACCGGTTATTCAGACGGTTTTTAACCTGAAAACCACCCAGGTGAATGAGCTTGAGCCCGGGAATGCGATAATTGCCAGGATGAATGGTGATGTTAATATCACAGAGGTTCGTGCACCCGGGGATATAAAAAAATGTTCGTTTGAAAGAATTTATTTTTCGAGGGGAACAGATAAATCAATTTACAGGGAGAGAAAAAAGCTTGGGGAACAGCTAACCGGCAAGATACTTGCTGCAGTTAACCATGATATTGAGCATACTGTCTTTTCATATATCCCAAATACTGCAGAAAGCGCTTTCTTCGGACTTATCGAGGGACTTGAGAATTACCTGAACAACAATAAGATGGATCTTATTCTGAAGAGTAAGGATAAGATCGGAAGGGATGACCTTGATAAAATAATGTCATTAAGGCCCAGGATTGAAAAACTGGCTGTAAAGGATGCCAAGCTCAGGACCTTTATTACAGAGGATAAGAGCAGGGACGACCTGGTGGGACACGTTTATGATGTTACTTATGGAATTGTTGAGAGAGGGGTCGACAATATGGTGGTTATTGACGATTCTATTGTTCGCGGAACAACGCTCAAGAAAAGTATTATCCGTATTCTCGACAGGCTTGATCCGAAGAAAATAGTTATTGTGTCATCATCTCCCCAGATACGCTATCCCGATTGCTATGGTATTGATATGGCCAAGATGGGCGACTTTATTGCTTTCAGGGCAGCCATTGAACTCCTTAAACAAAGCGGCAGGGAAGACAGGATTAGGGAGATTTATAACATGGCGCAGAAGGAGGTAAAAAAACCTGTTGACAGGATCAGGAATGTGGTTAAGGAGATTTATGAACCATTTACCGCCGATGAGATTTCGGCACAGATAAGCAGGATGCTTAAACTGCCAACAATAAATGCTGAAGTTAAGATTGTATACCAATCTATTGAGGGACTGCACAAAGCCTGTCCTGATCATAAAGGAGACTGGTACTTTACAGGAAATTATCCAACTCCCGGAGGTAATAAGGTAGTAAACCGGTCTTTTATTAATTTTATCGAAGGCCGAAACGAAAGAGCTTATTAATAGCCTACGCCTATCTCGTAATCTTCGCGGTAAGATGCCAGGTGCCTGTTTATTTTTTCAATATACATATCCCTGATAGTGATCATTATACCTGTTTCCTCAACCTTTCCGAAAGGTTCGTTAAATACTGTGCCAAATGTCCGCATTGTCGGCGACAGGTTCATATAGGCATTAATCAGGGGTGGAATATTCTCTCCTGTTTTTCTGACTTCCTGCGAAAGTATCTTATAGTCGTCCTTGTAGTTGTCGGCCACGAAGATCTTTTTCATCTTATCCATATCAATATTTATTGATATATCGTTCTTTGGAACAACCAGTTTATCAGGATCGGAAAAGTGTTTCTTCATAAAATACAGTATAAGGTTCCTTGCTTTCACATTAAAATGCTTGTACATGGTAACCTTTCCGAAGAGGTATTTTACAGCCGGATTTTCTATTGCTATAGCGCCCAGGCCGTCCCACAGGTTATCCAGGGCAAAAAGGCTTTTCCTGCCCATGGCCCTCGACTGGTATCCGGGTTGCACAAAAGACCTCCCCAGCTCCATCAGGTAGGGCAGGAACTCCTTTCTGAACTTCTGTGAGAAATTGAAAAATGAAGCAGATGCCATATCTGAAGGGTCGGTAGGTTTTACTCTTTCATCATGAATAAAAAACCTGTATCCCCCAATAATTTCCATATTATCCGGATCCCAGACTATTAATTGCTGATGTGGAGCCGTCTCTGAGAAATCATAGCCGTCCAGATCAATCTCCCTGCCGGTTCCTCCGCCTGCATTCCTGAAGGTAAGTTCACGCAGTCTGCCCACCTCTCTCATAAGAAAGGGTGATTCGTGGCTGGTAAACTGGTAAACCTCGTTATTCCCGTTGTTGGTTTTTCTTAAAAACCGCTCCTCCGTCAGCTCTTTCTTTATCTCCTCAACAGGAACATGGTCAATAATTTTTTCCATAATTGTAAGTCTCCGGTTTTATTGAAAATGTTTTTGGACTATTTAACTGTTACGGCCGAATATCCCAATCAAAATTAAGATTATTATTTTATTTTTTAATGAATTTTGCCAGTTCATATGATTTTTCACGTAACCAGGCAGCCCATTCTATAGGAGTCTTTGACCTGTTAAAGGTTTTAAACGGGTACCCTTCTCCGAACACTATATCAATTTCCTTACTTTTTTGTTTAAACATTTCGTCAACAAGGTAAAGCATCTCGAAGTTTGACTTTATTCCCAGTCCGGTTCTTATATTCGACAGGCGATAAAAGAAATCAGAGTTTCTTCCTGAAAAATATACAGGGACAATTGTCCTTTTATGCCTGATGGCTTTTGTTAAAAAGCTCTTCTGCCATGTAAGATCTTTAATCTCGCCTTTTTTCTTCCGCGAGCATAAGCCTGCAGGAAAGTAAAGTAACTGAGCATCAGAGGCATAAGCAGCTTCAATAGCCTTTGCAGCATCCCTTGCCTGGCCTCCGTGCTTGTTTATTGGTAAAAAAACATCCTCCATATTCGTGATATTCATAAGAATGTCGTTAACCGGGAATTTAATATTATCAAAATATTTTGATAATTCCAGCATAAAAACAAGTCCGTCCAGACCCCCCAGAGGATGGTTGGAGACAAAGATATTTCTTCCGGAGTGGGGAATGGCTGCAGCATTGTGTACCCTATATTTAATCCCCATATAGGTTAAACCTGCCCGCACCAGATCCACATTGTGCAAATCGCCGAAATTGCGGAAGAACTCATTAAGCTCATCTTCGTGAATAATCTTTCTCAGATAATTCAGCAAGAATTTTGGGATTAAACCTGATAAACGTGGGTTCTTATCCTTTAACACACTGCCTACATCAATCTGGATCGTACCTGACCCATCCATACCATAATAATTTGATTCCCAAGCCAAAAATTACATACTGCAAATTTATTAAAAAATCTCTTGCTGATAAGCAAAAGCACAAGATTGTATGCCTCTAAGCTTAAGTTATTGATAAAGAGGGTCGTCTATATATAGCTCAAAAGTTATCAACAAAGTGGAAAAAAATGGGAGTAAGTGGGGCAAAGTGGGAATATTTTACTATTTTTACCCTCAAACTATGTTTTTCGGATGGCCACATTTATAGGAGATTACAGTTGCAAAATTGATTCCAAGGGAAGGATGATATTTCCGGCTGCATTAAAAAAGCAGATGGAAGGATCTTCCGGTGACCATTTTGTAGTAAGGCGCGACATCTTCGAAAACTGCCTTGTTCTATTCACTATAGAAGACTGGAACGAGCAGATGAAAAGGATCAGGAGTAAGATTAATCCTTATAACCGTGAGCATAACAGGTTTCTTCGCAATTTCTTCAAGGGTACTGCAGAGCTGAGTCTCGATTCCAGTAACAGGTTGCTGATACCAAGGAAGCTGCTTCAGCTGGCCGGGATTGAAAAAGAAGTTGTTCTGGCCGGGCAGGATGGCAGGATTGAGATATGGGCAGGTAATAAGTATGATGCCATTGATATGCCGGTTGAGGACTTTGCAGACCTGGCCGAAAAACTTATGGGAGGTTTTATTCCTGAAGATGAATAAGTATGGCGTACCATGTCCCTGCATTGCTGGATGAATGTGTTGAAGGGCTGAACATTCAGCCTTCAGGGGTTTATGTCGACCTGACTTTTGGAGGCGGAGGCCATTCAAAGAGGATACTTGAGATACTGGAGGATGGAGTTCTGGCAGCTTTCGACCAGGATGAGAATGCTGAAAGAAACAGGCCGGTTGATGACCGGTTTCTCTTTTTTAACCAGAATTTCAGGTTCCTGAAAGCTAACCTTCGTTATGCCGGGCTGGAGAAGATCGACGGGATACTGGCTGACCTGGGCGTATCGTTTTACCAGTTCGATGAACCTGAAAGGGGTTTTTCGTTCAGGTATCCTGCTCAGCTGGATATGAGAATGAATCCGGGGTCAGCACTTAAGGCCTCAGATATACTGAATACTTATGAGGCGCCTCAGCTAATTAAGATTTTCAGGGATTACGGTGAGATAAAAAACCCCGGCAGACTGGCAGGAGATATTATTGACTGGCGTTCCAGGGAAGAATTGAAAGACACAACAAGCCTCTTGAAAATATTAAAGAGGTATGCACAGCCGGGTAAAGAAAATAAGTTCTATGCCAGGGTATTCCAGGCACTCAGGATTGAAGTGAACAGGGAAATGGAGTTTCTGAAGGAGATGCTGATGCAGTCACTTGAGGTGCTTAGACCCGGAGGAAGGATGGCTGTGATAACATATCATTCGCTTGAGGACCGGCTGGTAAAGAACTTTTTCCGAACTGGCTCTTTTGAGGGCCACGAGGAGAAGGATTTTTACGGACACAGCACTTCACCCTTCAGGCTTATAAACAGGAAGGTAATAATGCCTTCGAAGGATGAGATTGAAAAGAACAGCCGGGCCAGGAGCGCGAGGTTAAGGATTGCTGAGAAAATTTGAAATGGAAGAGAAAGATAATATAAACACTGGCAGGCAGAAGAAATCCGGGGACGGATTCTTTAAAATGCTGATAAGCGGCTCCTTGTTCAGCGAACGACTTGTGCTTGGCAACCTGGGCCTCCTCTCATTATTGACTCTCTTTGGGGCTCTCTACATAGCCAATCGTTTTCATGCAGAAAAAATAATCAGAAAGAGCGATATACTTCAGAAGGAAGTTAAGGAACTAAGGTCAGAAGCCATAGCTACATCGGCCGAGCTGATGTACATAAGCCGACAGTCTGAGGTACTGAAACTTGTAAACGAAAAGAATCTCGGACTTAAGGAACTAAAGGAGCCTCCCTATAAACTCGTGGTAAAAAGAAAATAATGGCATTGCGCGACGAAATAATATGGCGAAGCGGGATAGTGTATATCCTCATAATTCTTGTTGCCACCGCCATAATGGCCCGTGTAGTGATTATCCAGTTTGTGGAAGGACAGAAATGGACCGAACTAGGTGAGCAATATATCTATAAAACTGACCTGGTTCCTGCCAACAGGGGCGACATACTTGATTCTGACGGACGTGTGCTGGCAAGTTCTGTTCCATTCTATAATGTGTATATGGATACCAGGAGCACGGGAATGGATTCAGGTACCTGGTCAAGGGGAATAGACGGATTATCACGTGGATTATCTGAGGTGGTAGGGCTAAAATCAGCTGCCGGATGGAAGAGAGATCTTACCCAGGCAAGACTGAAGGGTGAGAGATATTACCTTATTATGCGGCGGGTAAGCCATAGTGACCTGAAAAGATTGCAAGGTCTTCCAATATTCAGGGAGGGCAGGTATAAGGGAGGACTGATAGCCGAAGTGGAAAGCGAGAGAATAAGACCTCATAATAACCTGGCCTATCGTACAATTGGTTATCTGCTTAAGGATAAAGCCGGCCCCGTGGTGGGCCTTGAAGGTGCCTACGACAGTGAACTGACCGGGCTGAATGGCACTATTCTTAAACAACGCCTTACAGGTGGCGCATGGATGCCGGTTAATGATGAAAATTCTGTAGATCCCCGTGATGGTAATGATATAGTGACTACAATCGATATTGACCTCCAGGATGTGGCCGAGAGTGCACTGGAGAAACAACTGAGCCTGCATGCTGCACATCATGGCACAGCTGTGCTGATGGAGGTTAAGACCGGAGATATAAAGGCAATATCCAACCTGACAATCGGCGAGGATGGCAGCTACCATGAATCATATAATTATGCCATAGGGCAAAGCACAGAACCGGGCTCAACATTTAAACTGGCCTCTTTTATGGTAGCCCTGGAAGATGGCGTAGTAGACCTGGGCGATTCAATTTCCACAGGCGACGGAACAGTGAGGTATTACGACAAAACAATTCGCGACAGCCACAGGGGAGGATATGGTACCATTAGTGTGAAGGAGGTTTTTGAGCTGTCGTCAAATGTTGGTACCGCAATGATTATTAACGATAATTATAAGGACAGACCGGGTGATTTTGTCGACCGCCTCTACAGGATGGGTTTGAACGAAAAGCTTGGAATTGAAATCAAAGGTGAAGGTGCCCCGCTGATACGATATCCCGGTGACAAATACTGGTCGGGAATCTCACTGCCCATGATGTCGCATGGCTACGAGGTTCAGCTTACTCCGCTACAGATACTGACTTTCTATAATGCAGTTGCCAATGATGGCAGGATGATGAAACCCAGGCTGGTTAAAGAAATCAGGTATCACGGGCAGGTACTGCAACAGGTCGAAACGAAAGTGCTGAGGTCGTCGATAAGTTCAAGGGCAACCATCAAAAAGGCAAAGCTACTCCTGGAAGGTGTTGTTGAGAATGGTACAGCCACCAATCTTCGTAACGAGCAATATAAGATTGCCGGTAAAACAGGCACCGCTCAGATAGCAAATGAAAAATATGGCTACAGGCAGGATGGGAAAGTCTCCTACCAGGCTTCATTTGTTGGTTACTTCCCCGCAGAAGATCCCATGTATTCATGTATAGTGGTGGTAAACGCTCCCACTAATTCGATCTATTACGGCAACCTCGTGGCAGGTCCGGTATTTAAGGAAATAGCAGATAAAGTTTATTCAACAGGCTTCTATAAATCGGTAGACCAGGGGGAGAGTCCACCAAATAACTCTCCCCTTATTCTGAAAGGTTATGGCAGTGATACCTACAGGGTGCTTGCCAGTCTTGGGCTTGCTGACGGTAGAAGCACTTTGGACGCAGAATGGGTAAATCCCCTGCGCAGATCAGATACACTTTTAATTAAAGAACAGGATATAATTGAAAACCTGGTTCCGGATGTCACCGGAATGGGAATCAGGGATGCTCTGTACCTGCTCGAGAACAGCGGGCTGAAAGTGAGTGTAAAAGGCCGGGGAAGGATAGTAAAGCAATCTTTAAAACCCGGTACCCGGATAGAGAGAGGAAGTACAATTGAACTTGAAATGAGAATCTGAATGAGGAAGCTAAAGGAGATATTGTCAGAGCTTGAAATCAGGAAATGCCTGGGCGACACCAACATTGATGTGTCAGGCATTTGCTTCGATTCAAGGGAGGCTGCTCCGGGGAATGCTTTCGTAGCGGTGAGGGGTACTATTACCGACGGGCATAAATATATCTTAGCTGCAATCGGGGCCGGAGTGTCAGCCATTGTATGTGAAGAACTTCCGGCAGATGCAGATGATAAGCTATGCTGGGTTGTTGTTGAAAATTCTGCCCGGGCCCTTGCATATATGTCCTCGGCATTCTATAATCATCCATCATCCAGGATAAGGCTGGTTGGTGTTACCGGGACAAACGGAAAAACTACTATTGCCAGCCTCCTTTATAAGATGTTTCTGAACCTGGGATACAGGGCAGGCTTACTCTCAACCATAGGCAATATGATATTCAGGGATCAACGTCCGGCATCTCATACAACTCCTGATCCCCTGCAGATAAACCGCCTGCTCAGCGAAATGGCGGATGCCGGCTGCGAATACGCCTTTATGGAGGTAAGCTCAATTGCCCTGCATCAGCACCGCACAGAGGGTCTGTGTTTTGACGGTGCTGTGTTCACTAACCTCTCTCACGATCACCTGGATTACCATGGCAACTTCGATTCTTACATAGCTGCAAAGAAATTATTTTTCGATTCTCTGGCCAAAGAATCTTTCGCCCTGGTTAATGCCGACGACCGAAGATCATCTGTTATGGTTCAGAACACAAAAGCATCGGTAAGCTCTTATGCGCTGAAAAGGGGTGCCGATTTTAAGTGCAGGATACTTGAAGAAAGATTTGAGGGAATGCTCCTGAATATTGATGGTACTGAAGTGTCGACAAGTTTTATTGGTGATTTCAATGCCTCTAACCTGCTGGCTGTATATGCTGTCTCAGTACTGCTTGGTGCAAACAAAACAGAAGCACTGACATCAATCAGTACCATGACACCTGTTGACGGAAGGCTTGAAATAATAAGGGACCCTAAGGGCAAGACAGCTATAGTTGATTATGCGCACACGCCCGATGCACTTGAGAATGTACTTTCGGCGATTAACCGTATCAGGCGAGCCAATGAAGCAGTTATTACCGTTGTGGGTGCCGGGGGCGACAGGGACAGAAGCAAAAGACCATTGATGGCAGCTATAGCTGCAGAAAAGAGCGACAGGGTAATTCTTACTTCAGATAACCCCAGGTCAGAAGATCCGGATGCAATTATTGCCGATATGATGAAAGGCGTAGCTGCCGGGAGGCTTAAAAATGTACTCAGCATAAGCAGCAGGAGCGAAGCAATAAAAACAGCCCTGATGCTTGCCGGTGATAAGGACATAGTACTTGTTGCCGGTAAAGGACATGAAACCTACCAGGAGGTAAAGGGGACCAGGTCCCATTTTGATGATCGTGAAGAGATAAAGAAATATATGAACCAGAGTCAAACTACTTAGAAACCTGCCATGCTATATTACCTGTTTGCATATCTCGATGAATTAAATGTACCCGGTGCAGGTTTGTTCAATTACCTCACCGTGAGGGCAGCAGCAGCAATAATTACCTCCATGATAATATCCCTGCTGATAGGGAAAAGGATTATCAGGTTACTTCAGCGCAGGATGATTGGTGAGCTTGTAAGAGATCTTGACCTGGAAGGACAGTACCAGAAGAAGGGTACTCCGTCGATGGGAGGGATAATAATTATACTGTCAATTCTTATCCCCACACTTCTTTTTGCCCGACTGGATAATGTTTATGTTATCCTGATGCTGGTTACAACTCTGTGGCTGGGCTTTATTGGCTTTGTGGATGACTACATTAAGATATTCAGAAAGAAAAAAGAAGGACTGGCCGGTAAGTTTAAGATTCTGGGCCAGGTTATTCTTGGTTTAATTGTAGCACTTACTCTTTATATAAGCGACGATGCTGTAATAAGGGAGATTACCTTTATTAACGAACAGGATACTTTCGGCTTAGCCAGGGCAATTGAATCATCAGCTCAGGAGACTGCAATAGAATATACCTCGGTTGATATCAAGAGTACAAAAACAACAATTCCATTTATAAAGAATACAGAATTTGACTATTCCTGGCTGGTGCCCTTTGTTAGTAAGGATAAACGTCAGCCCTGGGGCTGGCTGGTGTTTGTGGTGGCGGTAATATTTATAGTTACAGCTGTTTCGAATGGAGCCAACCTTACCGACGGACTGGATGGACTGGCAACCGGGACATCTGCAATAATGGTTGTTACCCTGGGTATTCTTGCCTATGTCTCCGGTAATATAATTTACTCCAATTACCTGAATATTATGTATATCCCTTATTCGGGTGAGCTGGTGATCTTTGCCGGTTCATTTATTGGAGCTGCTATTGGCTTCCTCTGGTATAACTCCTATCCTGCCCAGGTATTTATGGGAGATACAGGGAGCCTCACAATTGGCGGAATAATAGCCGTGTTTGCAATTATTATCAGGAAGGAACTATTGATACCAATACTCTGCGGGATATTTTTCGCAGAGAGCCTGTCTGTGCTTATCCAGGTAGCATGGTTTAAACGAACAAAGAGAAAGTATGGTGCCGGCAGGCGGGTCTTTTTAATGGCCCCCCTGCATCATCATTTCCAGAAAATGGGATTCCCTGAACCAAAAATTGTAACCAGGTTCTGGATTGTGGCAATAATACTGGCAGTGCTGAGTGTGGTTATAACCTTAAAAGTAAGGTAAAACTTAAAATATAGAATAAAGCGAAACTGAGTGAAGAAGAAGGCAGTCATATTAGGAGCGGGAGAGAGCGGTACGGGCTCTGCTGTGCTTGCGCTGGATAAGGGCTATAATGTCTTTGTATCAGATAGCGGAAGCATAAAGGAGAAGTACGCCTCTATGCTGTCAGAAAACGGGATTGAATACGAGGAGGGAAGTCATTCAGAGAGCAGGATACTGGATGCCGATATAATAATAAAGAGCCCGGGTATACCTGATAAGAGTGAGCTTGTTGTGAAGGCAAGGGAGAAGGAAATACCTGTCGTGTCTGAGATCGAATTTGCCGGCCGCTATTGCAAGGCTTTCAAGATATGCATCACAGGCAGCAATGGTAAAACCACAACCACAAATCTTATCTATTATATCTTAAAAAGAGCAGGACTGAATGTTGGCCTGGCAGGCAATATTGGCGAAAGTTATGCCTACCAGGTGGCCCGTTGCAACTTCGATTATTACGTAATTGAATTAAGCAGCTTCCAGCTTGATGGCATGTATGAGTTTAAGGCAGACATAGCCGTGCTCATGAATATTACACCCGATCACCTCGACAGGTACGATTATAAATTCGCTGAGTATATAGACTCAAAGTTCAGGATAATAAATAATCAGACCGAAAAAGATTACCTCATATACTGGGCCGACGACCCGGTTCTGAAAGACGAAATTACCAGGAGAAATATAAAATCTGCCCTATTGCCGTTTTCGGATGCATCGTCCGAAGGAATGGCTGCATATATCGATAACGAAATCCTTATCCTCAATATCCACAATCAAATCCGGCAAATTATGTCCATTCACGATTTAGCATTAAAGGGTCGCCATAATACCTATAACTCCATGGCGGCATCAATTGCAGGTAAACTGGTTAATATCCGGAAGGAGGTGATCAGGGAATGCCTGTCCGATTTCCAGGGAGTTGAACACAGGCTTGAGTCGGTGCTTACCGTACACGGGATAAAATTTATTAATGATTCCAAGGCAACAAATGTTAATTCAACATGGTATGCTCTTGAATGCATGGAAGATGGCGTGGTATGGATAGCCGGAGGAGTGGATAAGGGGAACGACTATTCAGAGCTTTTTAATCTTGCTGGTAAAAAGGTGAAAGCAATAGTATGCCTGGGAGTTGATAATTCCAAAATCCTGAAATCATTTGAAGGAATAGTGCCAACAATTGTTGAAACATCTTCGATGGCCGAAGCTGTAAAATCATCATATTACCTGGCATCAAAGGGCAATACTGTTCTTCTTTCACCGGCATGTGCAAGTTTTGACCTTTTCAGGAATTACGAAGACAGGGGCAGGCAATTTAAAGAAGCTGTAAGAAACCTGTAAAAACAGAAATAAAAAATGTTGGGAAGCTTTGCAAAAATATTTAAAGGCGACAGGGTAATCTGGGGACTGATAGTGGTTTTTATGGTTTATTCGCTGCTTGCAGTTTACAGTTCATCTGTAAGTGTTGCTTTTTCACGCTACGGGGGCAACACAACATTTTTCCTCAGGTCACAGGGCGTGATGCTTCTGTTCTGCCTCTTTATTATAGTGATTACGCATCAGTTACATTACAGGATTTATTCATCACTGGCCGGCTTCTTTGTACTGGTTTCGATAGTATTGCTGATACTTACATTAATCTTCGGAGTGCGAATAAATGAGGCTGCCCGCTGGATTACCATACCCGGAACAGGTTTCCGTATTCAGACATCCGATCTGGCAAAGGTTTCCCTGGTTATCTATATTGCCAGGATGTTAGCCAGGCACCAGCACGATCTTAAGGATTTTAAACTTACTACAAGAATATTTATAGTTCCGATTGCTATTGTTTGTGCACTTATATTACCGGAGAACCTCTCTACGGCACTTCTTATTTTCGGTATTTGTATGATAATCCTTTTTATCGGACGGGTGCCATTTAAATTTATTCTTGCCTGGCTGGGGATGGCTATTGCAGGTGTGATACTACTGGCACTGCTGCTTGACGCTGTTAGTGATGCCAACAGGGTGGCAACATGGAAAGCAAGAGTTGAGAATTTTATCTCCGGCGATGAGGATAAAGATGGCGACTACCAGGCAAACCAGGCCAAGATTGCCATTGCCACCGGGGGTCTGATTGGGAAGGCTCCGGGAAACAGTGTTCAGAGAAATATGCTGCCGCAGTCGAACTCTGATTTTATTTTTGCAATAATAATAGAAGAATATGGCTTACTCTTCGGAGCCATACCTCTTTTGTTTGTTTACCTGATACTGCTTTTCAGGGGTATTGCAACTGCCCGGAAATGCGAAACCGCTTTCCCGGCTTTCCTGGTGCTGGGGCTTACGGTGATGATAGTGGTACAGGCCATTCTTAATATGGCGGTGGCAGTAGGTCTTTTTCCTGTTACAGGACAGACCCTGCCTATGATAAGCTGGGGGCGTACATCGCTCCTTATAACATCCTTTTCGCTGGGTGCGATACTTGGAGTAAGCAGGGTGGTTAATGCCAGGGCAAACAATGAGGAAAGCGAAGAAGAAAACAGTGAATCAGAACAGGACGGATTAATATATGAAGGAGCAACTACATAAAAGAGTTATTATAAGTGGTGGTGGCACCGGTGGACATATCTTCCCGGCAATCTCCATAGCCAATGCACTGCGAAGGCAGGACAGCGGGATTGAAATACTCTTTGTGGGAGCTGAAGGCAGACTCGAGATGGAGAAGGTGCCGGCAGCCGGATATAAGATAGTCGGGCTTCCGATAGAAGGTTTGAAAAGGAAAGTAACATTGCAAAATTTAAGAGTGGTGGCAAGGTTAGTTTCAAGTCTTAAAAAGGCAAAGAAGATTATTATGGACTTTAAGCCTGATATAGTTGTGGGGGTTGGTGGTTATGCCAGCGGACCGGTTCTTTACAGGGCTTCAGGAATGGGTATTCCAACCCTGATACAGGAGCAGAATTCCTATGCCGGCATTACAAATAAACTCCTGGCAAAGAGAGCCGGAAAGATATGTGTGGCCTATGATAATATGGATAGATATTTCCCGGCTGCGAAAATTGTTTTTACCGGTAACCCGGTCAGAAGTGATATAGCAGGAAAGGATATAAGCAGGGAGGAGGCACTGCTTCACTTCGGGCTTAAAAGTACAAAAAAGACAGTTCTTGTACTTGGAGGATCGGGAGGTGCCGGAACAATAAATAAAAGTATACTCGAGGGGCTTGAAAGAATACAGAACGCCGGAATACAGCTGATATGGCAAACAGGACGATACTACTATGATTCTCTTATTCAAAATACCAGGGCAGTCCCCCTTAATGGCATCAGTATTCTGGGTTTTATCGACAGGATGGACTATGCATATGCAGCAGCAGATGTGATAATCTCAAGGGCAGGAGCAGGTACCATATCTGAATTGTGTATTGCCGCACGACCGGTGATACTGGTCCCCTCTCCCAATGTAGCAGAAGATCACCAGACAAAAAATGCCCTTGCCCTCACTTCGGGAAATGCTGCAATTACGATTAGTGATAAGAGGGCAGCTGAGGAGCTTGTTGATGAAATGATTTCTTTAGTGGAAGATAAGGATAAAAGTGAGAGTCTCAGTTTAAAGATCGCCGAACTGGCTATTTATGATTCTGATAAACGTATTGCAGAGGAAGTATTTAAGTTGATTAAATGAACATATTTGAAAACATATCAAATATTTATTTCACCGGCATCGGGGGTATCGGTATGAGTGCACTTGCAAGGTATTTCCTTGGCGGAGGGTTTACTGTGGGAGGCTACGACAGAACACGCACCGAGCTTTGCTCTGCACTTATTGATGAAGGCTGCGATATTGTTTTTGATGATGATCCCGGCTTAATAAGAACTCATTTCAGGGATAAGGGAAATACAGTGCTTATTACAACACCTGCTATACCCCCTTCAAACAATATACTTTCATGGTTCAGGGAAAATGGTTATAAGATATATAAAAGGGCAGAGATACTGGGCGAGATATCGAAGCAGAGCAATACAATTGCCATAGCCGGAACACACGGCAAAACAAGTGTTTCAACACTTACAGCTCATCTTATGAAGCAGTCATCGGCCGATTGTTCTGCCTTCCTGGGTGGTATATCGTTAAACTATAATACCAACATGCTTAGCGGGAAAGGTAATATTACTGTTATAGAGGCAGATGAGTTCGACCGGTCGTTCCATTACCTTCAACCCTACCTCTCGGCAATTACATCAATCGATCCTGATCACCTGGATGTATATGGTAATTATGATAACCTCCTTGAGGCATTTAACCACTTTGCAACACTCACACGCAGGGATGGCAGTATACTGATTAATTCCAGAATAAGGAATAAGATAAGGAAATCAGGTAATATAAGGCTCTTTACCTATGGCCTTGATAACGAATCGGATTTCAGGATTGAGAACCTGAGGATCGAAGAGGGTGCCTATAATTTTGATTTTATCTCTCCTTTTGGCAGGATAAGCGATCTGAAGAGTTTTATTCCCGGGAAGCTGAATCTCGAGAACAGCATAGCTGCTATCGGGCTTGCTGTTGTGGCAGGAGCAGGTGATTTCGAAATCAGGAAAGCGCTTCTTTACTACAGGGGTGTAAAGCGGAGATTTGACGTCAGGTTTGACAGGGCCGGGGTTACATATATTGATGATTATGCCCATCACCCTGCCGAGCTGGAATATTTTATTGAGTCTGTAAAGGAATTTTACGGAAAAAGGAGAATCACTCTTATTTTTCAGCCCCATCTCTATTCGCGTACCAGGGATCATGCAGCAGCCTTTGGTAAAATGCTTGCCAGGGCCGACAGTGTAGTACTGTTGCCAGTATACCCGGCGCGCGAACTGCCCATTGAAGGAGTGACATCAGAAATAATTGCTGAAAGAATGACCGGTGCCGACTGCAGGCTGATGAACATGGAAGATATTCCAGGCTATCTTAAACAGGCAGATATAGATATCCTGCTCACAGTGGGCGCCGGCGATATTGATACCCTGGTGAGGCCAATAGAAAACTTATTAAAGGAAAGACTGAAATGAAGGTGCTGAGATATATATGGTGGTTGCCCCTGGTGGTTTATATGATAGTGATGCCATCTTTTATATCTGATAAGGTATACACACGTAATTGCCGCAGGGTGGAGATTGTTATCAAAGACTCTCTCAAAAACCGCTTTGTTACTCCCGGCGGATTGTTTTCGATGGTTCAGAACGATCATGAGCAGGTGCTTGGCAAGCCCATATCAGGTATTGACCTGGATGCCATCGAGAAAGAATTGAAACAAATAAAGGAGCTTGAGTCGGCAGAAGTCTTTTATACTGTTGACGGGGTTCTTCATGTTGAGGCCAGGCAGCGCGACCCGGTAATGCGGATTATTAGCTCCTACGGTAACAGTTACTATATAGATAATGAAGGAGTTATAATACCACATACAGGAGTGTATACTCCAAGGGTAATAATTGTATCAGGCTCAATATCAGTTCCCGACGAGTTTATCAGCAGGGGCGCCATAAATATTCCTGATGACAATATAATCTCACAACTTTTTGAGCTGATCAGGGAGCTTAATGCCAGTGAATTATGGTCGGGCCAGTTTGAACAGGTGTGGGTAACAGAAAAGGGAGATATTGAGTTAATTCCAAGGGTAGGCAATCAGCTGGTTAAGCTGGGCAGTCCGGAGAAGGTGCATGAACGCCTGCAGAATCTTGAAGCTTTCTACCTGGGCATGATTGACGAGGTAGGCTGGAATAAGTACAGTGAAATTAACCTGATGTTTGAAGGACAGATAGTATGTAAAAAAAGATAATAGCAGTTAATCCATATTTATTATGAAACAGAGAGAACAGTATGTAG
This sequence comes from Marinilabiliaceae bacterium, assembly GCA_036350795.1. Taxonomy (GTDB): domain Bacteria; phylum Bacteroidota; class Bacteroidia; order Bacteroidales; family VadinHA17; genus JAUVKT01. The sequence continues at coordinate 20,961 of JAZBNV010000105.1, forward strand.
CAGCAATCGACATTGGGACAACCAAGATTGTTTCAATAGTCGGAAGAAAGAACGAAAATGGCAAAATCGAGATCCTTGGTTTAAGCAAGGCTCCTTCCAATGGCGTCAAAAGAGGGGTAGTGCTTAATATCGAGGAAACTGTGGGGGCTATACAAAAAACGGTCGCCGATGTACAGAACCGTTCTGAGATTGCCTTTACCGATGTTTTTGTTGGGATTGCGGGTCAGCATATAAAAAGTATGAAGAGCCGTGGATATATTAATCGTGATTCGAGCGATGATGAGATTAAAAAGGAAGATGTCTTTAACCTTACCCAGGATATGCATAAGATTCCTATTGAGATAGGTGAGGAGATTATCCATGTTATACCGCAGAATTTTATTGTAGATAACGAAACCGGTGTAAAAAACCCGATTGGAATGTGCGGAAGAAGGCTCGAAGCAAATTTCCATATTGTTATCGGGCAGGTAGCATCGGCAAAAAACATCGAAAAATGCATAAGGAAGTCTGGCCTTAATGTGAAGGATCTTATACTTGAGCCACTGGCATCAGCAGACGCCGTGCTTACTGCCGACGAAAAGGAGGCAGGAGTTGTGCTGGTTGATATAGGCGGTGGAACAACCGATGTAGCTGTTTATTATGACAATATTATAAGGCATACAGCCGTAATCCCCTTTGGAGGCAACGTGATAACAAAAGATATCAAGGAGGGTTGTTCTATACTGCAGCGTTACGCTGAGCAGTTGAAGATACAATACGGATCGGCCCTTGGCGATATTGCTCCAGAAGATAAGGTGGTGGCTGTGCCCGGGATAAGTGGACGCGAGCCCAAGGAAATATCTTTCAAGAGCCTTGCCTACATTATCCAATCGAGAATGGAGGAGATAATTGATGCAGTTAATTTTGAGATTCAGAGTTCCGGGTATGCTGATAAACTGTCGGCAGGTGTTGTTCTTACCGGTGGAGGAGCCATGCTCAAACATTTGCCCCAGCTGGTTAAGTTCAAAACAGCTATGGATGTACGAATCGGGCTTCCGAATGAAAACCTGTCGGGCGATTCGAAAGAGGAGATACACCAGCCGATGTTCTCTACCAGTGTGGGTCTGATAATGAGAGGATTCGATTACCTGGAAACATTTAAAAGCAGTTTCAATGCAGGTGCCAGGACTGAAGCAGGAGATATTGCAGAAGCGGCGAAGGAGCCCCTTAGCCACGACGATATTTACGGAGAGGAAACAGGTCATAAAATTACATGGACCGAAAAGCTGAAACAGAACCTTGGGAAGATGTTTGAAACCGAGGACCAGAGAATTAACTGATAATACCGAAGGCTGGCTACATATTATATTAGAACAATAAAACCGAAATACTATGTCTGATGATTTGATGAACTTTGAATTGCCCGTGGAGAGATCTTCCATTATAAAGATACTCGGGATTGGCGGTGGAGGCTGCAACGCGGTTAATCATATGTATAAACAGGGCATAAGGGATGTAAATTTTGTAATCTGCAACACAGATTCACAGGCACTTGCAGAAAGTCCTGTACCTTTAAAGATCCAGATAGGAGAAGCCCTTACCGAAGGACGGGGAGCAGGCTCACTGCCGGCTACAGGCAGGAGGTCGGCCGAGGAGAATATTGAGGATGTTCTGGAGGCAATCTCAGGTAATACCAGGATGGTGTTTATTACCACGGGCATGGGTGGAGGCACAGGCACGGGCGCAACTCCTGTTATAGCAAAGGCCTGCCGCGATGCAGGAATGCTTACCATTGCCGTTGTTACCATCCCCTTCAGGTCGGAGGGAAAAATCCGTATCAAAAATGCAATTGATGGAATAGCAGAACTAAAGGATCATGTTGATTCACTGCTGGTAATAAATAACGAGAAGCTCAGGGAAATATACGGCGATCAGAGTGTATCTACTGCCTTTGCCAAAGCAGATGATGTGCTTGCATCGGCCGTAAAAGGAATTACGGAGATTATTACCGAAGCAGGGTATATAAATGTTGATTTCGCAGATGTTGAAACAGTGATGAAGAATTCGGGCGTTGCGGTTCTGGGCAAAGGAATGGCAGCTGGCGAAAACAGGGCTCTGGAGGCAATCAGGGAAGCTATAAACTCGCCCCTTCTTAATTCAAACGATATAACCGGAGCTAAAAGCATCCTTCTGAATGTAAAATCAGGTGTTGGCGAACACGAGCTTACTATGGATGAGCTGGGAGAGATAACTGACTATATTTACGATGTATCATCAGAAGACGCGCTTATTATAAGAGGTATTTCAAATGATGAGACCCTGAAAGAAAATATAAGCGTAACAGTTATTGCAACAGGTTTTACACCAAACTCGATAATTGAACCCTATAAAACTGAGACCAGGACTGAGAAGGTGGTCCTGGATACCGGATCTGAGAATACAGGCATGGCTGCAGTAAACATGAGCGAGCCAAGGGTGATTGAAGTTAAGAAGCGTAAGAAACTGATCAGCGATGAGGATATGGATGAGAAGCAGGGGATTATAGAGTTTGATATTGTTGATGCATCGAAAGAACACGAGCGGGAGAAGAACAGTGAAGGTACCCTCAGGAAGATAAAGCATATGCAGAATATACTTAAGAAGGAGGGGCTCTCGAACAAGACAATGAAAGACAATATTGATGAGTTCGAGGATGTGCCTGCTTTTGTACGGAAAAATATACAGATAGATAAATCGAAGGATAAAGAAAGTTCCGAAGTATCCAAGTTTACGCTCAGCGACAATGATGATGAACCTTTATTAAGAGATGACAATGCTTATTTAAACGATAACGTTGACTAGAAGAGAAGGAGCGGGAGGGAGATAAGGGTAATTCATTTTTCCCTATATTTGTGTCATGCGTAAAATTGCTTTGACATTTCTTCTTATTGGGATCACAATAATCGCATTTCCCCAGGCAGATACTGCTCATGTAAGGAAAACAAGAATGTATTCACTTTCGGACGACTTTACAACAATTGTCCCGCTGAAGATGGATACAATGATCACTGATTTCCAGGATCATAAAGTGATTAACAGGTATACTCCATTCTACGCATCCCTGGGTAATTACGGACTTCCGGTTCTTGAACTTGACTTTTTTAAAAGGAACATTGACCAGGACAACTTTGTATACCGGCACTACCTGCCCTATATGCACCATCCTGGCAACAAGGTTTTTATTGACACCCAGGTACCCTTTACCGAGTTGCTCTTTACCTTTGGAGGCGGACGAACCCAGGCCGAGCAGACATTCCAGGTAAGACACTCGCAGAATGTGAACCGTTTCCTGAACTTTGGATTTGATTTTGATGTAATCAACAGCCTGGGTCAGTATTCATACCAGGCTAGCGACAATAAATCTTTTACCCTTCACAGCTCCTACACAGGAAATAAATACAAACTCTATACTGCATGGTCGCTTAACAGTTTTACCGGGGCCCGGAATGGTGGAATTTCAGATATCAGCCAGATTGAAACACTTGATACCAGGGACCTGCCAACCAATCTTGGCGGGCTGAGCGATGCATCTTCGAAATTTTCCTCCATGGACCTGCTCCTGGTTCAGAAGTATACTGTTGGGGGAAGCGCTAAGCCCCAGGCCGATACGAGCAGAACCAGAAAGGGATCGGGGGTAAGCGGCACATTCAGTCATATTTTCAGCCTTGAGAGGGGAAAAATGTTCTATGCCGACGATTATCCTGAAAACGATTACTATGACACCACCTACATTAGCGGGACAAAGAACAATGTGCCTACTTTTGATTCGCTTTTCTACAGGGTACTGAGGAATAGCCTCAGGTTTGATTTCAGTACGGGTGACGACAGGAAATTCCAGTTTGATATAGGAGTGGGGATCAGTAATGAGCTTAATGTATATAAACAGATACGGCCAAACTTCGACACCATATTTTTTTCAGACACCCTTGAATGGAACCGGTCATCGAACGCTGTATTTGGTTCGCTTGAAAACAAAATTGGAGAAGGCTTTGGATGGCAGGCCAGTGGGAAGCTGTATTTAACCGGGATGAAAGCCGGCGATATTAAGCTTAACGGGAAAATATATGCCCGCTTTGGAAAGGGCAGGCTGGCTTCAGAGCTCTACGGTAAAGGTTATTTTATTAACCAGGAGCCGTCTTTCTGGCTTCAGTCGTGGGGAAGCAATAATTTTATATGGAATAATGATTTTGGGAAAGAGTTGCGGATTAAGGTGGGAGGGGGCTACAGCATACCGGGGATCCGGATGGATCTTTCACTCGATTATACACTGGTAACAAACTATATATGGTTTAATAATGAAGCACTCCCTGCACAGTACGATGGTGCAATATCTGTGCTGGCCCTGAGGGCAAACAAGGGCTTCGGTTTCTGGAAGTTCAGGTGGGATAATAAGATCCTGTTACAGCAGACCAGTCACCAGGATATTATTAAGCTGCCATTTATATCTGCAAAAAGTTCATTTTATTTCGATCACCTCTTTTATTTCAAAATTACGGATGGACGGCTGGGTTTCCAGATCGGGCTGGATGCAATCTATAATACATCCTATTTTGCCGATGCCTTTAACCCTGCCACCGGCTTCTACCATAACCAGGACCAGCAGGAAGTGGGAAACTACCCATATGTAAATGCCTTTATTAACCTTAAACTAAAGCGTACCCGTATTTTCGTGGCTTTTGAGCATGTAAATCATGGTATGTTTGACCTGGGATCCGCTTATTCATATGTACCTTCCTATTTAATGCCGGTACGCATGTTTAAGTATGGTGTGGCATGGACTTTCTACGACTAATCCACCCATCCGCCCTCAATCCTGTTCTTCGCTCCCTGCCTGCTTTTCAGGCACTTATCAACAATATGAGTTAATATTTAAACATTGGCACAGTTTTTATGTTTATAGATTAATTATATATTTGCCGCGCTTTGCTGCAAAGCAGAAAAGCATATGTCGAACGAAACTATGGATTTTGGGTGCCAGACTATTATTAATTGTATTACTATATATAGTAACAACATATTCCTGTAATACCTATTCCGATAACGATAATAATTTATTTGTTGTTCAGCGAGACCTTAGCCAGATAAGGGAAAGAGGTAAGCTTGTAGCAATAACTGATTATAATTCCACCAGCTACTTTATATATAAGGGTGAGCCAATGGGTTTCCAGTATGAGTTGCTGCAGGAGTTTGCCGATTATCTTAACCTGGAACTGGAGATTATTACAGAAAACGACTTACATGTATCTTTTGAGATGCTTAACAGGGGCGATGCCGACCTTATGGCTCTTAACCTTGCAATAAATAACCAGCGGAAGGAAATGGTAAGATTTACTACTCCTATTGGTTATACCCGCCAGGTGCTGGTTCAGAGAAAGCCGGATAACTGGCTGCAGATAACAAGGGACGATCTCGACAGGGAACTTGTTCGTAACCAGCTCGATCTTGCAGGTAAAACCGTTTATGTTCAGAGCGGATCCTCCTATGCACAAAGGTTAAGAACATTACAGGATGAGATAGGCGACTCGATTAATATTATCGAGGTGCCGGTTGAAGTAGAAGAGCTTATATCACTGGTTGCCAGCAGGGAAATTGATTATACAGTTTGCGATGAGAACGTAGGACTTGTAAACAGGACCTACTATTCGAATCTTGATGTGGATACTCCTGTAAGTTTTCCACAGAATTACGGATGGGCCATGCGTAAAACAGCTTCAAATGAACTTGCAGAGAGCCTTAATAACTGGATAAATAGTTTTAAGAAGAGCAGCTCGTATGCACTATTATATGCCAAGTACTTTAAGAATTCAAGGTCGAGCAGGATAGTGAAGAGCGATTCTTACAGCCTTACAACAGGTAAGGTATCAGAATACGACTCTTACTTTATGCAGTACAGCGATACAATTGGCTGGGACTGGAGGTTACTGGCTTCACTGGTTGCGCAGGAATCAAGGTTTGACCCCGGTGTAACATCATGGGCTGGAGCATATGGGCTTATGCAACTAATGCCCGCCACAGGAGCTCATTTCGGGATTGATGTAAGATCATCGCCTGAAAATAATATCAGGGCAGGTATAAGGTATATTACATGGCTCCAGGAATTGTTCGAGGACAAGGTGCAGGATGAACAGGAGAGACTGAAATTTATTCTTGCGGCCTATAATGTCGGACCCGGACATGTGCTTGATGCAAGGCAACTGGCACGCAAGTATGGCAGGGATCCCGAGATATGGGATGATAACGTGGCATATTTCTTACTTAAGAAATCTGAGCCTGAGTATTATCACGATCCGGTGGTTGAGCATGGTTTCTGCAGGGGAGAAGAACCCTTTAACTATGTAACAGAGGTACTTGATCGCTATACACATTACCAGAATATTGTACCTGCCGACGGAAATCTGAGCAGCTTAAGATAAACACCCTTTTTACCTGTTTTCCAGGATAACTGTTAACTCGTGCAGGATCATGGCCGTTGCCCCCCATATTACACTGCCATTGTAATCGTAGTACCTGACATCAAGCAGTTCATCCCTTATCTTCATGGGTTTTTCCTTTATATTCGAGCTGTCGGAGAAAAACTCAAGAGGAACTTCTATCAGATCAACTACTTCCCTGTTGGGGGAGAACGAGGGTCTTTCAGCTGTCCAGGCTACAAAAGGCCAGACTATAAAGTCGCTTACGGGAATATACAGGGGAGTGAGAGTGCCCAGTATCTCTGTGTTATTATTGCAGAAGCCTGTTTCCTCGCAGGCCTCCCTGAGCGCTGTTGCAGTAAGATCTGAATCCTGTTCTTCCATTTTGCCACCTGGAAAGGAGATCTGACCACTGTGAACACCATTATATAACGGACGCTGTATTAAAACTATATGAACTGTTTCGTTGAGGGGGTAAAGCAGTAAAAGAACAGCAGCCGGTTTTGATCCGGGACTGGCTTTCCTGGGGAAATTCTTTATACGACGATCAGAAGAGGCCATTTCCCACTGTACTTCTGTTCCGGGAAGGGGCTCCTTAAGGGCCTTCTTTAGCCAGGTGCAAAGATCCTTTTTCTGCATATAGCAAAAGTAAGGATAAAATTTGCCCGGAGCAAGGTTGGGTGGATGTGTGGGTGGATGAAAGTAAGATTGACAGAGTGTTGCGGAAAATAAGTATATTTGGTTAAATGGCAGCATTATGATAACACTTAAAATTCATATAAGCGGTCTTGTTCAGGGTGTTGGTTTCCGGCCCTTTATTTACAATATAGCCCGGAGGGAAGGCATTGTTGGGATGGTTGAAAACAGGAACGATGGTGTTCTTATACATGCCACGGCTGATCCGGGGAAAATGAAGCGTTTTAAGTCGGCTATTCTGGCAGAAGCTCCTGCAGTAGCGCGAATTGATGAGATAAATACAGAGGAACTGCCCCTGGAGAATTATCCCGGTTTCATAATTAAAAAAAGCGAAAATGTCTCGGGCGAAGTTACGGGTGTAAGCCCTGATATTGCTACCTGCGATAAATGCCTGGAAGATATGCTCTGTCAAAAACACAGGATAAATTACCCCCTGGTAAACTGCACAAACTGCGGACCCCGTTTTACCATTATCAGGGAGCTCCCTTATGACAGGAGCATGACAAGCATGGCTTCGTTTGAAATGTGCGATAAGTGCAGGTCTGAATATGAAGATGTTGGCGACAGGCGATTCCATGCCCAGCCCCTTGCCTGCAATAATTGCGGGCCGGTATATTACATAAACGGAGAAGAAGGACATCCTGGTGGAATAATTTATATAATAAAAAGAATAGCCGAAGCAATTGAGCAGGGGGAAATAGTTGCTCTTAAAGGAACAGGCGGTTATCACCTTGTGTGTGATGCCTGCAACGAGGATGCGGTAGAGCAGCTCCGGAAGAGAAAAAACCGTGATAGTAAGCCTTTTGCTGTGATGTGC
>JAZBNV010000106.1:0-16114 GCA_036350795.1 Marinilabiliaceae bacterium
TATATTGCTATTACAGGAATTAACCACGATGATCCCGGTAATTATCTCTATGTATCCGAAGACTACGGAAAGTCATGGAACCTGATTAACAGCGATTTACCGGATGAGATTGCCAATGTAATCATCGAGGATCCCACAAACGAGAATATCCTCTATGCCGGCTTATATCGTGGAGTATATATCAGTACTGACAGGGCTAAGACCTGGTCCCTGCTTGGTCCGGAACTGCCTGCCTGCGCAATATCAGATCTTGTAATACAGGAAAGGGAAATGGACCTGGTTGCCGGCACACATGGTCGCGGAATCTATAAAATGAGCCTTAAACCAATCCACGAGTGGGTACAGGGACAGGATACCATAAGCCCTGACTACCTTTTTAATATTCCAGTTGCTAAACTACCAAAGCGAAACGACACGCACAGGGATATTGAATATACAAGCATGCAGAAGGTACCCATAACCTTCTTCTGTGAAAAAGCAGGCAAAGTGCTTATTTCATTGCAGGATGGAGAAAAGACTATCTGGAGCAGGGAGTTTGATGCATCTGAAGGATTCAACCAGTACAGGTGGGACCTGGTAATCAGCGAAACAGATAACCAGCTGCCGTACTTTATCCATTATCTCAGCTTTCCCCAGGCAGGTGAATATAAGGTGAATATTGAAAGTGATGCTTTCTCTCTGAGCAGGAATATTAAAATTATAAACTGGTTTTAGCCGGAGCATCCATATTAAAGCCCCGGGTCAAATGAAAGAGCCCTGGCCTCTTCCAGCATTTCCGGCGAGCCTACATCTATCCAGTACCCGGCATCATACCTGAATGATGTAACAAGCTCTTTACCAGCCACCTCGAGTAATATAGAGGTCATGCTGTAGATGCCCTCATTCATATATTCAAAAATCCGGGGAGACAGTACAGAGATTGCTGTTGATGCTATTTCCTGCAATTCCATGGGTTCTTCAATGGTAACAATATCCACCCCGGTTTTCCTGTTGGTCCATCCCCTTACCCTTCCCCTGGAATCTACCAGGAAAAACCTGTTACCCGGCCTGTTTCGCGTAGCAACAGTTGCAATAGCGTCCTTCCTGGCATGGTAATCATAAAGAGCTTTAAGATTTATATCGCTAAGGATATCACCATTATATAAAAGGAAATGATCCTGATCAAAAAACTCCCTGGCCTTATATACTCCACCGCCGGTATCAAGAAGAGCAGCTCTTTCATCAGAAAAGAAGATGTTCATACCCAATATTTCTGAAAGTCTCAGTGCCTCTTCCTCAATCATGTCAGCCAGGACATGCACGTTTATTACTATGTCATTAAAGCCATAATACTTTAGTTTTATAAGGATTAATTCCAGAACGGTTTTCCCGTTAATATCCATAAGTATTTTAGGCTTTGACTGAGTAAGCTCACCCAGCCTGGTACCAAAACCGGCTGCAAGTATCATTGCCTTCATATTCTAATCTATATCCCTGTGAATAATTTCTATATCAATTCCTTCTATCTGCCTGAGTTTTTCGGCAAAGCGTTCCGCGCAGTAAACAGAGCGATGCCTTCCACCCGTACATCCAAAAGACACTGCAAGAGATGTATAGTTTTTCTTCTTATATGATTTTACTGATCTTTCCACCATGCTGTATGCATCGTCTATAAAGCCTTTTAATCCTGGATCAGTCTCCATAAACTGCGCAACCGCATTATCCAGGCCTGTAAGGTATCTGAACTCACTCTTCTTACCGGGATTTACCAGGCTCCGGCAATCGTAGATATAACCGCCTCCATGCACAGCATCAACAGGCAATCCGTTCATATAGGAGAAACTGCTTATTTTTATCCTGAGAGTCTCAGGTTGTTTCAGAGCCTCGAACTTCCGTGTATCCTGGATTGCATCTACCAGTTTTTTAAGTTCAGGAAACTCGCTGCCGGGTATCCCGGTATCCAGAATATAGCTGATATCCCTTACGGCAGGGATAATACTCTGCACGAAACCCGGTTTCTGTTCAAAAAGTCCCCTGTAACCGTAGGCTCCAAGGGCCTGCATTATTCTTACCAGGACAAATGCAGGATATAGTTCGCGGAATAATAACTCATCATAATCGCAGGCATCTGTAAACTTTTCAATATAATACTCAAGAAGTATCTCCCTGGCCTGCTGCGGTATATGTGCTTTGGAGTCGTATAATAATGAAGCCACATCATATTGTGGCGCTCCACTCCTGCCACCCTGGTAATCAATAAACCATGGCTCGCCATCAACTATCATAATGTTCGCCGACTGGAAGTCCCTGTAGAGAAAGAATTCATTACCTGCCTTTAACAGCAGCTTCCTGAGGTTATCAAAGTCCCGTTCAAGTCTCTTCTCATTAAAGGGAACTGCAGCAAGCTTAACGAACATATATTTAAAATAATTCATATCCCAGGTCATACTCTGGGCATCAAAGCTCTGGTGCGGATAACAGAGGTTCAGATCAAGCTTCCTTATTGCTTTAAGCTGAAAATTTACCAGTTCCTCAAGTACCTTTTTATACATCCTGATAATAGCATCTCCAAAACCTGAAAGGTGTCTCTTCCTTTCAAGCCAGGTAAAGAGATTGGTGTCGCCCAGGTCAGACTGAAAATACAGGTTTGCATCGCGGTAATATTCAATAATCTCCGGTACTGGCAGGTTTTGCTTTCTGAAATGCTGTGTAAAGCCAACAAATGTATCGTTCTCCTCAGTATTTGTATTTATTGCAGCTATAACGTTCTTAAGAGGCTCAACCACCCTGTAATACTTCCTGTCGGATCCTGATCGCGGAAGAGGTACAATTTCAATCGGGTCACGGCCCGATAGTTTCTTATAATATTTTGAGATTAAGCTTTTATCTTTCATAAACTTACTTCCATGCTATATTTTTATGAATATTTTCTTCCTGTAGAGGAAATAGCCCAGAATCCACATCAGGAACACCTGTATAAGAGCAAAAAGAAAAGACCCATGCAGGTTTCCAAGCAGGGGAACACAGATTTTATTATATATCCAGCTGTACAGAGTAAGTGATTCTGGTCCAATCTTAATCAGGAACATGGTCTTGGTCCATAGTCCGGCCATAACATATATAAAGAGGGCATTTATGCCAAATACCCTGAAAAAGCCTGTCCACCATTTTATTTCCAGCACATCAATAACGAGATAAAGTACCGATAGTATTATCATTGAAATACCTGCAGTCAGCAATACGTAAGAACTGGTCCATAGTGGTTTGTTTATCGGGAATACTATTGCCCATATAAGGGCCAGGACGATGGCTCCGATACCATAAATAATCATCTTAAGCGAATTAACACCGTTTGGCGATCCTTTCCCAACCAGTTCGCCCGAAAGAAATCCCAGGATAACGGTTGCAACTGCAGGAATCGTGCTCAATAATCCTTCTGGGTCGAAGGGAAGACCAAAACCTCCATATAAATGCTTTTCTCCCAGTATAAACCTGTCGACTTTCAATGCCAGGTTAGCTTCCAGGCTGTATGGATCAGGTCCGCCGGCCAGCCACATCAGCAGCCAGTAAGCCAGCAGTATCAGTGAGGCCACCACTACCAGGTAGTTTCTCCTCACAGATATGCAAAGCAGGGCTCCAATACCATAGGCCAGGGCAATCCGCTGCAAAACACCCATTATCCTGGCGTTTGAAAGATCCTTCCCAACAAAGGGGAAAAGGTGAAGAAGGAAGCCAATAATAAATATTGCCGCGGTCCTGTACAGTATTTTAAGCAGTGAAGCTGTATTAAGGCTATGACCATACTTCTTCATTGAGAACCACATCGATACCCCGACAATAAAAAGAAAAGCAGGGAATACCAGGTCGGTTGGCGTGCAACCATGCCATGATGAGTGCCTTAAGGGAGGATATACATATTGCCAGCTTCCGGGTGTATTTACCACAATCATAAAGGCTATGGTAATTCCCCTGAAGATATCAAGAGAAAGTAGTCTTTTTTTGCTCATCGGTCTTTGTCTTACCCTTTATTTAATACGAATAGTAAAAGTAGCAAAAAAATAAGCATTCTGACTACAGTCCGGAAGCCCGAATATATTAACTGTAAGTTCAGGCAGTCCTTATGCCTTATGCCTTATGCCTTACGCCTTACGCCTTACGCCTTACGCCATATGCCATTATTCAACATCGTGCTATCCAAAAATTTAAACTTTCGGTCTAAAGCTTCGGGATGTTTTATATTTTTGGGTATTATTTTAAATCTACCAATATGACTAAGTCCGGTATAAGTTTATTTCTTGCAATTGTATTTACCCAGACTCTGGTTGCCCAGGATCCACCCTTTCTAAAGTATCTTGATCATCCCTGGGTTGATTCGATAGTTGCCACACTTGATACCCGTGAGCAGATTGCTCAAAGCATCTGGATGGCTGCATGGTCGAACAGGGATGCAAGGCATACCTATGAAATAAGCAAGCTCATAGAAGATCACAAAATCGGTGGTTTAATCTTCTTCCAGGGTAGCGGGTCAAAAGAAGCAGAACTGATTAACCTCTACCAGGATCTGAGTGAAGTTCCCCTCTTACTGGCTATGGATGCTGAATGGGGACCGGGCATGAGGCTCGATAATATTACTGATTTTCCCTACCAGATGACCCTGGGAGCAATACAGGACGATTCGCTTCTTTACCTTATGGGACGAGAAGTAGCTGCCCAGATGAAAAGGCTGGGACTTCACCAGAACCTGGCTCCGGTTGCAGATATAAACAATAACCCCAACAACCCGGTTATAAACTTCAGATCCTTTGGTGAAAACAAAGCTAAAGTAAGTTCGAAAACCGGGATGTACTGCCTGGGTATGCAGGACGCAGGTATTGCCGCAACAGCCAAGCACTTTCCCGGACATGGTGACACTGATACCGACTCTCACAAGGCACTTCCCCAGCTGAATCATTCAAGGCTGAGATTCGACACCCTTGAGCTGGTGCCTTTTAAAAACCTGATTAATGCCGGAATATCCAGTGTAATGTCGGCACACTTAAATATACCTGCCTATGACACGGCAACAAACCTGCCGTCAACATTATCAAAAGAAATTATGACAGGCTTACTTAGAAATAAGCTTGGCTTTAAGGGTCTTGTAATTACCGATGCCATGAATATGCGGGGTGTTACCGACTATTACGAAGATGGAATCGCTGATGCGCTTGCTTACGCTGCCGGGAATGATGTGCTCGAATATGTTAACGACCCGGGGAAAAGCATTGATGTAATCATGAGCTTTCTGCAAGAAGGTAAAATATCAGAAGAAGATATAGAAATGAAATGCCGGAGAGTCCTGGCCCTGAAATTCTGGTGCGGACTTAATGATATCAAGAATATTGAAACAGAAAATATTGAAGATGAAGTTAATTCAGAAACCAGCCGTGCCCTGATTTATGATCTTTATGCCTCATCACTTACCTTATTAAAAAACCAGGAAAGTATTCTGCCTCTTAAGAACCTCGAATCGAACAGGATAGCATGTCTGACCATAAACGGTGAAAAAGAATCGGGCTTTGCAAAAATGTGCAGCAACTATACCAGGACCGTTAATTATAACTGGAAAACTGGTGATAATACAGGATCCCTGGTGGATGAACTGCAGCCCTATGATATAGTGCTGGTAATAATCAATGATACCGACCAGAGGCCTTACCGGGATTTCGGTATCACGCATGAGCTAAACTCGTTACTGGAAGTATTATGCGACCAGAATAACACTGTTGTAGTATACCCGGGAAATCCCTATGCTATAGACATGCTTAAGGGACTGGAAAATGCAAAGGCCCTTATACTTGCCTACCAGGATAACAGCTTTACTTCAGAACTATCTGCCCAGCTTATATTCGGAGGCTTAGGAGCCCACGGTAAGCTGCCTGTAACAATAAATGCTGACTACCCGGAAGGATTCGGACTTATTACACCGGGCAATATCCGCTTACGCTATGCCTTTCCGGAAAACGCCGGAGTTTCGTCAAAAGAATTAAATCACAGAATCGATTCTATTGTAAATGCAGCACTTGAAGCAGAAGCTTTCCCCGGTTGTGAAATAATTGCTGCAAGGAAAGGCACCGTAATATTCCATAAGGCCTATGGCCACCATACCTACCTGAAGCGCAATAAAATAAGGGAAGGTGATATTTTTGACCTCGCATCAGTAACAAAGGTATCGGCTGCCACTACAGGTTTGATGGCCCTTGATAATTTGGACCTGTTTAGCCCCGATGAAGAACTGGGTAACTATTCCAGGTTTTTCAGAGGCTCTGATAAGGAACACCTTGGCATGAGGGAGATTCTTGCTCACCAGGCTGGACTGAAACCATGGATTCCCTACTGGCAGAATACTGTAAACAACAAAGGTGAATTCAGGGCCAATACCTTTAAGCCCTACCAGAAAAAGAAGTACAGCATAAGGGTTTCTGATAATCTCTACCTTAAAAGCAATTATAAGAAAAAAATATTCAGGGAGATTAAGAAATCGCCACTTGGAGAGAAAAAGTACCTCTATTCAGGACTGATGTTTTATGTCTTCCCAACAATTATCACCGAGCGCTCCGGTATGGACTTTGAGTACTTTTTAAAAAGTAAGGTATACCACAGGATAGGAGCATTTGATATAGGCTTTAACCCCTATACCACTTATCCGCTGGAGATAGTGGTGCCAACAGAGAACGATGATTTCTTTCGGATGAGTCAGCTGCACGGCTTTGTACATGACGAAGGAGCAGCAATGATGGGAGGTATTTCAGGTAATGCCGGACTCTTTGCAAGTGCAAACGATCTGCTCAAGCTTTTTGAGATGTTCAGACGCTACGGGGCATACGGGGGAGAACAGCTGCTGGACGAAGAAATTGTAAGAAGTTATACCAGCTACCAGTTTCCTGAAAACGACAACAGAAGGGGACTGGGATTCGACAAGCCGCTTGTTGACGAAAATGACGGAACAGAGAACGACTATCCCTGTCCTTCCGCATCACCCTCAAGTTTTGGACACTCAGGATACACAGGAACCTTTGCCTGGGCTGACCCTGAGAAGGAAATCACCTATATTTTCCTTTCAAACAGAGTGTACCCGACAAGGGATAATAATAAAATATCTGATATGAATATCCGTACGGAAATTCTTCAGAGTATTTATGATTCCATTATTGATTAAAATAATCCCTGACCTTTGCCACCATCTGGCGCTCGGTCATCCTCTCAGCCTTATCCATATAAACAGAAGGCTTGTCTTTTCTTTTTATAAGGCATTTCTGTAATTCAAGCTTACACTCTGCAGGCCCGAAAATATAAATGCCCTCAGCTGAACCCAGTTTATCGACCACGCTCATCAGGTATGTGTCCATCTGGTGTTTACGCCTTTTGGTTTTCTTCTTTGAAGGATTTACGGTTGAGCCTCCCCTGCCCGAATAACTCTTTGTTTCACCTTCATACCTGACCCTGGTCTCAACATTTGACTCTACGGTCTCCATTACATGTCTGTCGTCAAACAGGGATATAATATAAGCCCTCTCTGAATCTATCCAGACTCCTACTTTTTTACCCATATTTCCATTTTTCAATTCTTACCAGGTATAATTTACAAAAAATACTGATCTATGTCAAGTACCGGCTCTTCCTTAAAATTATTCTGTGAGCCGGCTGCAAACAATTTTGTATTTTTGCATAAGAAAAACCTCAGTACATTATGAAACTCCAGGAACTTATAAATAGTAATCCCGCTGTAATCATCTATTTCTACAATACCAACTGTTCGTCGTGCAATGTTCTTAAGCCAAAGGTTAAACAAATGGTTAACAGCTTATTCCCGGAAATATCATACCATGAGATTATGGCCTCCGAGCACCCTGCACTAACATCAGAAGCAGGTGTTTTTGCCTCGCCAACAATTATTGCCTACTTTGATGGTAAAGAGACTCTGAGGGAGAGTCGCTTTATCTCTGTTGACCAGTTTGAAGAAAAGATTAAGAGATATTACGATATGCTGTTCTGACCTGGTCAGTATGGTACACTTTTTGCACCTCTCTGTTTAAAATGGCTTTATAATGAAAGCAGTAATTATATCCATATTATTTGCAGCATTCTTTGGCTTTTCGGCCCTTTATGCGCAGGAAGCAAGAGACACTATAGTTATTGATGCGGCAAAAGATTCAACAGAGTACCAGTTAATTATTATAGATCCTGGATTTGAGTCATGGCTGGTCACGCAGCCACCAATCAGCTTTCATAGCAAGCAATACTACCGGACCTGGAATTTGCGCTATGTAAACGAATGGAATAACCTTTACCGCAGCGGCAGGTATCCTCAATATGTTGAAAGCTATGTAGATTATGATCCGAATGCAGATTATGATATAGAGCTTAACTACAAACTATACTGGTACTTCAGGTATTTTGAAAAAAAATACGGGATTACCCTGGTGCAAAGAGGCGGCAGATTATCTTAATTTCTTTTGTGGATTTTTTTAATCCTGTTCGCTATTTTCAATAAAATATCTATTTTTGCATCCGGTCTTTGAAAAGATAAATGCCCAGTTGGCAGGGCCGAGCGAAAAGTAAATGTCCGGTGGACATTTACCGCGAGGAGCCAGACCCGATAGGTATCGGGTGAAGCGTTGGCTTCCGCCAGGTGGGCATGAGTAAAATGAATGCCCAGTTGGCAGGGCCGAGCGAAAAGTAAATGTCCGGTGGACATTTACCGCGAGGAGCCAGACTGTAGTGTTGGCTTCCGCCAGGTGGGCATGAGTAAAATGAATGCCCAGTTGGCGGAATTGGTAGACGCGCTAGTTTCAGGGACTAGTATACGCAAGTATGTGAAGGTTCGAGTCCTTTACTGGGCACCAGAGGTGCACAGAAAACCGGTTGACAACAGCCGGTTTTTTTTTTTGAGCAAAGCGAAAAAAATAAAGGATGAGAAGCCTGTCCCGTAAAGCTTTAGCTTGTACGGGAAGTCCTTTACTGGGCACCAGAGGTGCACAGAAAACCGGTTGACAACAGCCGGTTTTTTTTTTGAGCAAAGCGAAAAAAATAAAGGATGAGAAGCCTGTCCCGTAAAGCTTTAGCTTGTACGGGAAGTCCTTTACCGGGCAAAAAAAGAGGCTGTCTCAAAAGGGCGCAATCTTTGTCATTCCGAGCGAACGCGAGGAATCAGGGTCTTGATTGTCAGATGATTAGATCCCTCGATAAACTCGGGATGACAATAGTATTATACTTTTGAGACAGCCTCTTTTATTTCTCGTTAATTTTATTTCGCCTGTAATTCTCTGATTCCCAGTTTTCTATAAATGATATCTGCCTGTCTGTAAGTGGCTTCGGTCCGCCGAAATTATGCGACAGGAAGGATACCTTCATCATATTTATAAATATATCAAGCGAAATCCCGGCCTGTTCGGCTGAGGAACCCGTAGCGATAATCCCATTATCCTTAATGGCAATAATATGCGGGTAATAAGCATTTGCCTTAACAAAGGCATCGATACTTTCGTTAAGCTCACCAGGCCTGTTTACAAACAGGTATTCCGACCTGCAGTATACAATATCGTCTGGCGTAAAGGGCCTGGATACACCTTCAAATATATCAGAAGAAGAAACAAAATAGTCAATTAAGCTGCTTCTGGCGCCTGTGTAATTTCTTCCCTTTGTTACTGAAAGTTTCTTAAGCAGCTCCTCCATTGTTTTACCATGTCGTCCAGGCCCAGGATCAGGCAGGGCCTTGCTTATATGCTCTTCAATTTTCCTGTTTATATTATCTGTAAGAGAAATAATCCTGTCAATACTATCAGCACCTGCAATCATCCCGTGATTCTGAAGAAAGATTACCGGCGGTTCAGTGCCATGCAGGTGCCTGTATCTGTCGAGCTCCTGGCTTGTTTTTCTGAAAAGTGTATAACCGGGGTCGGTGTATTCTATATACAAAACGTCATTACCAAAAATTTCTTCTGTTCTTTCGCGCGTACCGTCGGCGCATAAAAGTGCATTTACAAGTGTGGGATGCGTATGTACAACAAAAGAGTGTTGGAGAATATTGTGCAGCGAAGTTTCAACAGAAGGCCGGGGCATTGCCTTACCGTCCTCAGGTATCTCATAAGTGATCACTGCAGCCATAAGATCCTGCATAACAGCTTTCTCCCTGGCTGCCACTTCCACCGGGTATTTCTTTGCAGGTATCAGCTTAAGCTTTTCCCGCTCCAGGCATACAAAGCCATCCTCTCCTATCTCTGCAAGTGGTATACCGCTTGATTTAACCCATAACTTATCACTGGTCTTATAAGAAGTATTTCCTCCTCCGGCAATTACATATGCCGGGTTGCGCCCGTAATAATGTGATATATTTATCAAGTCAAAAAGAACCGACATACTCTCAGATTACCTCTTTAATTAAAATCTCAAAACTATAGACTCCAGATCCTAGCAGAAGAACTACCTTCCCGTCTTCAATGCGCTGCAGGCTGGAGAACTCTCCTGGTTCAAGTCCCGTAGTCTTAAGGACAAGGTCAGGGGATGATGCCGGCAGATATACTTCAGCCTTCGTATTTACCGGAATCTCAATCTCAAGAGCAAATCTGTCCTCCCTTATCCTCCATTCAGACCTGATAAGCCCGTAATAGGTTTTCAGTTCACCTGATGCCATTTTCAGGTCTCCACCCGGCAAAGGTTTAATCATAATTTTCTTATATCCCGGCTCCAGCGGTGTTATTCCTGCGATTGTTTTATACATCCAATCCCCGATAGCACCGTAGGCATAATGATTAAAAGAGTTCATCGAGGGGTACTGGAAGGAGCCGTCAGGTTTTATCCCGTTCCATCTTTCCCAGATTGTAGTAGCACCCATTTTTACAGGGTATAGCCATGAAGGGTACTCCTCGCGCATAAGCAGCTGGTAGGCAATATCAGGATATCCCTCAGCGGTGAGTACATGATTTATATAGGGTGTTCCCAGGAAGCCTGTTGTAATATGCCCATAAGCTTTTATACTTTTAACAAGCCTTTCAGCTGCAATTTCGCGGTATTCCAGGGGTAACATATCGAAATACAGGGCAAGAACATAGGCAGTCTGGGTATTCGAAACAAGCTGGCCAGCAGGTGTTACAAACTCATCGAAGAAAACATTCTTAATCTTGCCAGTAAGCCCGGAATAATACTTATAATCAGTATTATTACCGAGTATTTTTGCTGTTTCGGCAACTATCCCTGCAGAATTAGCGAAAAAACACTGCGCAATTAATGATTTGTCTGTAACAGCAGATCTTCCACTGTTATCGTCATCCAGGCTAAAGAAGAGCCAGTCCCCAAAATGAAAGCCATTATTTCTCAGGAGGTTGTTACTTACATTTACCAGGTAATCCACCCACAACTTCATACTTTCGTACTGCTCCTCAAGTATTCGTTTATCGCCGTATGCCTCATACATTGCCCATGGAACAATAGTTGCAGCATCTGACCAGCCAGCGCTTCCCGATGTGGATTTCCCGAGTACATCCGGTATCACAACCGGTACATTTCCATCAGGGTACTGGTCGGCTGCCAGGTCTTTAAGCCATTTGGCAAAGAAACTGTTCACATTCATATTGTAGGCCGAGGTAAGGGCAAAGGCCTGGGCATCACCGGTCCATCCCAGTCTCTCATCCCTCTGCGGGCAATCGGTCGGGACATCCACAAAGTTGCCCTTTTGTCCCCACACTATATTCTGCTGAAGCCGGTTTATATCAGGATTGGATGTAATAAATTTACCTGTTTCTTCCAGGTCGGAATAAATTGCATATGCCACGAGATCATCAGCAGGCGGATCATTATCAAAGCCCTCAAGCTTTACATACCTGAATCCCTGCCAGGTAAAATGAGGTTCAAAGTACTGTTCCCCGCCTTCGCATATATAAATATTTCTTTGCTTTGCTCCCCTCAGGTTTGCGGTATAGAAATTACCATTCTTATCAAGTACTTCTGCGTGTGAGAGGATAAGAGTATCTCCTTTGCTAGCATTTACCCTTACTTTTACCCAGCCAACCAGGTTCTGTCCGAAATCTGCTACCAGGTCCCCTTCGGGTGTTCTGAAGATTGACAGGGGTTTCAGCTGTTCATGTTTTCTTACCGGCGGACTAACAGAAGCTATTAGCACATCAGTCGACAGGTCCTGCACCTTAACTCCTGCCCATGCCTTATCATCAAACCCGGCTTTACTCCATCCTTCAATTTCTTTTCCCGAATCATAAATTTCGCCATCATAAATATCCGACACCCTTACCGGGCCGTCAGAGCCAGACCATGAATCATCTGTAAGAACGAGCTCTTCAGTGCCATCATCATACTTTATAAGTATCCGGGCAATTACAGCAAGTTCTGATCCATACCTGTTCCGTGAGATTCTTCCTTTATACCAACCCTCGCCCAGCATGATACCAATAGCATTAGTCCCCTGTTTTAAACCAGCTGTAATATCATATACCTGGTATTGTATCCTGTTGTTATAACTTGTCCAGCCAGGCGTAAAGTACTGGTCTCCAATGCGCTCACCATTAATATATGCCTCATACATGCCACAGGAACTTATATAGAGACGGGCAGACGAAATATTCTTCCTCCCGCTCAGGCTATATTCTTTTCTGAGATAGCAAGTATTAATGTTTTCTATTTCCTGTGGAGAAATCCACTTTGCTTTCCAGTTATCATTAGTGAGTAAGCCTGTTTCCCACCACGATAATTCGCTCCAGCTGCTCGTATTTCCTTTATTATCCCATATCCTTACCTGCCAGTAGTACCTGGTTGAAGGCTCAAGCTCAGTACCACCATATTTAATATGAACCGACTTATCAGAGCTTACCCTGTTGCTCTGCCATACAGGCTTCCCGGCCACAATATCCCGGGTCTTCCCTACCCTGATCTCGTAAGCGATCTGTTTAACATCATGGTCTGCTGACTCTATTATCCATGTAAACCGCGGATTCCTGCTGTCTATGCCGAGAGGGTTTTTAAGATTATCTGTATACATGCCTGTAATAGCTGGCTGGCATTTCAAAACAGGTGATAAAACAAGCACTATTAACAGAAGTGTAAAAACTCTTTTCATTTTCGATTCTTAGTTTGGCTGGTAAATAATGTGAATAGTCTAGACTCTTAGCGACAGGACTTCCTTCTCATACTGCCCTATATCGCTAATATAGTCCTCAGCAACCGGTACCCCGGACTGAAGGCAGTAATAGTCCCACACTGCCCCGAAGGGCATGCTCTTTGTCAGCTCCATAAGTGCCAGTCTTTCAAAATTTTTACCGGCAGACTCATACTGTTTGAGTTTATCACCAGGCTCAAGCAAAGCTATCATAAATGCAAGCTGGGCTGCCCTGGTACCGGCAATGTAGGCTCCGATCCGGTTTATGCTGGCATCAAAAAAGTCGAGACCTATATTAACCCTGTCGAGTGCATTGGAGCGCACCACTTCCTGGGCAATTAACTGAATCTCATCGTTCAGTGTCACAACATGATCACTGTCCCACCTTACTCCCCTGGTCAGGTGCAACATTATCTCATCAAAGAAAACCAGGCATGATGATACTTTGTCTCCCACCTGCTCGGTAGGGTGATAATGCCCGTTATCAAGGCATATCATAAGATTATTCTCAAGTGCATAAGGCAGGTAGAAGTCGTAAGAACCCACCACCATCGATTCGGATCCGATTCCAAACAGCTTACTCTCGACCGAATCCTTCAGAAATCTTCGGGCGTATTTTACGGCATATATCTCATCAAGAGCTTCCTTAAGAGTTTCCCGATATTTCAGCCTGTTAGCGGGCATATCCTTTGAACCGTCAGGAATCCAGAGGTTATGAACGCATGGTTTACCCAGCTGTTTGCCCATCTCAGCACCAATTTTCCTGCATCTTTTTACATGTTCAATCCAGAATTTCCTGGTATTGTCATCTTTTGACGACAGAGTAAATCCATCATCAGCCCTGGGATGCGAAAAACAGGTACAGTTGAAATCAAGGCCAATATCCATTTTTTTTGCCCAATCTATCCATCCCTGGAAGTGCTTTACTTCAATCTGGTCCCTGTCGACCCTATCCTGGCCAAATTCGCCATAGATAGCATGCAGGTTAAGCCTCTGCTTACCGGGCAAAAGGGACATCACTTTTTCAAGATCTTCCCTGAGTTCACCAATACTGCGTGCTTTACCGGGATAGTTGCCTGTAACCTGGATTCCTCCGCCCCCGAGTTCAGCATCCGGTTTTTCAAAACCACCTACATCATCAGCCTGCCAGCAATGCAGGCTAATAACAAGCTCCTTCATTGTGCTGATAACTTTTTCTGTATCCACCCCAGTTTCAGCATACCTGAGCCTGGCCAGCTCATATGCTTTTTCGATTAATTCCTTATTCATGATTTATAAAGCTACATTGAATTACCGATACCAACAAGAAAGACCGACAGAATAATAACAGTAATGCCAGCAATAATTGTTATCCTGGTCCTGGAAGATACTCCCTTCCACTCCTTACGGTAAATACCCCACATATTGGCAGTGAGGATAATCGTGGACATATGAAGAATCCATGAGCTGGCACCGTTGCCAAGTTTACTCTCGCCCATACCGTAGAAAAAGAACTGCAGAAACCATGTTGTACCGGCAAGTGCCGAGAACATCATATTCCTGGAAATGGGAGTGCTTTTATTTGTAAAATCCGTGTACGACCTGTTTTTAATACTCAAAATTGTTGTCCAGATAAAGTTCGTGCTCAGTCCTCCCCATAAGATAATCACATAGGCTACATTATTCCTGAACAGTGGATTATACCCGGCCGCTTCAGCTGCATCTGCAAGTGGTTTACCCGCCTCAATGCCAAAGTTGAAGAATGAGCTCAGAATTCCTGAAATAACTGCTATAATCAGGCCCTTTACAAGGCTGAATTCAGCAATGCTTTTCTTCTGATCCTCAGGCGACATTTCCTTTTCTTTCATCATACCGGCCTTTCCGGATATTGCTATCCCGGCAATACACACCAGTACACCCAGCAGAACAAGTCTTCCACCGGGAGTTGCAAGCATATCGGTAAAAGAAATTTTTCCTTCGGTGGGATTAATATTATAATATATAGAAGGCACTATAGCTCCGAACGCAGCACAGAAACCCAGTACCACTGAATTACCAAGCGACATACCAAGGTAGCGCGCACCCAGTCCATACGAACAACCACCTATGCCCCATAGCAGTCCCATCAGAAATGTGAACCAAAGAACCCTTGATGAGCCGTTTGCGATAATATCTGCAAAACCGGGTACTGTTAGCCAGGCAGCTATTGGCGGCACAATAAGCCATGAAAAAAGTCCCCCGAACATCCAGAAACTTTCCCATGCCCATCCCTTAACCTTGTTATAAGGCATATAAAAACTCCCCGACGCAAATCCGCCTATCGAATGATAGATTATTCCCAGTAGTGCCTGCATTGATTATAAGCTTAGAAGATTAAAAATAATACCAGTTTTTAGATTTTGAATATAATAAATCTAAGCTCTCCGCTAGCTTAAAACCATATGTTTTTTGACAGAAACAAATTTTGGATATTTCAAGAATTGAATTATTTTTGCAATCCCAATTCTTGAAAAAGAATTTGCCCAGGTGGCGGAATTGGTAGACGCGCCAGGTTGAGGGCCTGGTGACCGTTTTTGGTCGTGCTGGTTCGATTCCAGTCCTGGGCACATAAAAAAGCTAAGCTGAATATCAGTTTAGCTTTTTTTACAATTGGCCCTGGAGGGGCCTGATATAATAGCCATAAAAATCGAAACTTACCCCACAGCCCTTGCGGGGCTGAATAAGCAAATACAATTTTTAAAAATCATAAACAATTGAAATTGCCCCGGGATAAAGACTCTATCAAAGAAGTTGAAGATCCTTCGGCTTCGCTTTATATCCTAACCACCTCCCCCCTGACACTCACTTCTTTCGGTCAGTGGTACTCCTCCCCTGCAGTCTGGCTCCTCACTAAATTGATCCACCGGATCAATTCTTAACGGTCGGCCCTTTTCCGAAAAGGAGGAGAAAGATTAACTGCTAATAACCAGTAACCAGAACCGAGGAGTCAAAGACGACGAACTCGGCGAAGCCAAA
>JAZBNV010000107.1:0-39352 GCA_036350795.1 Marinilabiliaceae bacterium
CAACTTTATCAACGTTATCAACGTTATCAACGTTTTAGATCCTTCGGCAGGCTCAGGATGACAGTTTATAAACCAATAAACTTCTCAACCACTAAACCAATAATTCGATCAGCTATACAGTCTCTAATCAAATATTTGATTCTCGTTGAGTTAAGCAAATGGCCGTACGCCTTTAGCCGTACGCCTTAAGCCGTTTAATATAATATCTGATTATAGGAGAAGGAATGTCATCTACGTAATAGAAATTTGCTTACGTGCATATGTCATCCTCGCGAACGCGGGGATCTCTTTATGCTGGCACTGCCAAAATTACGAGATCCCTGGTCAGGCCAGGGATGACAGCTAAGCGCAAATTTCGGTATAAGGAAGATCTGAAGCAATATGGAATGGAGAGATTCCTGCTTTCGCAGGAATGACAGCCATATTCCCATAATTAATATTATGTTAAATAGAATATTTTGTATTAAATGTGCACACCTCTCCTTTTTTCACCATTCGCACTAATTCGCATCAATTCGCACTAATTCGCATCAATTCGCAAAAATTCGCATCCATAAAAAAACGGGACCCAAAACAGATCCCGTCTTTCCTTTTATTTAGAAAATTATTATCCTTCAATCTCCTTGATCTTTGCTTCTATCTCTTCAAACTTGGCTTTATACTTCTCGTCTTTTGTCTGTAGCCTGTAATAAAGCTCCCTCAGACTGGTCATGGTATCCATATCATCAGGGCGAAGCTCATGGGCTTTTTCCATATATGGTATTGCCTTTTCAAAAACTTTCTTCGCCTCCTCTATCGCTGCATTGTACTTCGCATTGTCCATAATATCGTTTGCAGCATCAAACATCTCAGATGCCATATTATAATAGCATACTCCAAGATTGTACTGTGTGTCAAAGAACTCAGGATTGATCTCAATTGCACGGCTGAGAGCTGTAATAGCTTCCGGATACTTCTCCTGCTTCATATAAAGAACTCCCTCTGCCCAGAAAAGTGAGAAATTGTTGGAATCTCTTTCCTTGGCCATGGCAATATATTCAAATGCAGCCTGGTCCTTCTCATTTACAAGGTAAAACTGGATTAACTGAAGTATAATGTCCTTATCTGTAGGATATTTCTCAAATGCTGCAGTAAGTGTCTTTTCTGCATTTTCAAGGTCTTCCATATCGCTGTATGCCTGGAATTTAAGCAGGAAAGGCTGGGTTTCCCCATATCCTGTCTCAATAGTCCGGTCATAATATTTAATGGCAGTATCGTACTTTTTTGCATTATAGGCCGCAAGTCCGGCATTAAAAACAACAGCAGTATCAACAGCACCAACAAAGAGGTCACTTTCCTGTATCTTTATAAGCTCTTCGAAGGCCATCAGTGATTTGTCAAAGTCCTGGGCTTCAAACTCCTGGATTGCCCAGGTGAGAAAATCGTTTGAAAGAGCAGGTAACTGAATCATTACAAGCTTCTCCATGGTATTCTTGTCGTCCAGTTCTATCGATTTCTTGTAACTGTTATTGGCAAGTACCAGCGGATTTTCATAAAGTGCCATAAGCTTGGCGTCTCCCGACTCAAAAAGTGCCTGGGCAAGTCGTCCCTGTGCATAAAAGGTCTTTGGCCAGTCTTTGCTTTTTTCGTGAACAACGGCAGCATCAATCGCTTCCTTGGCCTTAACATAGTTGCCGGCATCTATATAATTTAGTGCGGATGATACCTTTCCCTTTTGTGCAAAAGCTCCAAGCGCTATAACAGAGATTAATAAAGAAAGAATAACTCTTTTCATTTTTTAAAGTTTATTGGTTTCTAAAATTTGTTCAAATTTAATATTTTACAATACATTCTTCAAATACTTTGCCAATTTACTGGCTTTGCTCTTCGCCACTTATGACATCTGTCATACCTTCGCCCGTATCTTCCTCATTTACTACCACCTTGGCAACAGCAGCAATAGAGTCATTTTCCCTGAGATTAATCAGCCTTACACCCTGGGTGGCCCTTCCCATTACCCTCAGAGAGATGACCGGTAAGCGTAGTATTGTCCCTACTTCTGTTATTATCATAAGGTCATCTTTGTCGCTTACCGACTTCAGGGAAACCAGTTTGCCTGTTTTATCTGTAATATTAATCGTTTTAACGCCTTTTCCTCCCCTGTTGGTAATCCTGTAATCCTCGGCCGAAGATCTCTTGCCATATCCTTTCTCAGACACAACCAGAACATTTTCCTCGCTTTCATCAGCACTCATGGTAATCATTCCTATTACCCGGTCATTTTCATCGCGGCGGGTTATTCCCCTTACTCCTGATGCCGTTCTGCCCATGGGCCGCACAGTCGACTCAGGGAAACGAATAGCTCGTCCGGATTCCACAGCAAGCATAATATAGTGATTGCCATCAGTCATCCTGGCTTCCAGTAATTCGTCGCCATCTCTCACTGTAATGGCATTTACACCATTCTGGCGCGGACGGGAATATGCCTCGAGTGAGGTCTTTTTGATTATACCATTGGATGTACATAAAACAATGAAATTGTTGTTTATGTATTCCTCGTCATTGAGGTTCTTTACATTAATATATGCCATTACCTGGTCGTCAGGTTCAAGGTTGATCATATTCTGCATGGCCCTGCCCTTTGAAACCCGTGTGCCCTCGGGTATCTGGTATACCTTAAGCCAGAAACACTTACCCTTCCTGGTAAAGAAAAGCATCGTGTTGTGCATGGTGGCAATATAAAGGTGGGAAATAAAATCTTCCTCCCTTGTTGTACTGCCTTTGGCACCAATCCCTCCCCTGTTCTGCCTTCTGAAATCGGTAAGCGGTGTGCGCTTTATATATCCCATGTGCGAAATGGTAATTACCATCTCTTCGTCAGCATAAAAATCTTCAGGATTAAATTCTTCGGCATTCGGAACAATCTCAGTGCGCCTGTCATCAGCATATTTTTCCCTTACCTCAATCAGCTCATCCTTAATTATCTTCATCTGAAGCTCTTCACTTTCAAGAATGCTCTTAAAATAATCTATCTGCTTCATAACTTCCTCATACTCTGCCCTCAGCTTATCCTGCTCCAGCCCGGTAAGCTGCCTTAGCCTCATCTCCACAATGGCCCTTGACTGTACATCTGACAGACTGAAACGCTCCATCAGCCTCTCACGAGCCTCATCCGGAGTCTTTGAGGAGCGTATAATGGCGATAACCTCGTCAATGTTATCGCTGGCAATTATCAGTCCCTCCAGTATATGAGCCCTTTTTTCGGCCTGGTCAAGGTCGTACCTGGTACGCCTCATAATTACCTCGTGCCTGTGCTCTACAAAATACCTGATAAGATCTTTAATTGTAAGAACCCTCGGACGACCCTTTACCAGGGCGATGTTATTAACACTGAATGAGGTCTGTAGCTGTGAGTACTTAAATAATGTGTTTAATACAACATTGGCTGTTGCATCCTTCTTGAGTATTATAACGATTCTCATCCCGTTACGGTCCGATTCATCGTTTATATAGGATATTCCTTCAATTTTTTTCTCATTGATAAGGTCTGCAATTTTCCTTATCATCTCGGCCTTATTTACCATGTAAGGAATCTCGGAGACAATAATGGTTTCGCGACCTGAGGCAGTATTTTCAATTTCTGTCCTGGCCCTGACCACTACCCTTCCCTTGCCTGTTTCGAAGGCATCCCTGATGCCCTGTTCGCCGTAAATAATACCCCCGGTCGGGAAATCAGGACCTTTGACATATTTCATAATGCCATCAGTATCAATGTCATTATCGTCAATATATGCTATGGTTGCATCGATAATCTCACCCAGGTTGTGAGGTGGCATATTTGTTGCCATACCCACAGCTATTCCGGAGGCGCCGTTAAGCAACAGGGTCGGGATACGTGTTGGAAGAACAGTTGGCTCCTTAAGGGAGTCGTCAAAGTTCAGCTGGAAATCAACGGTATCCTTTTCAAGATCCGAAAGGGTTTCTTCTGCAATCTTCCTGAGACGTGCTTCGGTATACCTCATTGCTGCAGGACTGTCGCCGTCAACAGATCCAAAGTTACCCTGGCCGTCAACAAGAGGGTAACGCAACGACCACGACTGAGCCATTCTTACCATTGCTTCATAAACCGATGAGTCACCGTGAGGGTGATACTTACCCAGCACCTCTCCCACTATCCTTGCTGATTTCTTATATGACCTGTTTGACAGTACGCCCAGCTCCGACATTCCGTAAAGCACACGTCTGTGTACAGGCTTCATTCCGTCTCTAACATCCGGGAGTGCCCTGGATACAATTACCGACATGGAATAGTCGATATATGCCGACTTCATCTCCTCCTCAATATTGATCTTTATAATCTTCTCCTTGTCTGACATTTCAGATGAATTTTAAATAAATTTCCAAAAAAAATAACTTTTCAAAAATAACGTACGAAGATAGTTATAATTTGCCTGTTTACGGCACATTTTAAGGCCTACTTTTTAACAAATTCCTGTTTAAAACAGGCACATTATTTGCATTATTGTTAATGGCTGTTTTTTGGAGTAATTAAACAGTTTTTATGTACTTTTGTCCTATATAGATGACAATATGTCAATTATTAATAAGCCGGTATAATTGCCGGAGTCTGGAGTAAATTATGGATTCGAAATTTTCGCAAAAAGTAAAAGATATTTTAACATATAGCAAGGAGGAGGCTATTCGCCTGGGTAACACTCATATAAGTCCCGAACACCTCTTCCTTGGAATATTGAGGGAAGGCGAAGGCTTTGCAGTTGATATTCTTATGAACCAGGGGGTTGACCTCGTAATGCTGAAAGGCTCGGTTGAAAAGAGTATCAGGGTTGAGGAGCCTTCTATTGCCAATGATAATGATATTTTGCCTCTTCTGAAGAGCACCGAGAGGGTTCTGAAGCTTGTTCATCTCGAAGCCAGGGCTTTAAAGAGCGATGTAATTGATACAGAGCATCTCCTGCTGGCCATTCTGAAAGAGGAGAACTCCTTTGTAACCAGGTACCTGTCTGAGCTGAACATTGATTACCAGACTGTAAGGCAGCTTACAGAGAAAGACTCACCTGCTCCCAGGGCAGATTTTCCTCACCAGGATGAGGATGATGATTCAGGTTTCCATAAAGGCGGCCCTGGCAAGGGTCCCTCGCAGGGATCGCAACAGGGTGCAAAATCAACTTCCGACACTCCTGTGCTCGATAATTTCGGGATAGATCTTACCCGGGCTGCAGAAGAAAACAAACTTGATCCCATTGTAGGGCGTGAAAGGGAAATTGAAAGGCTGGCACAGATTTTATCAAGGAGAAAGAAAAACAATCCCATTCTTATTGGCGACCCCGGTGTTGGAAAGTCGGCTATAGCAGAAGGCCTGGCTCTCAGGATTACACAGAAAAAGGTATCGAGGGTGCTTTTTCACAAAAGGGTTGTAACCCTGGATATGGCTTCGATAGTTGCCGGCACAAAATACCGTGGCCAGTTCGAGGAAAGAATGAAGGCCATCCTGAACGAGCTTTCCAAGAATGAGGATATAATACTCTTTATTGACGAGATACACACCATTGTTGGTGCCGGAGGTGCTGCCGGATCGCTGGATGCGGCAAATATGCTTAAACCTGCACTGGCTCGTGGAGAGATACAGTGCATAGGTGCAACAACCCTGGATGAATACAGGCAGCACATCGAGAAGGATGGTGCCCTGGAAAGAAGATTTCAGAAGGTAATGGTTGAGCCAACAACAATAGAGGAAACAGTAAATATTCTGAATAATATTAAACACAGGTACGAAGACCACCACAACGTCTTATATACCGATGATGCCATAGATGCCTGTGTAAAGCTTACAAACAGGTATATAAGCGATCGTCACCTTCCCGACAAGGCTATTGATGCTCTTGATGAAGCCGGTTCAAGGGTGCATATATCAAATATTGTTGTCCCGGAACGAATACTGAGTCTTGAAGAGCAGCTGGAAGAGACACGTAAGGAAAAGATGAGTGCCGTAAAGAACCAGAACTTTGAGAAAGCTGCCAGTTACAGGGATAAAGAGAAAGAATTGCTTGAATTGATTGAATCGGAGAAGAGGAAATGGGAGTCTGACCTGTCGCAGAACCGTGAGACTGTGGACGAAGAAAAAGTAGCAGAGGTAGTGGCAATGATGACCGGCGTTCCGGTGCAGCGTATTGCACAAACAGAGGGTAACAGACTGTTCAAGATGGGTGATGAAATGAAGAAGAGCCTTATCGGACAGGATGATGCAATAAGCAAAATAGTAAAATCGATTCAGCGCAACCGTGCCGGACTGAAGGATCCGAATAAACCAATTGGTACATTTATTTTCCTGGGTCCGACCGGTGTGGGTAAGACACAACTGGCTAAAATACTGGCCCGCTACCTCTTCGACAGCAGCGAAAACCTTATAAGGGTTGATATGAGCGAATATATGGAGAAATTCTCCGTATCGAGGCTTGTGGGAGCACCTCCCGGGTATATAGGCTACGAGGAAGGCGGACAGCTTACTGAAAAAGTACGTCGTCGCCCCTACTCCGTTGTACTGCTGGATGAGATTGAAAAAGCGCATCCCGATGTATTCCATATCCTGCTGCAGGTACTTGACGAAGGACAGCTGACAGACAGCCTGGGACGGAGAGTTGATTTCAGGAACACAATAGTAATAATGACTTCCAATATCGGTACCAGGCAATTAAAGGAGTTCGGAACAGGCATTGGTTTTGAAACAGGATCCAAAAAGGAAGGGAAAGACAGGTATATGAACAGTGTAATTCAAAAGGCTCTTCATAAAACCTTCGCTCCTGAATTCCTGAACCGGATCGACGATGTAATAATGTTTGGTTCCCTGTCGAAAGAAGACATAAACCAGATAATCGATATCGAGCTCAGCGGACTGTTTGAAAGGGTTCTTTCACTGGGATATACAATCAAACTCACCAATGCAGCCAAGGATTTTATTGCGGATAAGGGTTTTGATGCCCAGTACGGAGCCAGGCCACTTAAGAGAGCAATCCAGAAGTACCTGGAAGATCCCATGGCAGAAGTAATTATCCAGTCGAAGCTGGAAATGGGAGATACTGTGATGGTTGACCTCGACAAGACAAAGGAGGAGATAAAGATCAAGGTAAAGAAAAAGCCCAAACAGATTGAAGATAAGGAGGATCAGCAGAAAGAGCTACCCCCGGCAGAGTAAGATAAAAAGCGCCTCCTGGCGCTTTTTATGTTAAACGTTAAACGTTAAACGTTAAAGGTTAAAAGTTATAAGAATTAATCTTCGATCACTTCTCCGATAAGGTCAAATTCGGATGCCGAGACAATTTTCACCTTTGTAAAATCGCCCGGCTTAAGGTTCTGGTTATTAAGTGGAATAAGGATTTCCTGGTCGACACCGGGACTGTCATATTCACTTCTCCCATAAAAATATTCTGTGTCTTTTCTGTCTATAATTACTTTCATGGTTTTCCCGATCAAGGCCATGTTGTTTTCCAGTGATATCGCCTGCTGGATTTCCATTATCTCATCCCTGCGCTCTGATTTCAGGCTTTCGGGGATATCGTCTTTGTAATTATTTGCTGCAAAGGTATTCTCCTCGTGCGAGTAGGTAAACACACCGAGCCTGTTGAAGCGAAAATCAGAAATAAAATCTATCAGTTCGCGATGATCGGTATCGTCTTCACCGGGGTGACCGGAAATAAGGCTTGTGCGGATGGCAGCTTCCGGCAGCCTCTTGCGGATTGTCTGCAGCAGGCTTCTTGTTTCGGGTCCGCCGTGGCTCCTCTTCATAAGCTTAAGAACCCTGTCAGATATATGTTGTACGGGCAGCTCAATATAGTTACAGAGTCTTGGTTCAGTGGCCATAATATCCAGTATGGCAAGCGGGAAATTAGCCGGGTAAAGGTAATGAAGGCGTATCCATTCAAGTTTTTCCACTTTCAGCAAGGCACGCAAAAGATCCGGCAGTTTCTGTTCTTTATAAAGGTCCAGGCCGTAGTAACTCAGATCCTGGGCAATCAGGATAAGCTCCCTTACCCCTCTTTCTGCAAGTTCTGCTGCTTCTGCCACAAGATCGTCGACCGGTCTGCTGATATATGTCCCCCTGATAGCCGGGATGGCGCAAAACGAACAGCTGCGGTCACATCCTTCACTGATTTTCAGATAGGCGTAGTGCGACGGGCCGCTTAAAATCCTGGATGGGACCAGCTCAGGAATATAATTCTCTTTCAGCCCCAGCACTACCTCCTCGGGCGAATTAACACCAAAGAACTCTTCCACTTCAGTAATTTCGGCCCTGAGTTCATCTTTGTAACGCTC
Organism: Marinilabiliaceae bacterium; assembly: GCA_036350795.1. GTDB lineage: Bacteria > Bacteroidota > Bacteroidia > Bacteroidales > VadinHA17 > JAUVKT01. The sequence continues at coordinate 8,308 of JAZBNV010000107.1, forward strand.
GCTCAAACAGCCCATTACATAGAGCTTTTTTATTTTACCCTCCTTTTTTGCCCCGGCAAAGTGTAAAATTGTGTTTATCGATTCTTCCTTTGCATCGTTTATAAAGCCGCAGGTGTTGATAATAACAATTTCAGAATCAAAATTATATTTATCGTAAACCACCCTGTACCCTGCAGCAGCAAACTGGGCAAGCAGTTTTTCTGAGTCGACGGTGTTTTTGGAACAACCGAGTGTGATGATATTCAGGCTTGAAGCTTGTGTCATTAGCGGTCTTTGATATGAAGAGGCCTTGCATGCAAGGCCTTTACCTGGATTTATTTTAAGAAAAGAGTGAATCGACGAACTCAAAGCGGTTGAATACCTGGAGATGTTCCATTTTTTCGCCTATACCGATATACTTAACTGGTACCTTAAACTGGTCGGAAATTCCTATTACAACTCCCCCTTTGGCTGTGCCATCGAGCTTGGTAATTGCCAGGGCAGTAACATCAGTTGCAGCCGTAAACTGCCTGGCCTGTTCAAATGCATTCTGGCCTGTTGATCCGTCAAGGATCAGGAGTACCTCGTGAGGTGCATCTTCCACTACCTTGGTCATAACCCTCTTTATCTTGGAGAGCTCATTCATCAGGTTAAGCTTGTTGTGAAGCCTGCCTGCTGTATCTATTATTACAATATCGTAGTTGCCTTTTATTGCCGATGACAGAGTATCATAGGCAACTGAAGCCGGGTCTGATCCCATGCTTTGTTTCACAATATCTACTTCTGTTCTGTCGGCCCATATCTGTAACTGCTCAATGGCTGCCGCCCTGAAAGTATCGGCTGCACCCAGGAGAACTTTTTTCCCGGCTTTTTTGTACTGGTAAGCAAGTTTGGCAATAGTAGTGGTTTTACCAACGCCATTTACCCCCACTACCATTATTACATAGGGAATGCTTTTAAGAGGAGCATTAAAGCCTTCAACCTCAACAGATTTATTTTCTTCCAGGAGTCCGGCTATTTCTTCGGTAAGTATCCTGTTCAGTTCACCGGTATTCAAATACCTGTCCCTGGAGGCTCTTTCCTCTATGCGTTCAATTATCCTGATTGTGGTATCCACGCCAACGTCAGAACTGATCAGGACCTCTTCAAGCTTGTCAAGTACCTCGTCATCAATGCGCGTTTTACCTATTACTGCCCTGGAAAGCTTCTTAAAAACACTTTCCTTGGTTTTTTCCAGTCCCTTGTTAAGATCCTCTTTTTTGTCTTTGCTAAGAAATCCCAGTAATGCCATTTTGTCTGGTTTAAAGGTTTAAAGGTTTAAAGGTTTAATGGTTTAATGGTTTAAAGGTTTAATGGTTTAGGGGTTTAGGGGTTCAGGGGTTTAGGTGTGTTTACTTCCTGCTTCCTGCGCCTTTAGCCCTGTGCCTTAAGCCTGATCCAAAGATAAAAAAAGCTTTCCCCAAAAAGAAGAAAGCTTGATTTATAGCTTGTTAAAGTATTCCTAGTTTTTAAAGAAATCCTTAATATGGTCATTGTGGACTATTTCTTCCTTGAAGAGATATGCTCCTGTTTTCTCTGACTTAACCATTTTTATACACTTGGTAAATGATTTGCCAGTTCCTGTTTTCAGTGTTGCAACAACTTTCTTTGCCATAACTAACTATTTACTTGATTTCCCTGTGAAGGGTGTATTTTTTTAATATCGGATTGTATTTTTTTACTTCCAGGCGATCCGGGGTATTTTTTCTATTCTTGGTAGTAATATACCTGGATGTGCCTGGCTGTCCGCTCTCCTTGTGCTCTGTGCATTCAAGAATAACCTGAATCCTGTTACCTTTTGCTTTCTTTGCCATCTTATCCTGGTTTAGTAATTAGCGATATAACCTTTTTCCTTCGCATCTTTCAGGGTTGCGTGTAATCCCTTCTTGTTTATTGTCCTGATTCCTGCTGCTGTAACCTTCAGTGTTACCCAGCGGTCTTCTTCAGCATAATAAAACTTCTTGGTAAAAAGATTTGGATAAAACTTTCTCTTGGTCCTTCTCTTAGAGTGAGATACGTTGTTTCCAACTGTCACCTTTTTGCCGGTTATCTGACATATCTTAGACATCTGTTCCTCGTTTTTTTCGCGTTACTTATAAGTGTGAAAATCGAAGCGCAAAATACGTGATTATTATTTAATTATCCAAATAATCCATGTAGTTTTTTATTATGCTTGAAGAATAAGTCTTTTATGCCTCTTCTCCGGCCGTCAGAATTGCTCTCCTGAGCATGTCCAGCGCTGCAAGTGATGAGCGCCTGATGTTATTCTGGCGCTCGGTACCAAAGCTTCGTTTAATTGCCGCGGAGCCCGAAGCAGAACTTATTCCTATCCAGACGGTACCAACGGGTTTTTCTTCGCTCCCACCCCCCGGACCAGCAATTCCTGTAGTTGAGATGGCATAATCGGAATTAAATTTCTTTCTGATTCCTTCTGCCATTGCCACAGCTACTTCGCGGCTTACGGCGCCGTGCCGGATAATAAGTTCCGGATCTACACCAAGCTCTTCAGTTTTTATATCGTTGTGATAGGCAACAACACCACCCCTGAAGTAATCTGAGCTTCCAGGGACTGCGGTTAACATATGTGAAATATTGCCCCCCGTGCAGCTTTCAGCCACGCTGCATGTCTCATTTTGCTGCCTGAGAAGTTTTCCTGTAACTTCCTCGAGTAATTCGCCATCATAGCCATATATAAATTCAGGTATACTTTCTTCGAGAAGCCTTACCTGGTCCTTAAGCAGCTTATCAAGTATGGTCTCGTCTTTCCCTTTTGCTGTAAGCCTGAGTTTAATTATTCCCTGGGTGGGCAGGTAGGCCAGGGAAACATTTGCAGGCAGCTGCTCTTCGAAGGGTTCCAGTATCTCGGCCAGCTTTGCCTCGAAAGTACCATATACCATTACTATACTGTACTTTATAATATCTTTATTAAAGTTTTTCTTTATGTAAGGGCCGACCTGGTTTTCCATAATATCCTTCATCTCGTAAGGCACACCCGGCATTGAAATCACGATGGTTTTTCCTTTTCTGAACAGCATGCCCGGAGCAGTACCCCTGCCATTGGGAAGAACCAGGCATCCTGCGGGTACTTTTGCCTGCATCCTGTTGTTTTCATTCATTTCCAGTCCGCGGGCGTCAAGAAGTTTTCGTATACTTTCAAGAATATCCGTATTTATCTCCAGTTCCATATTAAAATACCCTGCGAGAGTTTCCTTCGTAATATCGTCGCTCGTAGGTCCGAGACCGCCGGTCACTAGTACCAGGTCGGAGCGCTTTGTTGCCATATCAAGAGCATCCCTTATCTGGATGGCATTGTCAGACACAGATGTAATCTGGTACACATTAAAACCATGGGCAGTCAGAAACTGCCCCATCCATGCTGAATTGGTATCGACGGTCAGTCCCATTAAGAGCTCATCGCCTATTGTAATAATTTCTGCCTGCATATTTTGGAGTTAAACGTTAAACGTTAAACGTTAAACGTTATATGTTATGGGTTAAATGTTAAAAGTTAAAAGTTAAAAGTTAAATGTTCGGGATTAAAGATTATAGCGTCATGAACCCTATACCGTTTAACCGTTAAACCTTTTAACCGCTAAAAAAAGAAACAAAGTTATTTGTTGTATTTTCATGGAGCAAAAAATACGGTAAAATTATGAACAGAAAGGAAATTTTGCAGTTTACAGAGGATTTTGTCAGATCCTATATGGCTGATAAAGAGGCGGGTCATAACTGGTGGCATATAAAAAGGGTAAGGGACACTGCCAGGTATATCCGGAAACAGGAGCAGAAAGGCGATCTTTTTGTAATTGAACTTGCAGCGCTTCTGCATGATATAGGTGATGATAAGATTGATCCCGACACCAACGGCAATAAGCTTGTCAGAAGCTTTCTAAGGCAGGAAGGTGTGGAAGATGAGATAATACACTCAGTAACTGAGATAATGGCTAAGATCTCGTTCAGGGACAATCTGCATGGGGAATACAGCAGGACACCTGAACTTGATATTGTGCAGGATGCCGACAGGCTTGATGCAATTGGGGCTATAGGAATTGCACGGGCTTTTGCCTATGGCGGATCTAAGGGAAATGAGATTTATAAGCCCGGTAAAGGGCCCAGGGAATATAAAAACAAGAATGAATATCACAATTCAGACTCATCAACCATCAATCATTTCTACGAAAAGTTATTACTCCTGAAGGACAGGATGAACACCGACACAGGTAAGCAGCTTGCCCACGAGCGGCACCGCTATATGGAAGAATTCCTGCAACAGTTTTTTAAGGAATGGAACGGGGAGGAATTATAAGTTGTGAGTTGTGAGTTTTGAGTTGTGAGTTATGGGTTGTGAGTTTTGAGTTATTAAGATTTTTAGATTTATCTATAATAATGTACATTTGTCTTCTTTCGCGGGAGTAGCTCAGGGGTAGAGCATCAGCTTCCCAAGCTGAGGGTCGGGGGTTCGAATCCCCTTTCCCGCTCAATTTTACCACTCGGCCGGCCATTCCCCTATTCCATCCTTAAAGAACTGTAGATGTTCATAATGTGGTAAGGCCTTGTCCTCAATAGCAAGCAACTCATCTGCACTCAGGGGCTTGAATTCCCGGGCAATCTTTATATTCTCTTCCAGTTCGGCTATCTCGTCTATCCCGATAATTATTGTGCTGACAGGGAGTGTCATAACATAGTCCATAGCTTCTTTCATTGAAATAATTCCGCCATGATCAAAGATCCTGTCGCGGGCAGGTATTTTCATTCCCACAATGCCTATCCCCTGCTCTACTACTACAGGTAAGAACTTATCTATAAATGAATTATAGTGTTTATCTGCAGCATTGATTGCAACAAGTACATTATCAAAATCATATCTTTCGGCCATCATTTTAAGAACTTCAGGATCTTCATGACCGGTAAAACCGATGTTTTTAACAATTCCTTCAGACCTGGCTTTCTCCATTGCCTTTATAACTCCTCCTTCAGCAAAGAAAGTATCTATAATATCTTTCTCACGTGCTTTAACATTGTGAACCTGCCAGAGGTCAAGGTGATCGGTCTGCAGGTTTTTCAGGGATTTCTCAAGCAGCCTCATCGATCCGTCATATGTGCGGTCGTGTGTTTTGGAGGCGAGAAACACTTCGTTTCTTCTTGTCTTCATTACCTGGCCCACATTTCTTTCGCTGGTACCCATGGCATCTGCCCTGGGTATATTTTCCGTTGCACGACCATAGGCAGCAGCAGTATCTATATAATTAATTCCCAGATCAATGGCTTTATTTACAATCTGCACTGCAAGTTCTTCCTTGCCAGGTGTTTCTACCGTGGCCTGTGCTCCAAGACTGTAAATACCTACCATATGTCCGGTTCTGCCAAGAGGTCTGAGTGGCATTCTGGCAACTGATCCTGTGGAGGAACATCCTGACAGCAGGCTAAGAGGGCTTGCAACTGTAGTTAGAGCTGCTGCGGCTGCCATTTTCTTTAGAAACTCTCGTCTGGAATTTTGATTTTGCCTGTTCATAAGGATACAAGTTTGATTTTTTGCAATATAATAAGAAAAAGTTAATGGAAGCATTTAAGGTGATTAATGCGTCTTAGTGGCTTAACGAAGGCATCAGATTATTTTTATGCCCCGGATTCTCTGGCCTGGCTCCCTTCAAGCACCTTAAGTCGCTGAAGAAGAGGCGGGTGTGAGTAATAGAAGAAAACAAAGCGGGGATGCGGGTTAAGATTGCTAAGGTTTTTAAGAGAGAGTTTTTTAAGGGCAGAGGCAAGTTCCTCAGCACTGTAAATAGCAGCAGCAAATTTGTCGGCTTCATACTCATGCCGCCTCGAGATATAATTCATTATTATACTCAGGACAAAAGATACAGGGCTGTAGACAAGTACAAAGGCAAGCAGTGAGAGATGAAAGGAGGGCGTTGTTCCTCCCAGGGCATAGGTTAAGCCCGTGTTTCCGGATAAGAGGGAAAAAATATAGAGCATAAGTCCGGTTTGCAGAATACCTGCTGCCAGGAATATTAGATTGTGCTTACGCTTGTAATGTCCCATCTCGTGAGAAAGTACAGCTGTTATCTCATTATCTGTAAGGTCGTTGGCGAGCGTATCGTAGAGCACAATTCTCTTTTTTCTGCCAAGTCCGCTGAAATAGGCATTGGCCCTGGTGCTTCTTTTTGAACCGTCAATAGTATATATATTGGATAACTTAAAGCCGGCAGAAGTAGCAATTCTCTCTATCTTATCCCTGAGTTCTCCTTCCTCAAGCAGCTTTTGCCTGTTAAAAAGAGGTACAATAAGCTCAGAGTAGAACAGGTTCATAAAAAGCGAGAAGAGTGTAATAACAATCCAGATAAGTATCCAGAAGAACTCACCGGTTTCATTAAAGATCCATGCTATAAGCATAAGCAGGGGTCCTCCTATTGCCAGCGAAAGAAGCCATGTTTTAATATGATCTGCTATAAAGGTCCTGGTACTTGTCTTATTGAAGCCGTATTTCTCTTCAATTACAAAGGTTCCGTACCACTTAAAGGGTAAGTGGGCAAGGTCGGAAGAGAGCCCGATAAGAGCAAAGAAGAATACCGTGATAAAGACCTCCTTATCCACAAATGATCTTACAAGAGAATCAAGCCATGCAAATCCGCCCAGGCTGAGTATTAATAAAACAGCGCCAAGGTTTATTGTTGCAGCAATATTACTGACCCGCCTGTTATCCCTGTAGTAATTCTGACTGATTCTGTACCTGTCGTGATCAATAATATCTTTCAGTTTCGGGGGTACAATATCACTCCACATCCTGCCATTGATTATATCCAGGTAAACGCCGAGCATATGGCTCAGTATCAGAATGGATACAATAAGCCAGAAATAAGTATTGTACATATCAAAAAGGACTATAAAAGAAAAAACAGGGCGCCGAGGATTTGAAGAAAAATGTGGAATAAATGTCTCGCTGCATTCCTCGTGCTGTTTGCGCCCTGTTTTATGACTACAATATCAGTATTTTTTTTTATTCCTGCAAGTCTTTTATTAAATTTTTATGTAAGCATGCCTCCGCATACCTGTAAAACCTGTCCGGTGACATAGGATGACATATCCGAAGCAAGAAAAAGGGCCACTGAAGCAACGTCATCGGGAGTTCCTCCCCTTTTTAGCGGAATCTTTTCGGTCCATTCCTTTTTAACATCTTCAGGCAGCTTATCAGTCATTTCGGTAATAATAAAACCCGGCGCGATGGCATTGCATCTTACTCCCCTGCTTCCGAGTTCCCTTGCAACACTCTTTGTAAATCCTATCATCCCGGCTTTGGAAGCAGAATAATTACTCTGACCTGCGTTCCCAGAAACACCAACCACAGAACTCATGTTTATTATTGAGCCGCCGCGTTGCTTCATCATGGGGCGTAACACAGCCTTGGTAAGATTAAACACTCCTTTAAGGTTGATTTCCATTACCTGGTCCCATTGCTCCTCGGTCATTCTCATAAGTAGAGTGTCGCGAGTAATGCCTGCATTATTTACAAGGATATCCACAGACCCGAAGTCATTTAAAACATTATCCGCAAGTTTCTGCGAACCTTCGTAGTCAGCAACATTCGATACATAGCGTTTTACTTTGGCTCCCCGCTTTTCACATTCATCGCATACTTCGCAAAACTCAATATCTTCAACAATGTTTGTGAGTGCTATATTGGCGCCTTCTTCAGCAAACTTCAGAGCAATAGCCCTGCCTATGCCTCTTGATGCACCGGTAATCAGTACTGTTTTTCCCTCTAGTAAACCCATAGTTCAGTATTTATTATTTGCGCAAAGAAAATGATATAAGCTTAAAAAGACAAACGTTAAACGTTAAAGTTTAACGGTTAAAGGTTAACGGTTAACGGTTAAAGGTTAGGGGTTGAGGGCTTCGGCAACGGCTTTGCCTATATCGGCGGGTGACTCAACAACATGTATTCCGCATTCTCTCATCACCTCCATTTTAGCTGCTGCGGTATCTGCTTTTCCGCCGATTATTGCACCTGCATGACCCATTCTGCGTCCTTTGGGGGCAGTCTGACCCGCAATAAAGCCTATAACCGGCTTGGTGCCGTTTTCCTTAATCCACAGGGCGGCATCCGTTTCCATATTCCCCCCTATTTCCCCGATTACAATAATGGCTTCGGTTTCATCATCAGCCATCATAAGTTTTACAGCATCAAGTGTGCTGGTTCCGACTATGGGGTCGCCTCCTATTCCTATACAGGTAGACTGTCCCATGCCCAGCCGGCTTACCTGGTCAACCGCTTCATATGTAAGTGTGCCTGACCTGCTTATTATCCCAACATTTCCCTTTTTATGTATAAATCCCGGCATTATACCAACCTTGGCCTCACCAGGGGTAATAATACCCGGACAATTGGGGCCTATAAGCCTGCATGTCTTACACGAAAGGTATTCTTTTACGCGTACCATATCTGCAACAGGTATTCCTTCAGAGATTGTTACAATCAGATCAATGCCCGCATCTGCTGCTTCCATAATGGCATCAGCTGCAAAGGCCGGGGGAACAAATATTACCGACACATCTGCTCCGGTGGCATCCACCGCTTCCTTAACGGTATTGAATACCGGCCTGTCGAGATGCATGCTTCCACCTTTTCCAGGTGTTACACCTCCTACAAGCTTAGAGCCGTAAGCAATCATTTGTTCGGCATGAAAAGTACCTTCGCTGCCTGTAAAACCCTGTACAATAATTTTTGAATCCTTGTTAAGTAGTACACTCATAGTATATTGAAATTAAGTGTTTTAAATTCTATTTAATATGCTTCAATCAAGCTAAGATATCCTGAATTGAAGTATCAAAAGTACATAAAAATCGTAAAGAGTTTATTATCTTTATCTATTATAATTCTGGCTATGGAAATTATTGAACCTATAATATATATTGGTTTATCACAAACATTCTTTACTGCATTATTACTGGGTACAAAAAAGCCATCCGGAACAGCTAACAAGCTGATGGCTACCCTGATGTTTATGCTTTTTTTTGATCTTGTTTTTGTTCTTATCAAGATAAAGATTATAGATTTCTATGCCTTCCCCTTTATTGCCTTTACCTATGGTCCCATCCTCTTTCTATATGTTCACTTTATGATCCACCCGGGTCGTAAGTTTAATTTTCTCAACCTTCTTCACTTTATCCCTTTCCTGGTATTCTTTGTTGTGTCTGTGGTTTTCAGGCAGGAAGATGTTTTTACCAACCTTGAGGACTTCTTTGTACAGGATAAGATATTTTCGCTGCGTATAATCTATGGGCTTTGTTTCTTTTTGTCAATGTCAGTTTACAGCATCATAGTCTTTATTATGATATCCAGGCACCAGAAGAATCTCAAAAACCTCTTATCATACAGTTCGGGCATGTTAACCCTGAACTGGCTTAAGATTCTCTCAATCTCTTTTTATGTTTCATACGTGATATTGTTTATCCTCGGAGGGCTTAACATAATAGTACGCTTTCTGCCCTTCGATCCCTACTATACAATTTTTGTTTTTATTGCACTCTTCTCCTTTATCTATGGATTCTACGTTGTAAAGCAACCGGGCATGCTCGATGAATTTATTGAGGAAAAAGCTAATACCGGCAGCAGGATAAAAACAGCTAATAACAGGGTAGGCTATATTAAGAGCGGTCTGAAAAAAGCTGAAGCGGAAAAGTTGCTGAAAAAACTGCTGGATTTTACAGAGAGGGAAAAACCTTTCCTCGACCGGGATCTTAATATTCATACACTTTCGGAGCTTACTTCCATACCAAAGCATCACATTACCGAGGTGCTTAACGAGTATTACGGAAAGAATTTCTTTACCTTTATTAATGAGTTCAGGGTTACAGAGGTAATTTCAAGGATGAAAGATCCGGCGAATAAAAATTTTACCATACTTGCAATTGCCTACGATTCAGGCTTTAATTCAAAGTCGACCTTTAATACAATTTTTAAGTCTATAACCGGACTTACCCCGAGCCAGTACATTCATACTTTACCTGGTTAGCCCGGTACGGCCCTGCCGGCTCGTACCACATACCTGTATTTTTGAAGTTCAGCCTTTCACGCACGGACGACCCGTGCTCCTGTTTTTGGTTTATTTGCCAAAAAAACATCAGCTGATGAAGCCTCTTCGCTTACTTGCCGTCCTGCTTATAATGCTTATGCCTTTAAAAGGCAGGGCTCAATCCCTGTTTGAGCCTGAGTCGCTTAAAAGCAGTGAAGGGATAGCCATTAATGGTTTTATAAGGGCTCTGCAATATATTACAGCCGATGATCAGGACCATATCCTCTTCCCCACCACAATTTCAGATCTTGGTTTAAAGTATGGAGTGGGTAATGCTCTTACTTACAGGGCCTATGCTGATATAAGGTACAGGTTCGGAAATCTTAACGGAAAGGCGATCAGGGAATTCAGGATTCCTGAAGCGTGGGTATCTGTCTATTCACCCAGAGCAGCTTTAAGGGTCGGACAGCAGGTACTTAAATGGGGCAGTGCCGAGTTTATAAACAGCCTGGATGTCTTTAATCCCCGAAATGACCTTGTAAGGTCGCCTGATATTGAGGACCGGAATCTTGGCAACCTGCTAGCAGTTATTGACTTATACCCCTCCGAAAACTTTTATATTCAGTTTGCCGGAAGTCCTGTCCGCAGATCATCATACCTGTATACTGACTATATTGAAGCTGATAAAGGCATTTTCTTTACAGATAATGAACCGCCCGGGAAAAGCAAGTTCAGTTATGGAGCTAAGTTTGGATTTGTAGGCCGCGGCTTTGAAACCAGGCTCTACTGGTTTGATGGCTATTACCCGATGCCGGGTTTAAGTCTTGATTCTTTATATATACCTGCTTCCGAAGATGAAGAGTTCAGAATTCAGATCGCTAAAACTCCTTACAGGAGAAAGATTGCCGGTATTGATATGGAGTTTGCACTGAACAGGCTTATTATAAGGACGGGCCTCAGCTATTCATCATCTCCCCTCAGCAGGCAGCTAAATGATTATATTCCATTTCCACAGGCCAACTGGTTTGGAAATATTGAATTCAAGCCGGGAAGTTTTACCATTATCACTGAATACAGCGGTTCAAAGGTTCTTGAATTTACCGGGCCAGCTGCTGAAGCTGTATTGCCGGGAAGCGGTGGTTTTGCCTCATTGCCTCCCATGACTCCGGCGGAGATGACAGGCTATGCAGCTCAGTTGATATCATCCTTTAACAGGTTGATGAATTACCAGGCAGAGGAATATTATCACTCTGCCGGGGCACTTGTCAGCTATACCAACCGGGCTATGACGCTTATGCCGGAACTGAGGATCTTATACTATTTCACAACTGGTGAAGTTATGCTTCAGCCGGTGCTGTCATACAATGCTTCTGACAATATTAAATTCAGCTTTGGCATGGAGTACTGGCAGGGTGAAGACAATTCTATTTTTCAATTAATCCATAAAGGTCTAAACGGCATAAATGCCGGTTTGCAGATAAATTTTTAGAAATGACAAAGATTATTATTAAATACAGGATCCTTATAATTATATTCTCCATCCTTCTTGCAGTTGCAGGCATCCTTCAGCTTCCCAGGATGCAAACCGACCCGGATGTAAAGAACTATATTCCCGATCATCTGGTTTCAAGAATTAATACAGATATAATTGAAGAAGAGTTTGGTAACCAGGAGATGCTTGTAATCCTTTTCAGCGATAGTATAATACTAAGCGAAAGCAACCTGCGCCGAATAAGGAATATTGACAGGAGTGTCAGCCGCCTGGGCGGAGTAGACAAAACAATATCCCTCTTCAATACAAAAAGGATTTATGGTGAATCGGGCTTTATGTATGTTGAACCTGCAATTGAAAGAATACCCCGGACTACTGCTGATATAGAAGAATTAAAGCAGGAGCTGCGTACAAATGATCTTGCAATGGGAGTGGTGGTTTCTGATGACTTTTCGATGTCGCTTATTGCGGTATCACCGGTTTCAGGTACCGGGGAAAAGGAACTGATAGCAAGAATTGATTCTGTAATTGCAGAAAACCCGGGAACAGCTGCGGTACACTGTGGCGGACTACCCTATATCAGGAAGGCAGTTATAGATGATGTACGTAAGGATGGTATATTTCTTATTCCTCTTGCACTTGTAATAATGCTGGCATTCCTCTGGTTGTCATTCAGAGATATAAAAGGCCTTGTTTTGCCTTTTACTGTTGTAATACTTTCTATAGCTATTGCAATGGGGCTTGCACCACTACTGGGATGGAAATTGTCGATATTAAGCCTCCTGGTGCCTGTAATGCTTATTGCGGTGGCTAATGACTACGGGATACACCTGATAGCGAGATACCAGGAAGTTGAAGCACAGGCTGGCAATAAATCAATGAGTTCCATTTCAAGAATAATTGTCAGGGATCTCAGGCGTCCGATCCTTTTTACAGGTCTGACAACAATTGCCGGTATAATGGGATTGCTTACCCACTCAGTTATCCCGGCAAAGCATGTGGGTGTGCTGGCTGGTACCGGGATAGCTTTTGCAATAATATTTTCACTCTTTTTCCTCCCGGCATGTTTATCGATGCTCCGGAAGGGCAAAAGAAAGAATATAGCACGACAGGTAAAAAATGGAATTATTGGTCGCTTATTATCCGCAGCAGCAAAGCTCGTAAGACGCAGAAGCAAACTAATACTCGCAGGCACAGCATTCCTTATCCTGGTCTGTGCAGGTGGTATATTTCTCTTAAAAGTCGACGCTAACCAGGAAAACTTCTTCCCGGCAAAGCACCCTGTAAAAACAGCGTCGAAGCTAATTAACGCTAATTTCGGGGGGAGCCAGACAATATCGCTGAAAATATCAGGTGACATAAAGGATCCGGGACTGTTAAACTCCATGGAGAGATGGAGTAAGCAGCTTGAGAAATTTGAGGGAGTTGACAGGGTTTACTCAATAACCAGGGTATTAAAGCAGATAAGTAAATCTTTATATGAACCCGGGGAAGAGGCCTATAACAGGATACCGGATTCGAGGGAGGGTGTGGCACAGATGATCGAATTGTACAATATGAGCGGCGATCCTGATGATTTTGAGCAGTTTGCAGACCCGGACTATTCAAGTGCCCATATGATGATAATGTTTTCTGACCCCGGGACAAATAATATAAAGGCAGTACTTGAAATGATAGATATAATGTCGGCAAGGGATGGTATAGATGTAATAAAGGGAGGTTATGCATATGTAATGTCGGAATTTACAGACGAGATAGTAAAGGGCCAGCTCAGCTCACTTATCTTTGCAATACTGGTAGTTTTTATTTTACTCAGTATTATTTTTAAATCCCTGCAGGGAGGGGTACTGTCTTCTCTTCCAATAATTGCATCAGTTATATTCCTTCTTGGCTTTATGGGTTACACGGGTATCACCCTTAATCCGGCTACAGCATTGCTCTCCTCGATAATGATAGGTGTTGGAGTGGATTACACCATTCACTTCCTGTGGCGCTTAAGGGAAGAATTAAGGGGAGCCGATATGGATGTGGCAATAGAAAAGAGTCTGACAACCACCGGCAGGGGAATAATAATTAACGCTCTGAGTGTTATTGCGGGCTTTTCGGTTCTGCTGCTGTCGGGCTTTACATCAATAAGGCATTTTGGCTTAATTATACTTATAAGCATCGGGGTATGCCTGGTAGCATCACTTCTGGTAATTCCATCTATGTTACTGCATTTCAGGCCCATGTTTATTTTTAAGAAAGAGCGTATCTCAATAATCAAATCAAAGAAAACAGGAAAAATAATGAGAAGGGCAGCAATAACAATATTTATTATTCTAATCGGACTACCTCTGTTTTCCCAGGAAGCAGGTGCCCGGGAAATTATGAAAAAAAGCAATGAGGCTATGAAAGTTGAAAGCTTTGAAAGCCGGTCGATACTGAAGATTGTAGACTCCAGGGGCAGGGAGAGAACCAGGGAGAATATTACTGTTTCGAAGAAATACAGCGACGGAACAATAAAGCGATTGCTAAAATTCACAGGCCCGGCAGATATTATGGGAACTTCAATGCTGATATATGATTATGAAGAGGGTAACGATGATATGTGGATATATCTGCCGGCACTTAAAAAGACCAGAAGAATGGTAAGCAGCGAGAAGAACAGGAGCTTTATGGGGTCAGATTTCTCTAATGCGGATATGTCGTCTCCCCCACTCGATGATTTCCGCTATTCTTTCTCAGGAACCAATACCGGCAGTGCATATATAATAGCGGCTGCTCCTGTAAATGAAGAGAAAGAGGATGAATATGCCTATTCAAAGAGGATTACTTATATAAATCCTGAGAACTATACCGTATCAAGAATCGAATTCTATAATTTTGATAATGTTTTATTTAAAACAATTGATATAAAACAGCTGTATTCTGCAGGCAGTGGACATTACATTGTTAATGAAATGAAGGCCACTGATCATATTAAGGAAAGGTATTCTGAACTAAAGCTTTTCGATATTTCCACCGGAATAGAAGCAAGGGATGATCTGTTTAATGCTGCCAGCCTGGGGAGGTAACAGATTTCTCAATGTAAAGGCCTGGGTTAGTTCATTGATAAAGAGTAGATTTTCCCTTAATCAATCAGACCCATAAGGCATAAACTATATTTATCCTGCATTTATCTCTAAGAACATCAATCTGGCTGTTTTTTTCTATTTTAGCTGACTGTTAGGCCGTGTCCGGGGAATCGTTTAATTAGCTGACCATATATTTCCGGATAACAACCACACGGCAGGCTTACTACTGTGGCTTATTTAGGCCGGGAGATAAAAAAAAGTGATTATATGAAATTAGCAGGAATAGATTTAGGGATAATTTTCGGGTACCTGGTTATAACAGTGCTGTTGGGATTCTGGATATCGAAACGTGCATCTAAAAACCTTGATTCATACTTCCTGGGAGGTAAAAGCCTGCCCTGGTATATGCTGGGCTTATCAAATGCATCGGGTATGTTCGATATCACCGGAACCATGTGGATGGTGGCCATTATGTTTATTTACGGTGTAAAATCAGCCTTTATACCCTGGCTCTGGCCGGTATGGAACCAGGTTTTCCTGATGATCTTTCTTGCAGTGTGGCTTCGCAGATCGAATGTACTTACAGGTGCTGAATGGTTAAGAACCCGTTTTGGCGACAGTAAAGGATCGAAGATGTCGCATATTTCAGTTGTTATTTTTGCACTCGTAGCGGTAATAGGATTTATTGCCTATGCCTTTGAAGGAATCGGCAAATTTTCTGTTATGTTCCTGCCATGGGACCTGTCGGCAAGCATATTAGGCATTTATTTTTCTTCCGAAAGAATGTATGCACTTATTATTATGGGCATTACAACACTCTATGTTGTTAAGGGTGGAATGTACAGCGTGGTGCTCACCGAGGTCCTGCAGTTTATTGTTATGACAATCTCCTGTGTTATTATCGGAGTTATTGCAATGAGGCTTGTATCACCCGATCAGCTTAATGCCGTTGTGCCCGAAGGATGGAAATCGCTGGCCTTTGGCTGGGAGCTGAATATAAACTGGTCGTCGTTTCCGCAGGATATTAATAATGCAATAAACAGCAAGATTGGTTCTGACGGTTATGAACTCTTCAGCATCTTCCTTATGATTGTTATTTTCAGGGGCATACTTGTAAGTATAGCAGGGCCTGTGCCGGGATATGATATGCAGAGGGTACTTGCCACGCGCACACCTAAAGAGTCGGCACTTATGAGCTGGTTTGTTTCAGCAGTTTTATTTATACCACGCTATATGATGATAGCCGGTCTGGCTATAATAGCACTGGTATACTTTAACCCTGAATCACTTATGAGCGAAGGAAGTCTCGATTTTGAAAAAGTCTTACCCTTTGCATTGAGTAGCTTTATTCCCGCAGGTGTACTGGGAATAATACTTGCGGGCCTGATAGCTGCCTTTATGTCGACCTTTGCCGCAAATGTTAATGCCGGACCGGCTTATATAGTAAACGATATTTACAAAAAGTTTATTAAGCCCGATGCCACTCAGAAAAAACTGGTGCGGCTGAGCTATATCTCTTCGGTGGTAATGGTAATAACCGGTATTGGAGTAGGCTTTTTTGTAAGTTCAATTAATTCTCTGCTGCAATGGATAACAGCAGCGCTTTTTGGTGGCTATGCGGCTGCCAATTTCCTGAAATGGATATGGTGGCGTTTTAACGGTCATGGTTACTTCTGGGGTATGGTTACTGGCCTTGTTGCCTCGCTTATATTGCCCCGATTATTTCCAGATTTATCGGTTATCCTCGCATTTCCGCTTGTAATACTGCCGGTTTCAACTGCCGGGTCAATAATAGGATGCCTGCTCACACCACACGATGATATGGAGGTACTGAAGAGCTTCTATAAGTCTGTACGTCCATGGGGCTTCTGGAAACGTGTTTATAATGAAATACAGAAGGATGATCCTGATTTTACACCTAATATGGCATTTAAAAGAGATATGTTTAATTCTCTTGTGGGCATAATATGGCAGATGATGCTTATTGTAGCACCTATATACCTGATAATAAGAGAATTTAAAAGTATGATAATAACACTTGTTATCCTGGCCATTACATCTGTAATTCTTAAGTATAACTGGTATAATAAGCTTGAGGAAGACTGAATAAAACGATAGCAAAAAAGTAAAGACGTCCCCCCGGTCCCCTTTGAAGGGAGAACCTGGGAATCTAAGAATTATGATTTATGATTTAAGATATGAAGAGAGAAGAGTTTGATAATAAGGTAAGGGAATTATTCAGGGATTATGAAGAGCTTATTAAGCGTCCCAATATTGCCGGGCTGAAGGGGAACGGTATATATACAAGGTACAGGTACCCGGTTCTTACAAGAGAGCATGTGCCTCCTTTCTGGCGGTATGATCTGGATTATAAGAGAAACCCCGGTCTGCTTACGAGGCTGGGTGTAAACACTACTTTTAATGCCGGTGCTATTAAGTTGAACGGTAAATACTTAATGATAGTAAGAACAGAGGGTTTTGATGTAAAATCGTTCTTCTCTGTTGCAGAGAGCCCGAATGGAATTGATAACTGGAGATTCCGTGACAGGCCTGTTGTTATGCCCGTAAACGATGATCCTGAAACAAATGTTTATGATATGCGTGTAACCAGGCATGAAGACGGGTGGATTTACGGTTTATTCTGTGCTGAAAGAAAAGATCATTCGAAACCAGGAGATTCATCGGCAGCACTGGCCAGTTGCGGAATAGCAAGGACCAGGGATCTTGTAGACTGGGAACGGCTTAGTGATCTGAAGTCAGGAGCCGCACAGCAAAGAAACTGCGTTTTGCACCCTGAATTTGTGAATGGAAAGTATATGATATATACCAGGCCTCAGTCCGGTTTTATCGACACAGGCGACAGCGGTATCAGCGCTGGATTTACAACAAATATGGAAAATGCTCAGCTTGGAGAGGAACTCCTGGTTGATTCAAGAAAGTATCATACGATAAAAGAAGTAAAGAACGGCCAGGGTCCTGCACCCATTAAGACTGAGCACGGCTGGATTCACCTGGCTCATGGTGTTAGAAGAACAGCTGCAGGTTTGAGGTACGCTCTCTACATCTTTTTAAGCGATCTTAAAGAGCCATGGAAGGTAACCAGGCGTCCCGGTGGTCATTTTATTGAACCTCTCGGAGATGAACGTGTCGGGGATGTATCGAACGTAGTATTTTCGAATGGCTGGATTGCTGATGATGATGGAACAGTATATATTTATTATGCCTCTTCAGATACCAGGATGCATGTTGCAACAACAACTATTGAAAAGCTTATAGATTACACACTTAATACACCGGAAGATCCGGGCAGAACAGAGTTATGTGCTGCGCAGAGGGACGAGATGATAGTTAATAATCTGGAGATTATAAAAAGGGATTATCCGAATCTTTTGTCATACTGAGCAAAGCAAAGGATCGGTTTTTTAATAGATTCCTCACTGCGTTCGAAATGACAAAGGCAGATTATGAATGAAATAACAAAATGAGACACGACTTAACATCTACAATAGTTGCTCCCGCCAGTGGACAGGGAGGAGCAATATCACTGATCAGGGTCAGTGGAAAAGAGGCTCATACAGTTGTAGATAAACTGTTCAGGGCAAAAAACGAAGATGCCAGGGAAAAAGCCGGGGCTAAGGGCTTCAGGATTGTTTATGGCGAAATCAGAGATGGAGGTGATATTCTTGATGATGTTCTGGTTTCTTTCTTTGTGGCACCTAATTCTTATACCGGCGAGGACAGTGTCGAAATTTCGTGTCATGCATCACCTTACATAGTTAAGAGAATACTTGAGCTACTGCTTAAGTGCGGGGCCTCCCCTGCACGTCCCGGGGAGTTTACACAGAGGGCATATTTGAATGGCAAAATGGATTTATCGCAGGCCGAGGCCGTTGCAGATCTTATTGCATCAGAAACTGAAGCCTCTCATCGACTTGCATTGAAGCAGATGCGCGGGGCATATTCAGAAGAGATTAACAGGCTCAGGGAGAGAATGCTGCACTTTGCTTCGATGCTTGAACTGGAACTCGACTTTGGAGAAGAAGAGGTGGAATTTGCAGACCGTTCCCAATTAAGATTAATGGTAGAGGAGATTAAGAATTACACTGATTCGCTCGCCGCCTCGTTCAGCTACGGGAATGTGATCAGGAATGGGGTGCCTGTTGCAATTGTTGGAAAGCCAAACACCGGCAAATCGACCCTGCTCAATGCCCTGCTAAAGGATGACCGGGCTATTGTTTCTGAAATACCCGGTACTACCAGGGATGTAATTGAGGATACAATTATAATAGGAGGTATTCTTTTCAGGTTTATCGATACCGCAGGACTCAGGGAAACAGCAGATGTGATTGAGAACCTTGGTATAAGAAGGACTTATCAGAAAATAGACCAGTCAGATATAGTATTATTGCTTGCAGATGCCACCGATTCTCCCGAGCTTATCAACAAAGCTTACCGGGCCATAAGCGATCAGCTTGTTGATACTCAGAAGGAGCTTATACTGATAGTCAATAAAAGTGATCTTTTAACGAAAGAAGAGCTGAATCAATTAAAAAATAGTCTTACCTGCAGGGACTCGCGCTGCATAATTGTATCTGCAATAAAGGGAACAGGAATTGAGACACTCACAAAGTACCTGACTCAGTATGTTTCAGACTCCCCCGGTGATAGTTCAGCCCTGGTTATTACCAACCTGAGGCATTTTGATGCACTCAGCAGGTGCTCTGAGAGTCTTTCCAGGGTGCTTGAAAGTCTCGACAACGATATTCCTGAAGATCTTGTGGCAATGGATCTGAGGCAGGCAATATATTACCTGGGCGAGATTACCGGAGAAATATCCAGCGATGAGATTCTGGGCAATATTTTCAGAAATTTTTGTATCGGTAAATAGAATATAGCATGTTTGATGATAACGATGAATCAGAAAATGGATTACCGGAAAACCTTCCAATTATAAGAAGGGACGGGAAACCTTTGAAGTTGAATAATCAATACCCCCCTGTCTTATAAAAAATCCGGCAGCCTGTTTTGTCATGCCAACCGCTATTGAGCTATCTTATAAGGGACTGATTAAGAAAAGGACAGAAAGCTTAAAGCCATTTTTTTTTCAGGAATTTTGCAGCGAAATAAATACTTTGAATCAGCTTTTTCAGAACATTCAAAGAAGGCAGCTCTGCCTGCTGTTTTATCAGCTTATAACAATCTTCAATAAAAAAAGAGCTCTTTAAGGGCACGCCATAATTGCCTCTATTTTAGCTAACTTGTTAATATGCAGTATATCAATTATATAGCCTGTTAATAAATTTTTTATTTGCAAGAACAACAGATTCAAAAAATGCATATACTTGCAGAGTAAAACCTGGCTGATTGCAGTTGAATAAATCTGTCGTAAGGGTCAGTCAGGCAAACAGATATGTTAAACTAAATTTATATAGAATTATCAGACCTTACAACTTAGATGAAACCTGTAAAAGCGAATGTTTGGAGTTCTGCTTCTGAAGAGGCAGAAATCCAGGAACCTCCACTCCCAGATAGTGGAAAAGCTTTAAACACTGTTAGCAGGAAACAACTCCATCCTACCAGACAATTACCCCAGGCATTTATCAGAAAACATTTCCCGGCTGCTGACCAGGCTGATTGGAACAGCTGGCAATGGCAGTTGCGAAATAGTTTCAAATCGATAAATGAACTCTCGACATTTTTGAATCTCTCAAATGATGAGCTTGCTGTTGTTGAGCAGAACATCAACCTCCCGGTGCGTATTACGCCATATTATGCATCCTTACTTGCCGGATGCAGGCCTGATCATCCCCTCAGGCGATCGGTTGTGCCGGTTATGGATGAATTATTTACATCAGCAGATGAGTCATCTGATCCACTGCATGAACACAATGACAGCGTTACAAAATGTCTTGTACACAGGTACCCCGACAGGGCACTCTTTCTTGTAACGGATTTCTGCAGCACCTATTGCCGCTATTGCACCAGGTCGCATATGGTTGCAAAGGAAAAGCATAACGGCATGTCCGGCAGAAAAGACTGGGACCAGGCTTTCGAATATTTAGAACAGCACAGTGAAGTCAGGGATGTTATCCTGTCAGGCGGTGATCCCCTGACACTTTCAGATGGCATGATTGATTATTTGCTGTCGAAACTGAGAGCTATCCCTTCCATAGAGATAATAAGGATAGGTACAAAGGTACCTGCCGTACTCCCTCAGAGAATTACTCCCTCGCTGATCAGAATTCTCAGGAAGTACCATCCTCTTTTTATGAGTCTTCACTTTACCCATCCCGAAGAGCTTAGCCCTGAAACAAGAAAAGCATGTAATATGCTTGCTGATGCCGGGATACCTCTTGGAAGCCAGACAGTGCTTTTAAAAGGAATAAACGACAACACAGAAACTTTCAGGAAGCTTTTTCACGAGCTCCTGAAAGTAAGGGTAAAACCATATTATATCTACCAGTGCGATCCCATCCCCGGTTCAACACATTTCAGGACATCGGTTGAAAAAGGACTGGAGATTATTAAGGGCCTGAGGGGTTTCACTTCGGGGTATGCAATTCCACATTTTGTAATTGACGCACCCGGAGGCGGTGGTAAAATACCTATACTCCCTGAATATGTTACAGGACGAAATGAAAAGGGGCTTATCTTAAGAAACTTTGAAGGCAAGGAGTACATCTATCCCGATCATGGCAAAGGTACGTCCGGTTTTTCGCATGGCATAGCAGGTCATGATGCATATTGATCATGAGCCTGATATCAGTTTATAGCCATACTTAAATGTTCAGAATCAGAAGAATACTCAGCGACAGGTTCGATGCTGACCAGAGTGCAATAAGGCAGGTAAGGGATATTTTAGAGAACCAGTTTCCGGATATTGATAAAGCCAAGCTTGATCTGATACCCGACCAGTTACGCGATTCTCTTAAGTTTAAGCTCCAGACCTCGCTCTTTGTTGCCGAGAGTAAAACCGGCAATGTACTTGGCTTTGCCCTGTTGATGTACGCACCTGATCTTAATTTTACCTTTCTTGATTTTGTAGCATCACGCAGGGGGCAAACCTCGGGTGGCGTGGGTGGAGCTCTTTACCAGAGAATTAGGGAAGAATCTGTCCATCTTGGCGTAAAGGGACTCTTTTTTGAGTGTTTGCCGGATGATCCGGCCCTTTGCTCCGACCATGCTATACTTGAGCAGAATAAAGCAAGGCTGAAGTTTTACGAAAGATTCGGAGCATTTCCACTTATCAATACTCTTTATGAGACTCCTGTAAAACCTGGCGACGACTGCCCACCCTACCTTCTAATTGATTTTCTTGGAAATGAGGATAAAGGCGACCGCAGTTTTATCCAATCGGTTATACGGGCAATACTCGAACGTAAGTATGGAGATTATTGCCCGCCCGACTATATCAGCAAGATTGTATCGTCGGTTATTGATAACCCTGTTAAGCTGAGAAAGCCAATTTATGTAAAAAAGACCGTAGCAGCTCTTGCAGGTCCGCTTAATCATATTTCAAGGAATCGTGTTTTACTGGTTGTAAATGACAAGCATACCATTCATCATGTGCAGGACAGGGGCTATGTTGAGTCGCCGGTAAGAATAGATTCAATACTTAAGGAGATTGAGCCAACGGGCCTTTTTTTGCGGCAGGCTCCCGACAGCTACCCGGAGCACCATCTCTATGATATACATGACCGGGGTTACCTGAAATATTTTAAAAGGGTTTGTGAATCATTAAAACCCGGTAATTCAATTTATCCCTATGTATTTCCTATAAGGAATGCCACACGTCCGCCGGTTGATGATTCTGTACTCGCAGGCTACTATTGCATTGATACATTTACCCCTCTTAATCAGAATGCATACCTGGCTGCAAGAAGGGCTGTCGATTGTGCCCTGACATGTGCAGATGGCTTGCTGGATGGATACAAGATCGCATATGCTCTTATAAGACCTCCGGGGCATCACGCAGAAACAAAAGTCTTTGGAGGCTTCTGTTATTTTAATTCCAACGCGATTGTTGCAAATCACCTTTCAAAATATGGAAAGGTAGCTATACTCGATATTGATTATCATCACGGCAACGGGCAGCAGGAGATTTTTTATGAGAGAGATGATGTATTTACCGTTTCAATCCATGGCCATCCCTCGTTTGCCTATCCCTATTTCAGCGGATATGCCGATGAAAAGGGCAGCGGAAAAGGAGAGGGATATAATCTTAATATAGCCCTTAAGGAAACTATAGGCCCAGATGATTACCGAAAGGCCCTGGAGAAGGCCTTAAAGGTAATTCAGAAGTTTTCTCCCGAATTCCTTGTTATTGCTCTTGGCCTGGATATTGCCAAAAATGATCCTACAGGTACCTGGAGCCTGCTGGCCGACGATTTCAGGAAAAATGGCGTAATGATAGGCAGCCTGGGCTATCCTGCTGTTGTTATACAGGAGGGTGGATACAGGAACAGGGTGCTGGGAATAAATGCCAGGTCTTTCTTTACCGGTTTACATAGCGAATTATATAAATAATGATAAAAACAGGATTAACATATGACCTGAGATCAGATTATCTCAGGATGGGATTCAGTGAGGAGGAAACTGCAGAGTTTGACAGGGATGATACAATTGATGCCATTGAGAGCACACTCAGAAGCCTTGGATATGAAACCGATCGGATAGGAAATATTAAAGAACTGGCCGGCAGGCTGGTAAAAGGCGACCGTTGGGACATTGTTTTTAATATATGTGAAGGTATGTTTGGAACAGGGCGTGAAGCCCAGGTGCCCGCTCTGCTGGATGCCTGGCAGATTCCATATGTTTTCTCAGATCCCCTGGTACTTTCCCTTACTTTGAATAAGGCACTGACTAAAATGGTTGTAAGGGATGCCGGGCTGGCGACACCCGACTTTGCTGTTGTAAAAAGCCCTGACGATATCAGCGATATAGATCTCCGCTTTCCTCTGTTTGCAAAGCCTCTTGCTGAAGGAACCGGGAAGGGTATAGATGCCAGGTCAGTAATTAATACAAAGGAGGAGCTTTTTAAAGTCTGTACCGGGCTGCTCGTTCGTTTTAATCAGCCCGTACTGGTGGAACGATATCTGAGTGGTCGCGAATTTACTGTTGGGATTGTTGGCACTGGAGCAGATTCGCACGTTACCGGAGTTATGGAGATATTCCTGAAGTCGGAGGCTGAGGCAAATGTATACTCATATGTAAACAAGGAAGAATGCGAGGAGCTGGTTGAATACAAACTTGCTACCGACAGCGTTGCCGATGAATGTGCCAGGCTTGCAATATCTGTTTGGAAACTGTTAAATTGCCAGGACGGTGGAAGAATTGATATCAGGTGTGACGAGAAAGGTATCCCCGGATTTATTGAAATTAATCCTCTTGCAGGCATTCATCCGGAGCATTCCGACCTGCCTATCCTGTCGGCCCTGAACGGAATATCATATAAGGAACTTATTGAAATGATTATGCAATCGGCAATTAAAAAGATCCACCAATAGTAAAATGAAAAAGATCCATATTCTTACCAACGAACTCTCTGAAAAACCCACCATGGATGAGTTGGATGTCCTGGTGCAGGCAGAAGCTGTAAGGGAAGCCCTGCTGAGCCTGGGTTATGATACTTCTACTGGTACAATGGGATCGGACCTTAAGCGGGCCAGGAACAGCATTCTGAAGGCGGAGGCTGATATTGTATTTAACCTTGTTGAGAGCATCGACAATATAGCTGAACTGATCCACCTGGCGCCATCACTTCTTCGAAGCATGGGCATTCCATTTACGGGCTCAGGTCCTGAAGCAATGATTCTTACGTCGAATAAGATCTTTGCCAAGAAAATCATGAAATGGAATTCGATTCCTACTCCCGGATGGTTTACTGTAAACGAATCGTGGAGGGGAGAAAGCTCTCATACATATATTGCAAAGCCACTCTATGAAGACGCATCGGTCGGGATTGATGATTCAAGTTTATTTAGCGGCAATAACCCGGTAAAACTGATTGAATACGGACTCAAGTACGGTGCCAGTTTTTTTGCAGAAGAGTTTATTCCCGGAAGAGAATTCAATATCTCCGTGCTTGCCGGCGATTCAGGTCCTGTAGTGCTCCCTCCTGCAGAAATTATATTCAGGGATTACCCGGAATCGAAGCCTGCAATAGTTGGGTATAAGGCCAAGTGGGACGAGTCATCGTTTGAATATAACAATACTCTCAGGTCATTCGACTTCCCAGAGGAAGATAATGATCTTATTGAGGAACTAAGAAGGATCAGCAGTATGTGCTGGACTGTATTTGATTTAAGAGGATATGCAAGAATTGACTTCCGTGTTGATAAGCCTGGGAATCCATATGTACTGGAGGTAAACGCAAATCCCTGCCTCTCGCCCGATTCAGGCTTCTTCGCCGCTGTCGAAAAAGCCGGATGGAATTTTACAGATGCAATTCAGAGAATTTTAAATGATTGTTAGGATGAATAAAGATATTGTACTCAGAAACTCTCTCCGGGCTGATGATCCGGCAGCAATCAGGAACATATGCACTTCAACCGGTTTCTTCAGGCCGGATGAAATTGAAGTTGCAGTTGAGCTGGCCGAAGAAACCCTGCAAAGGGGAAAGGAAAGCGGCTACGAATTTATCTTTGCTGATAAGGGAGACCAGGTTGTTGCATATCTGTGCTATGGCCTGATTCCATGTTCCCTGATTAGCTACGATCTCTACTGGATTGCAACAGAAAAATCCTTCCAGAATTCAGGCCTGGGCAAACTACTTATGCATGAAATGGAAAAGAAGGTTAAAGCAAGTGGTGGCAGGGCCATTTATGCTGAAACATCATCAATACCCCTTTACGAGTCAACCAGGGCATTCTATGAAAGATATGGTTATATCCTCGAACATACAATGATGGATTTCTACAATACAGGTGATGATAAGCTTGTATATGTACGAAGATTCCAGGCATAACTTAGCTCCCTGTTCCCTGCTGTTACCATCTGCTGGCATAAGAGGAATAAGAATGCCAGGCTTATGTTTATTCTCAATAATTCAGTCAATTACAGAACTTTATCCGGAAAAAAGTGTTATATTGTAAGAAATCTGGGCCAATTTTCTTTTAATTAGCCACACTGAAGCTCATAGCTCAGGTTCTTATTTACATATATATTCTATGATAGACAAAAAAAATACTTCGAACTATACCTCTCCCAACCTGTCAAAGCTAAGAGAGGTTGTAATTGATTACAGGACTAAAATCTATATTCCTCTTAATGCCGATCCGGAGGAAGCAAGGAAAAGATACTGGGTAAATCAAAAGAACAAGAAGTAGAAACAGCTGGTCTATTTTTCTGAAATCATCTTCTCATATTTATAGCACTCGGCTCTGAGGGAATCAAGAAGCGAACTATATTCCTGTTCGTATGCCAGGTTCTTTAACTGATCCGGATCAAGCAGGAGATCATGCAAGAATTCGTAGGCAGGATCCTGTTCGTAGTAAATGGCATATACGTATCTTTCTGAATGGATTCCTACGTATTTCGGAATTTTAATATGCTCCATCCTGTGCTCTGTAAGGAAAGAACTGCGCCAGTTGTTTACTTTTTTACCCGACACAAGTTCCCGGAGGCTTTCTCCCTGGTATCCACCAGGCAGTGGTAGTCCGGCATAATTCACTATCGTGGCCGGTATGTCGATGTTGAGCACCATATTATCAAGGGCCCTGATACCGGGCTCCTCTCCTACCCTGGGATCAACAATAACCAGGGGTATCCTGAGAGCTTCTTCGTAATGGGTCCATTTGCCGGCAAAACCCCTTTCGCCCATATAATATCCATTGTCAGAAGAATAAATGATAATGGTGTTATCTGCCAGTCCTGATTCCTGAAGAGCAGTCACTATATCCCCGATAACCCTGTCGCAGGTGCTTAGCATACGAAGGTAGGCCTTCATATTTACCTGGTATTTTTCGTCTGTGTCCCAGCGCCAGAAATACCTTTCCCTGTTCATGGATTCTTTCAGGAAGGTCGGGTGACTCTCGTAAATGGCCGGGTCGGATAATCTGGGAGGTGGCATAGTATCATTCTCATAGAGATAGGCAAGCGAAGGTGAGTAAGGATAATGTCCTTCCAGGCCGGGTGTTAAATTGCCATCAACAGCGTGCACGGCATTAAAGCTTACCGAAAGGCAAAAGGGCTTATTGTGCGACTGCTGTCTTATAAACTCAATAGCCTGCTCACCTTTAATTTCGGCAGAATGCCTGCTGCTTCCATCTTCATTTTTTATAATATAGGGTACGCCGGACGGAGATAAGCTGCAGAAATCGAACATTTCTGAGAGTATGCTGTCCTGTTTCTCAAGGCTAACACCAAGCTTGCCAATAAACCCTGTAGTATACCCTGCTTTTTTTAGTAGCATAGGGTACGAAGCTTCAAGAAACTCCATTTTAAGGGGAGCTGTTCCAAAGGTATAGTTATGCCTGCCTTCGTAGAGGCCGCTAAGGATACTTGCCCTGCTGGCTGCACATATTGAAGTTGTAACATATGCCCGTGTAAATAAGACCCCTCTTTCTGCAAGCCTGTCAATTGCAGGTGTTCTGACGATGGGATGCCCGGTGCATGAAAGAACATCATTGCGCTGGTCGTCCACAAGGAGGAATAATATGTTTGGCCTTGCACTATGGTCCACTCCCGTGCTTTTACAGGAATAAAACATACATAATATAATTAATAGAACTATACTTGTCTTACTCATGTTCTGGTCAATTTTCTTTTAAGCTTACTCTTACAGTGTAATCACCTTCTGCCAGTGTAAAGTTTCCTCTTTCTGAGTTCCGTGTAATATTGGACTGCTCATCTCCGTCTGTTTTTTCGATTATTACAAACTGTGAATCTTTAACATCCAGCACTATATCTGCTGAGGTTCCGGGGGGAATCTTTATATAATAGGTGTATTCGTCCTTACTTATTCTTTCCCAGTCAGAACCAATCGGGCCAAAGGGAGAAGTGTAGGTACAGTTTACATACTGAAGGTTGGCTGGTGTAGCCGGAGCAATGGTAAACCTGCTGAAACCGGGGTATTCAGGATTGGGTCGTATACCGGCCAGCCAGCGGTAAAACCACTCAGAAACTGAACCGAACATAGGATGGCAGTTTGAGAAAGTATTATCACTCTCCTTCCAGGTTTCCCAGATTGTTGTAGCCCCCCTGTCGATCATATGTCCCCAGCCAGGGTAATCTGTGCTGTTTACAATATCATATACCATTACAGGGGAATATTCTGAAAGTGCATCAAGGATGTATTTGGTACCGAAGATGCCTGTTATAAAATGACCGGCTTCGGCAGCATCAATAGCCTTAAGAAGTGAGTCCCTGGCTGCACCAAGCTGATCGGCAGGTATAATATCATGGTAGAGCAGCGCAGAAAAGAGGGTCTGTCGGTTTATATCTCCTTTAACAGGTTTATCCCAGAATTCTGATCTTAAGAGCTCTGTAAGTTTCAGGGCCAGTTCTTTATATCTTTGTTCATATTCCTTATCATCCATAAGCGACGCAAACTCTGCCATTACCCTTGCGCATTGCAGGTAATGGCAGGTACCTGTAAGTTCTACCGGGACAGGCTTTAATGATTCGTGATCGCTCAGGCCGCTGTCAACAAGCAGGTCAGGGTGGATAGCGGCCACTTTTTCCATCCACTTTTTATTGAACTCATAAAGCTCTTCCACTATTTTAACATCATTGTAGTAAAGATAGAGGTAGTATTGTGTAAGCAGGAAGGCTGACTCCCAGCTGATACCGCAATAATTTATACCCACAAAAGGTGCTGTGTCCACAAAGGCAGAATCATTTATTGCATCTATCCAGTCGTAAACAGTTTTTCGGTAGAAGTCATGCATATCGAAGTTGTATATGAATGACTCTGCTGTTGCATTAAGGTCGCCCCCATAGCCAAATTTTTCACGGGCCGGGCAATCTGACTGTACGCTTACAAGATTTGAAAGAAAGGTGCGCTCTGTTGCTTCCTGGATTGAGTTCAAAAGTGGAGAGGAACAGGAGAATGTATTCCTGTTGTCGACATCACTATGAATAAATAAACCCTTTACGTCGTGTATATCAGGCTTATACCTGAGTCCTGAAATTTCCATATACCTGTAAGTATGGTAGGTAAAACCGGGCGTAAAGTATCTTTCTGTACTATCTCCAATAATGTAACTGTCGCTTTGCCATGCAATATCAGGGGCTCCCGGGCCACCAAGCCCCTTTCTTTTTATCTGGCCTGCCACGGCTGTCATGGGATTAAGGCTGCCGTCATCATATATTCGTTCTCCGAACCTGAAATTTATGGTGTCGCCCCTCTGTCCTGATAATTTAATGTGGTAAGTGCCGGTAAAGTTTTTCCCCATATCAACTATCCACCTGCCAGGTGTGGATAAATATATTTTTTCCGGCTGTATTTCACTCACAATTTTAACGGGCGGAGCGATAGCCTTTATTAGCTTACCTCCCGGAGAGCCGGCAACAACTGCCCTGCTCCACGAATCATCGTCAAAAGCCTTTTTGTTCCAATTCTTAAGTTCCATGCGTGCATCGTATACGGTACCAAGGTAAACGCTATTCTTCATAAGAGGACCCGGTGCTGATTTCCATGTACTGTCAGTAACAATTTCTTCCTCTTTGCCATCAGTGTACTTAATTACAAGCCTGGCAATAAAAGCAGGTTTGCCCACAGTCAGTTTCTGACGAAGGTTTAAGTGACCCCACATGCGAAGAGGCAGCGGATTATAAAAGCCATTACCAAGTGTAACACCTATACAG
Source organism: Marinilabiliaceae bacterium (assembly GCA_036350795.1). GTDB lineage: Bacteria > Bacteroidota > Bacteroidia > Bacteroidales > VadinHA17 > JAUVKT01. The sequence goes on from JAZBNV010000107.1 coordinate 37,695, forward strand.
TTCTCTCCGCCTGTTATTAGATTACTTAGGTCGTATTCCCTGAAATAAATCCTTTTACTGAAATCTGTCCAGTCCGGATCAAGCACAACTTCCCCTACATCCTGTCCGTTTAAAGAGGCAAGGTAGTAACCAGCTGCCGTAATGTATAGCCTTGCCTCTTCGACTGGCGAATCAATTCTGAATTCTTTCCTGAAGAGTGGAGCCGGGTAGTCTGCATAAAACATCGAATCCTTATCTGGCAGGTCAGTACTATCGGTGATCCATAAAGCATCCGCAAATACATTGTCAACCATGCCGGAGGTTTTGTCTTGCCTGAGGCATCCGGCAAGCAGAACTGCTGAAATTATGATAATAGGAATTCTCATTTTTTTAAGCTTTTAACTACAACTTATCGAATATTAGTATTAAGATTGAAAAGGTAAGCATATTGGCAAAATATTAATGAATGCAGGACACAAATTGTGATTCAAAAAGCGCTTACTATCAAATTTCTAAATTATTATCTTTACAAAAACAAAGAAAAATGAAAAAGATAAGTGTACTGCTTCTCACAATACTTATTATACTTTCTGCCTGCGAGAAAAAAAGCCCGGAGCCAGGGAAGTATGTAATACCAAATTACAGGGTCAGCTCGTATACCAATCTGAGCGCAAATGAGATAACAATAGCAATAAATCCTTTAAATACAGAAAATATAATCGCCGGGTCTAACCTTGATTATTATTACTGGTCGTTTACAGGTGCGACAACCTGGTCAGAACGAAGCCTGGTTTCGGGCCTGTATGGGGTATGGGGTGACCCAGTTGTAATTTTTGATAATAATGCTTATGCCTATTATTCTCATCTCTCCAATCCTGAAGGGCCGGCCTGGATAGACAGGATTGTTGTTCAGAGATCGATAAATGGTGGTCAGACCTGGGATGATGGAAGGGGTATTGGGTATAACACCCCAAAGGTCCAGGATAAGGAGTGGCTGGCTGTCGATAACAGCGACTCTCAATATTCAGGTAACCTTTATTTAAGCTGGACAGAATTTGATGTTTATGGAAGCAACGACCCGGCAGATAAATCAAGGATACGCTTTTCGTTTTCTGATGATCTCTCAGAAACCTGGTCAGAGCCGATAACAATAAGTGATACGGAAGGTGATTGTCAGGATGATGATAATACCATGGAAGGAGCTGTGCCTGCAGTTGGTAATAATGGTGAAATATATATCGCCTGGGCAGGTCCTGAAGGAATTTACTTCGATAAATCAACTGATGGAGGACTAAGCTTTGGCACGGATATGGTTCTTGCTCCCATGCCGGGAGGATGGGGTTTTGACGTACCTGAAATTTCCCGCTGTAATGGCATGCCTTTTACAGTTTGCGATATCAGTGATTCTGAGCACAGTGGTAATATTTATGTACTGTGGTCGGACCAGAGAAACGGATTGGATAATACCGATATCTTTATTATTAAGTCGGAAGATTCGGGAAATACATGGACTGATCCGCTAAAAGTTAACAATGATAATACGGTAAGTCACCAGTTTTTCCCTAACATATGCGTTGATCCTGTAACAGGAATCATCTATATAGTCTATTATGACAGAAGCACTGCTGCAGGAGTAGAGACAGATGTATTTATGGCAAGATCGGATAACGGCGGGGACA
>JAZBNV010000108.1:0-22320 GCA_036350795.1 Marinilabiliaceae bacterium
AGAGCTCACAGCATCTGCATCTGTCTCCTGCAAAAACTTCTCTTCATAACTTAACCAACCTTTTTTCTTAATTGCAGCAATTACAAAGGCACCAAAAAATGGCAATGCTGCTAAATTCTTTATTACCTCTCTGCGTTTTATTCCTTCAACATTTGGGGATTTGTATGGATTTTTATCCTCTTTGCTTCGTAAATATATTATTTTTAAGTAGATAAAAAGCCTGTCTATTCCGGGAAGGGACTTTTCAGGCAAGAACATAAACACTGCCAGGATCAGCATTTCGATAACATTCTTATTAACAATTAAATAACTTCCTTCGGCGGGCGCTCCAAAACCCATGCCTATTAATGGTGGATTGGCAATGTAGTAAAGTAACAACAGGGCTACGCCTCCGCAGGACGCTATTCTTGTAAATATACCAAAAAATAAAGCTAGCCCGATAATAATCAATCCCCAGATATTAAGAAAATCTGTTATCTCCAGAGCCAGGGGATTATTGGCAATCCAGTGAAAAATGCCAGAGAATAACCAGTCAGACATTGAAAGAAAGTCATATGAAGTCCACCCTTCTGAAAACAATTTGGATATACCCTCATAAAGGAAGTGCCATCCTACAGCTATTCGAAGAATTAGTAATAATATACCTGTAAATCCGGAATTTAGAGGATCTTTAAAATATTTACTCATAGCGAATTATTAGAGATAGATTATTTAGCTAATATAAGACAGGCAGAATGGCATTTAATGGCAAAAACTGAGCAGAATCTGGGCATTTCGGTATATCTTACTATGTGCAATGATTTTTATACCTTTACATTTTAAACAAGTTGCTGTGAGATATTCGTTGTTCATATTGATAATATTAGTTGCTCTTATTTCGGGTTGTGAAAAGAAAACACCTGCTCCTGCAAAGTATGAGATTCCAAATTACAGGGCAAGTTCTTTTACCAATGAGCGTCCTAATGAGATTACCATTGCAATAAACCCGGTAAATGCAGAGAACGTTGTTGCCGGCTCCAACCTGCATTATCATTACTGGTCGTTTACAGGCGGAACTATATGGTCGGAAAGAGTCTTAACTTCAAGCCTTTATGGAGTATGGGGAGATCCGGTGCTGATGTTCGATAAAAATGCTTATGCATATTATGCCCACCTCTCAAATCCGGCAAGACCGGCATTTATCGACCGTATAGTAGTCCACAGGTCTATAAACGGCGGACAGACCTGGGATGATGGTGTGGGCGTAGGCTATACTACTGATAAAAACCAGGACAAGGAATGGCTGGCTGCTGATAATTCAGACTCACAGTACGCAGGGAATATCTATATGAGCTGGACCGAATTTGATTTATATGGCAGTAGTGATCCAACAGATAAAAGCCGTATCAGATTTTCACGGTCTGAGGATCTTGCTGAAACATGGTCTGATCCAATTGTGATAAGCGATAGTGAGGGAGATTGTATTGATGGAGACAACACAATGGAAGGTGCTGTACCTGCAATAGATAACAATGGCAATATATATATTGCATGGGCGGGTCCTGATGGCATCTATTTCGACAGGTCCACAGACGGCGGTCTCAGTTTTGGATCTGATGCAGTAATAGAGGAGACGCCGGGCGGCTGGGATTTTGATATACCTGGAATATCAAGGTGTAACGGCCTTCCTTTTACCGTGTGCGATAACAGCGATTCTGAGCACAGTGGCAATATTTATGTACTGTGGTCGGACCAGAGAAACGGATTGGATAATACCGATATCTTTATTATTAAATCGGACGATTCAGGAAATACATGGACCGATCCGCTTAAAGTGAATACTGATAATACAGTAAGTCACCAGTTTCTCCCAAATATATGTGTTGATCCCGTGACAGGAATTATCTACGTGGTTTATTATGACCGCAGCACTACTACGGGAGTGGAAACAGATGTATTTATGGCAAGGTCGGATGACGGCGGGGAGAGTTTTAGCAGCTTCAGAATAAGTAAAAGCTCTTTTTCGCCAGTTAATTCAATATTCTTTGGAGATTATATTGATGTGGATGCTTACAATGGTAATATTTATGCCGGCTGGATGAGAATGGACGATGAGATAATGAGCGTGTGGTGTGCCAGGATTCTTGAGTCGGAACTCGACCGGCTCTGATACAATGGCTACATAAATATTTTTGTCACCTGTACAGAGAAGAACCTGGGCGGCTGAATATCTCCGGGCCTGCCCATATATTCCGTATTAGTAAGGTTTTTTATATTAAACGACCCTGTTAACATGCCCTTAAACCGATACGAAATTGTAAAATCTGCACTAAGAAATCCGGTATTGTTTTCGAGCCAGTAATCGTAAAAGCCGGGTAAAATGGTTTCGCGTGACAGCTCGTTAACAAACACATCATCTATAGCCATCAGTTTTGACTTTGCATAAAGGGTAATGCCAGATGAAAAAGCTTTATAACCAAGGTCATAGGAAATCAAAGCCGAATGTTTCCGCCTGTATTTCAGAAATTTACTCTCACCTGAGGATACTGTTCTTCTTACTTCGTAGGGAAAAATAAGAGTATAAGCGCCTCTGAGCGTATTATTAAAATGTCCTATGGGCCTGTTAAAGCTCAAATCCAGCTCCAGTCCGTAAACAACAGAATTTTCAATATTCACAGGTTTAAATCCCAGTCCTGGAATATCAGTCAGTGGATCGGGGTAACTCCCAAAAACATATTCGATCATATCGCGGTAGCGCGAGTAGAATAATGAGATATCAAATATTCCGCTAACGAGCCCGGCCGATATATCGTGGCGCAGTCCCGCTTCACTGCTCCATCCCTTCTCGGCCCTTATTTCAGTATTCGGGAATATCCTGATTGCGCCCACTGTGGTATAGGCATGTTTCTCGGCGATGGAGGGATACCTGTAGCCCTGGCCGAAGGATGCCCTCAGAAATGTCCTGCTGCCGGCCTTATAATTTATGCCGGCCCTTGCTATAGGCACCGGCCGGTCAAAAACTCCATCGAGCAGGTATTGTTCTATCCTCAGTCCGGATATGCCGCTCAGTCTTTTGCTGAAAGTGTAATCGATCTGGGAGAAGGCAGAAATATTAAACCCACGGTGGTTGCCGTAAAAGTTGGATATAATAGAGCTATACTGCTGGCTGCTGCCGGCAGACAAACGCAGTTTGCTGTTAATTCTGTTTGAATAGTGATATTCAAGGTAGGCTGAATATGAATCGCTGTTATTATTGGAATTCCCGGGCAGGCGATTAAAATTTGACAGCAAGCGTGAGCTTATCCTGTGACTTACTGTACTGTCGCGTTCAAAATTAAGGAAGGGATCGAGGGCAAGTGACAAACCCCTGTATTCCATTTCTGTTGATTCGCTCTGTATTAATGCACCTTCATCGGCATTCTCCCATAAAAGAAAATCATTCTTTGCGGTATAGCTGGTATTTATTGCCAGCCCATAACTTAAACCCTTCCTTTTTTGGGACTCTTTTTTTAAATTTACATTAATCCGGGCATTCTGTTCATCGTTAAATTTCCTGTAGCCATCATCGTTCATAAGCCTGGCTCCCACCCCTATACCCGTGTTTCCACGAACAAGACTATGGCTGAAGGAGATATTCTGAAGCATCCTGGGACCGGTCCACCATTTCCATTCTTTTCGTGCGGGCGAATCGTAAATACCTGTTACGAGGGATAACCTTGTCAGGGCTTCTGTACGGGCATCCCTGGTGATAAAGTTTATTACACCATTAATTGCCGACGAGCCATAAAGTACCGAAGAGGCACCTTTCATAATCTCAATCCTGGAAACATTCTCTATTGGAAGGGTGCTCCATTTGATATTACCAGCATCTGTTGAAAGTGCAGGCAAACCATCAATCAGTGTTAAAACCCTGCTTCCGGCACCGTAACTGTATCCACTTCCTCCCCTTACAGATGCCTGACCATCGGTAATCTCAATGCCAGGGGTTTTATCAATCAGTTCTTCAGCGTTAATAATATGGTTCTTAGACAGGTCGAAAGGTTTGATAACAGCCATGGATACCGTAATATCCGACATCTTCTGCCTGTTCTTGCCTGCAGTTACCACAATCTCGTTTATTGATGTTATCGCCGGCATGAGGCTTAAATCAAGATGCAATTCAGCTCCTTCCTGCACCGATACCTGCCGGCTGGTGGCTTCATATCCCATGCAGCTAAAGCTGATAGTAGCGGAGCCTGGCTCAACTTCGATGCTATAGCTTCCATCAGGATTACTGAGAGTTCCCGAGTTTTTATACAAGATATGAACCCCGGGTAGTTTCTTCCCGCTGTTATTATCAATAATGATACCTTTTATTGTTGTCTGGGAATTTAATGCAGAGAAGAGCCCAAACAGCAGTATGAAGCAAAGTAAGAGTCTAGGCATCAGCAAATTTATTTTGCCTTAAATGTGATCCTGATATCAAGTACAATACTCTGGGCAGTAGTAAACCTGGTACTTATTTTAAACGATTCGCCAGTCAATTCGTCAATATTGGAAGTTAGCGGAAGTGCCAGTGAATCAGAGGTTATTGTAATATCTGTTTCATTATTCGAGAAGTACCATCCACCTGTGTACTGACCGAAATAACCTGAGCCATCTTCGTAAAACATGGCTTCGCCAACGAATTTCTCCAGCATTTCTCCTGGTCCGCTGGCATCCATGCCATCAACCAGGAGGCTGTCGCTCTGCCAGGCATGCCCGGTAAGCAACTTGAATCTTTCAGAAGTTTTGTCCCCGCATGAAGCTAAAATCAGCAGAATCGTAACAATAGCACTAAAGGCAAGCCTGGAATATTTCATAGTCGATAGTTTTTCTGAATATATCTCCAAAATATGAAATTTATTAGATATGGAGCTATGAACCCAGCTATTTATTATTAATCAAAACACAGGATAATATTTCTATGTACCTTTCTTAGGGACTCAGAAACAGTAAAAGAGAGGTGTGTCCAGGAAAGAAATATATAACACCGGCGCTAGTATTTGCCGTTTCGTGCCGCAAGGATGAACCCCTGCTGAAGTAATAATTGACTACCATAAAAATAATCCCGGATCAATTAACTATTCGGGCTGTTCAGGATATTATAATTATTAAACCCGGGACTGAGAATAAGATCAGGAAGTCTTAAACTTTGCCATTTCATCTACTGATTTAACGTGAAGATCGACCTGTGGGAAGGGTATTTCAACACCTGCTTCTTTAAGGGCTTTGTTTATTTTTACATTTACATCACTCTGTATACTGAAACGCATATCTGCTTTTGCAATCCAGAACAGCATCCTGAAATCAAGAGATGAGTCTCCAAATCCTGAAAACAGTGGCAGGGCAGCAGGTTCCTGCAGTATATCCTGGTGTTCTTCAGCAACCTTATGGAGGATATTAAGTACGAGGTCGGGATCGGTACCATATTTTACACCAACTGTCACCTCAACCCTCCTGTTCCTGTCGGTAAGGGTCCAGTTAATCAATTCGTTGGAAATTAAGTTGCCGTTAGGGACAATTACTTCAGCGCCCTCGAAGGTGAATATGGTTGATGACCGTATGCCAATTTCCTTTACTGTTCCCCAGAATTCGCCCACCTCTATAATATCGCCTTCCTGTATCGGGCGTTCAAATGCCAGGATAATACCTGAAACAAGGTTATTGAATATATTCTGAAGTCCGAAGCCGATACCAACCCCGAGTGCACCAAGAAGTATAGCAAGCTTATCGAGTCCGAATCCTGCCGCTGCAACTGCTATCAGGAAACCTATTGAAATAATGCTTATCCTGAGCATCAGTGAAAGTGCTCCGGGTACTCCCCTTTTCATTTTAACCCTTGGCGCAATTTCACCTTCAATAATAATCTTAATTTTCCTCGAGAGAAAAAGAGTAAGCCAGATAATAACAAAAAACATTACTATGCTTCCAAGACTCAGAGGCAGAGATCCCACATTGAAGGTATTTTTCCAGACGCCTGTAAGAAATCCGTTTACCCCGTCCCATGCATTAAACAGTTTCAGGGTAATAACAGCCCAGAATATCCATACAAGGGTAACTATAATCCTGGAAATGCTCCTGTAAATATCGTTGTGGTACTGGGCTATCAGATTTAGCTTTTGCAGATATTTACCATAGATAGCGGTATAAATTATGCTGTTGATTGTAATTATGATTGCATAGCTTATAAGCATAAGTGTTACGGAGCGGATAAGCGAATATGACAGGAATTCTGCCAGTGTTACGGCCCCGATTACTGATCCGATAAGCGAAATAGCGAAAAGGGCTATTGTGCCCAGTGAGAGCAGGTATAATATCCTTCCAAAGGTCCTGGTATCGGTAATAGACCTGAAGGTTCTTTTTGAAACAATGTAATATATTGAAGCGAGAGAAACAGTGATTATTATTAAAAGAAAGATCCTGCTGAATGCTGAATCGTGATAGATGTAACTGTGGAACTGTACCAGCAGCGTGGCTCCGGCAGGCAGATAAATATAATGCCTTGATTTTTTCGGCAATATATCATTCAGAATAATCAATACAGGCACCAGGAGGAAGAGGAGGTTAATTACCGAGATTATTGCGGGCAGGCTCCCATAGAGTGCATATGTAAACAGAAAAGTAACCAGCAGTGCAGATGTAAGGGGCCTCTGTATAATTCTTCTTACAATCTCGTTCTCTTTGCTATTGTCGGGCCTAAGTGATGATTTAAGATCACTATATAGATACCTCAGTGCAAATAAGAGGATAATAAAGATGACAAAGTGAATAAGCATCCCCACCCTGTTGTTTGAGGTAAAATCAAGGAGGTCGGTCTTAAGATCCTCTGACATGGACCTTCTTGCTTCAAAGGGGGATGCACCCGGATCCTTTGTGAAGATTTTCCAGAGGGGTACCTGGTTAATCTCGAGTATTTCGCGGGTAGCTTTTTCCAGCTCTATATTAATTCGCTCCAGTGTATCGTTGCATGATATTATTGCATTTGATATTCGTACCAGTTTTGTCTGGAGAAATTCTGAACTGCTTTCGAACATTTCTTCAATCGAATCAATTCTTACCAGTGTTGCTTCAACCTGTCTCAGAAGCACCTCCGAGGCATCCTGCGATTTAGCGGATGAGAAAGTAGCCCTCCAGACGATATCCAGTGAAAGAAGAGTGGATTTTGCCTTCTCCATATCTTCCAGGCGTGCCATATAATCTTTCTGCTTTGTGTCGAGCCTTGATTTAAGCAGCATCCAGTCGCTCTCAAGTATTTTAAGCGAATTTAAACCCAGCTTATTTATATTATCTATACGGGAATCCTCCCTTAAGAGATGCTGGCTGAAAAGCAGGGTATCTGTTTCTGCGCTGAGTTCTGCTCTTTCAACAGCACTCAGAACAGAAAGATTTAAATTGCTTAACTGGCTGTTTACAGAAGTTATCTCGCCGGTAATTACTGTCAGCGGAATAATATTCCCACCAGGTTTAAGAGTGTCCTGGGCTATAAGGTTTAAACCTGCAGAGAAGTAAATAATAATTAGCAGGATGCTGCGCCATTTATAAGATTCTTTTATCATAAATACTTATAAGAAAAGATTTGTCCAATTTGATCTAAATGTAAATATATGAAAAAGAATGAGGCAATTACACCTCATTCAGTTTCCATTTTCCACGCCTGAAAATAACTATTGCCAGCAGTGTCATTATTGTTTCTGCAATTACAATAGCTATAAACACACCTTTTTCCTCCATGCCGGCACTTATTCCAAGTGTGTATGCAAGAGGGATCTCAATCATCCAGAAGGCTATTATGTTTATCCATGTTGGCGTTGCAGTATCCCCGGCACCATTAAAGGAGTTTACCATAACCATGCCCATTCCGTATGCCATGAAACCAGCGCTTACAATCCTGAGGCCTGTTATACCTGTTCTGATTACTTCAGCATCGTCGGTAAAGAACCTGATAAATACTCCGGGGAAGAGTATCATAATGAGTCCGAAAACAGAGAGCAATACTACATTTACCCCTCCGGTTACCCAGGCAGAGCGCTCAGCCCTGTCGGGCTTGTTTGCCCCAAGGTTCTGACCTACCAGAGTTGCAGAGGCATTACTTATACCCCATGAAGGGAGCAGTGCAAAGAGTATTATTCTTATAGCAATAGTATAACCTGCAACTGCGGCAGATCCAAACTCGGCAATTATCCTCACCAGCAAAATCCAGCTGGAGGTAGCTATCAGGTTCTGACCTATTCCACCCACTGAGATCCTGAGAATCTTCATTATCAGTTTAAGATTGATCCGCAGGTGCTTTCTCAGTATCCTGACCCGCTTGCTTCCATTAAAAAGGATATATAACTGATACAGCACAGCAATACCCCTGCCTGTTGTGGTTGCTATGGCAGCACCTTTAATTCCCAGTTCAGGAAAGGGTCCGAGACCAAATATAAGACAGGGATCAAGAACAATATTTATAAGATTTGCAATCCACAGCACCCGCATCGATATTGCTGCATCGCCTGAGCTTCTGAAAACAGCATTTATAATAAACAGAAGCATAATCGCAATGTTGCCGCCAAACATGATCCTCGTATAGCCCGACATTTCGTTCACAATTACTTCATTGGCTCCCATTAATGCCAGTAATTGAGGTGCGTAGATTACCCCTGGAACTGCTATAAGAAATGAAGCCAGCAGACCGGCAATAATCGACTGCATTGCACTTCTGGCTGCCATATCCGGATTCTTCTCCCCTATTCGCCTGGAAACCAGCGAGGTGGTTGCCATGCTCAGACCCACTGAGATTGAATATACTATGGTTATCATCGACTCGGTAATCCCAACGGTAGCGATTGCATCAGGACCAAGTTTTGATACAAACCATATATCAACAATGGCAAAAACAGATTCCATAATCATTTCCAGCACCATGGGAATGGAAAGTAATAATATTGCCCTGCTTAATTTGCCTTCTGTAAAATCAAGGTCAGTGCCGGAAATTGACTCCAGTATATCTTTATACAGGTTTTTAAGCCGGGTCCTGCTAAAACCCCGGATTAAGTTTCTTCGGTATATCATTGCTTAATTAACATATTTCAAAGTTAGCTGTTATGTTTTCTTTCTCTGCTTTTTTGAGATTGTTATCACAAAATCATACATATTAAGTCTTAGCATAAGTGTTCTCATAGCCAGATCCTCCTGATAAAAAAGTAAAATAAATAGTATGGAAATTGAAGGAACCGCCTGGTAGTTAAAGCACTACCGGGAAAATTATTGATATTAGTGTAAGGCTTTTCATCGGTCCTTCCGTTTTGTATTCTGCAAATGTAAGCAGAAAATTGCTAATACCACGGGCTGATATAAATATTTTGTTATATTCGGTGGCTGAAAAACCGGCTTATTTATGCGTAGATTAATCCTTCTGTTTGTAATAATAATACTGACAAGCTTACAATCATTTTCTCAGAATATTCTCTTCAATGTTGGTGTGAATATCTCATCTATGTCAATAGAATATTCAGATTTTGCCTATACTACCGACAGGTTCCCGGTTATTTCACCCGATTTAAGCCTGGGTTATGAATATTATCTTACAAAATCTCTTTCAATAAAGCCGGCTATTGCTTACAGCAGACAGGGCAGACTTATTGCAATGGACCTTGGTTCAGGTTTCTACTATGAAGAGAAATTTACAATTAACTATATTGAATTCCCTTTCCTGCTCAGCTATAATTTCAATCCGCGGCTTACCTGGGGTTACAGCCTGAATATTAATGCAGGGCCCTTTATAGCCTATGGTTTCAGGGGCCTTGTCACCAGCGACAATACTGCCTTTGTATCTGAAGAGAGTCTTTTCCTGGGTGGTGATGGCATTGAGCGAAACGACTACGGCTTAATGTTCAGGATAGGTTTTGGTTTTCCTGAGAACCAGTTATCTCTCACGCTTTCAGGAGGTTTAAAAAATCTTGCAATAACCGGGGGTGACTATACCCGTTTCAGGCGAATAGCCATGTCTCTGAACTATGTAAGAATAATAGATTTTGGGCCCAATGCCAGGCGCATGTTGCGAAAACGTTTCTTCTAGATACGTGCCATTGCCATAAAAATCGCATGCAAAGAGATAGTAATACCAAGGTAAAGAAACTTTGAACCTACCGGATTCAGTCCCGGAAATTTATAGTGAAGCGAACCCGGTTTACATACACTGATGCAATCGCCACAAAGAGTGCAGTTGATTCCGGGTTTTAGCTTACTGATAGTTTCTTTATCAAGGGCTCCATATTTACATTCCGGAATGCAGCGGTAACACGAAGTACAGCTGGATGCTATTTTAAATCTGAAGGGATTAAGAAATTTAAGGTAAGCAATTAAGGTACCTATCGGGCAGTAAGATATGCAATGTATCATGCGTCCCGATTTTACTGACAGGCCTGTAATAATTAAAAGGCCGGCAATACCGAATAAAGCCGCTAATATCGTAGTATATAAAACCGGAACATTTAAAATTCTGAGGAAGACAGCTGCAGCAATCACAAGAACCAGGACAGTAAACCTTAGCTTCTTCAGCGCTGACTTATCTTTTATAATACCCTTTCTCCTGACTTTTGCTGCCTGTGCATCAAGGGCGCCGAAGTAACATAACTGGCTACACCATGCAGGACCCGAGAGAACAACAGTACTCAGAAACAGTATTGGCATAAATGAAATCTGCATCCTGTATACCGGTCCGGCAAGAATCATCATCGGAACCGGAAGATGCAGGTCTCCCGACATCAGGAACCTGCTGTCGACAAGCATCCCCAGGCCTAACTGTGAAAAGAAGACAATTGAGAAGATTGTCCATGATTTTACACGCCATTTTGCCTGCTCGCCCGGGCTGCTCATCCTGTAAGCAAGAAACCAGGAGTAGGCACCGAGTGCTGAGATCTGGATCCATCCTCCCCCTGTTATAAATCTTTCGAGCAAAAGTAAGGGTTGATCAACAAGCAGTTGTATAATAGCCAGCACTATGATAACAGCAGAAGCTACTATAGATGAAAATATTTTATTGCCTTTTTGAGTCATAGCAGTTTTTGAAACAAAAATATCTGTTTGGGGAGAGAAATACTGTACCAAATGTTACAAGCGGATAAGTGAGAGTTAAGCAGCTCAGCTTACTTTCTCAATCGCAAAGGCGAAGAAGTTAAAGTGATCATTAGCTGTCCATGCTACGGTGGCTTTTACCTTGCAAATAATGGTTTTTCCTTCGTTATTGATCAGCCTGATTTCGTAAGCCAGTTTATCTGCCTCTCTTTTTAAAAGCCTGTCGAGGGTTTTGCGTTTAAGAAAATAATCTTCGGGGTGGCACATACGGAAAAAGTTTTCCTCTTTCAGCTGTGCCTCGTCCATCTCCATCAACTCAGTGAACCTGGTGTTTATTTTCTCAAAACCACCGTGCTCATCGGTCTGAACAATGGCAACAGGAACAGTATTAAGTAATAACCTCAGCTTATTGAGAGAGTTATGAATAAAACTCTCGGTTTTTGAGCGGCGTATAATATTTCTTATTCTGAAGATTATTTCTCCCGGAGTAAAAGGAAAGGTTATCAGGTCGTTATTACCCATGGAAGTTTCACCGTCTGTACTAATTGAAGCACTGTCTGTTACAAGCAGTACAGGTGTTGAGGAATTCTGTGAATTTGAGATCAGATCAGATATTTCTTCAGTACCTGCCGACTGTTCGCGGAAGGATATTACAATAATATCGAAGACAGCAGATGAGATGCTGGTCGTGAAATCATTAACTGAGTTGGCAAAAACTGCATCATACTCCAGATTCTCGAACGTAATCCGGAGATGTCGCAGGTCAAGATTGTTTTCAAACAGGAGTATTTTATGCTTCACCGTAAAATATTTTAAAGGAAGTACCTCATGCCGTATCTTCCCCTGACTCACTGCAAAATTAGTCTTTTGATTCAATTAGAAGCTAAAATAATGATTCATTTGGAAAAAATATCCACCCGGGATAATCAGTACTTATGACCTGCAAAATCAGCCTTAATACTTACGTCAGAATAAGTGCACCTGGATATCTTGCAAAATAATATTTATTAATACTAATGAGATGAATGAAGAAACCAGGAATGCAGCCCAGGATCCTGAGATGGATGCGGCTGATGTATTTGATAATCCGGAACCATGGTCTAAAGAAGAATCCAGGCTTGTGCTCTGGTCGTTCGCAGCGGCTTTTGTTTCGCTTATAATCTTTGGATTATTGGTTAACAAATTCATCCTTCATGCTTTTTAAGGAGGATATTATACTGACATTCAGGGATAATTGCTGGCTTGCAAAGGTAAGCAGCAGGGAGTTTCCGGCAGACAGCCTCGAAGAGCTTGACGGCCTTATGAAAAAGCACTTCACTGAAAGCCGGGATCTTAGCAAGGGCGACAGGATCAGAATCAATTACCTGTTCGATAATTCATGCATACCAGAATGGATACGTCAGTATTCCAATCACTATTTTAACAGAGAGGTAGAATTTAATTTTTAAAGATTATGAGTGAGCCTATCACAAAAAAGAAATGGTATTCGGGAACCACTACAACAGAAGACTGGTGGTCGGTATGGATCGGATTTACATTAATATTCCTCGGTTTATTTTCCCTGCTGGGAGTTGATCTGACAGGCTGGGTAGCCTACCCTTCAAAATGGATGCCGGGAACAGATTATACCTTTTTAAAAGGTTTAAAACCCCTGGGATCTGCCTACAGCAGTATTGGATTCTTAGGAAGTCTTATGGTTACCTATGCTGTGCTTACAGTAATATTCCTGCTTGCTGCCAGGGCCATTAAATGGGATGTAAAAAAATTCTGGCTTGGCTGGACTATACTGTTCTTCCTTACATATTTGCTCTGGGTTCTCGGCCAGCATGCATATTTTGCTGCCGATGCCACCAGTAAAGCAAAATACGGACTTGATCATGTGCTTTCGCTTGGAGGCGGATCGTCATATATACTTGCACTCTTTACAGGCCTTGTTATTGGTAACTTTATTAAACCTGTGGCTGATATATTAAGGCCAGCAGCCAAGCCTGAGCTTTATATTAAAATAGCAATTGTGCTGCTGGGGGTTAAGGTTGGGATGCTGGCTTTCCAGGCATCAGGCTTTATTTTTGACCTGGCAATTGCAGGAGCTGCGGCCACTATTGTAGCCTACCTGATATTCTGGCCGGGAACCTATTTTATTGCCAGGAGAGTCTTTAAAATGCCAAGGAAAACATCTGCGGTTATGGCTTCCGGGATTTCAATTTGCGGGGTATCTGCTGCAGTTGCAACTGCCGGTGCAGTAAGGGCCAAACCTCTTATTCCGGTTATGGTTTCTGCATTAATTGTTATTTACGCTGTAATTGAACTTGTGCTTATTCCTCCCATTTTTACTCATACTATGATTGATCAGCCGGTGGTGGCGGGTGCTGCAATGGGTATGTCAATAAAGACCGATGGCGCAGATGCCGCAGCAGGAGCAATTATGGATGAGATGATGAGATCCAGGAAGCTGGCTATGGATGGAACAGTCTGGGAAGAAGGATTTATAACCACAAGTGCTATTATGACAAAAATCTGGATTGATATGTTCATAGGTGTATGGGCTTTTGTACTTGCAATGTTCTGGTTATACAAGGTTGATAAACGACCAGGTGAGAAGATACCAAAATCCGAGATATGGCACAGGTTTCCAAAGTTTGTTATCGGTTACCTTGTTTCGTGGTTTCTATACCTGGCAATATTATTCTATAACCCTGATAGTGAGCCACTTGTTACGATGGGAGCAAAACCTCTTGAAAAAGGTCTGAGAACATTCTTCTTTATGCTCACTTTTGTATCCATTGGGGTTGTAACAGATTTCAGGAAGCTTGCTGAAGCCAGGTTTGGCAAAATGGTCTTCGTATACCTTATTGCGCTGGCGGTTTTCATTATCCCGGTTGCCCTGCTCGTGGCCTGGATTTTCCATCATGGTATGGAAGTACCAATTATATAACAGGATTAACGATATTTTTATAAACAGGGATGCAACACTTCCCTGTTTTTTTTTGTCTTGAAATGACCTGTTTTAGTAACACTTATTCAGCTATTAATGTAATTTAGTTGACAAATTTTGTTTTATCTGCTATATTGAACCTTAAAATATAACATTTTAACCTGATAATCATGAGGAAGATCTACTTTAAAATCTTAAGCATTACTGCAGTAATTCTTTTTTCTGTTTCTGGCCTGCAAAGCCAGGTACCAGAAGGTTTTAGCTACCAGGCAGTGGCGAGGACAGCATCCGGTGAAGAGATAACTGATGCCAACCTCCTGGTGAGGATAGCAATTTTATCTTCTGTATCACCTGATGTGGTTTTATGGGAAGAGGAGCACTCGGTAACTACGAATTCTTTCGGACTGTTCTCAATAACGGTAGGTTCTTCATCTGTTAAGACAGATGGTTCCCTTGCTTCATTCAATGATATTGACTGGAGTACAGGAGAGTTTTTTATCAGGCCGAGCATAAAAGAGGATGCAGGTGCATGGCAGATTCTTGCAGCATCTCAGATACAATCCGTTCCTTTTGCAATGGCCACAAAAAGTCATACAGGAGGAAAGCTTGAGATTGTAAGCCTGGATGATAATTCAACTGAAGCTCTGTTTGAGGTGAAAAGAAAAGATGGTCAGCCGGTTTTCTCTGTATTTCCTGACAGGGTTGAGATGCATGTGGACGATGTTGCCAAAAAAGGATCCAGGGGTGGCTTCAGTGTTGGCGGTTTCGACAGGTCGAAAGGTTCGCAGGAATACCTTTTTGTATCGCCCGACAGTATACGTATGTATATTCCCAATACAGATGACGCGGGCAAAGGACTTGGCAGCCGTGGCGGATTTGCAGTAGGTGGTTTTGACCCTATCGCCAAGGGTATGAAAGACCTGTATTTTAACGTAACGGGTACTAATACCGCTGATGTTTATAATAATGTTTCGCAGGTATTATGGTACCCCAGGAAAGAAGCCTTTTTTGCGGGTAATATACATATTGGTGATCCCGATTCGGTTGGATTTAATTCTACAGCTATCGGATTCAGGCCTGTTGCCATGGGCGACTATTCACAGGCCTTTGGCTATGCCAGTAAGGCAATAGCCAATAATACAACTGCAATTGGCAACAGGGCACAGGCCCTTGGACTCGATTCATATGCCTTTGGTTCGGCAGCAGTAGCCCAGGGAGATAAATCATTTGCCCTCGGATCTGTAGGGGTCGATTCGCTTAATAATCCTATTGGCAACCCAACCATAGCCTCCGGTAATTATTCTATGGCGCTCGGAATGAGTTCGCAGGCAATAGGACAGGGATCTCTTAGTTTTGGTGTAATGAGCCAGGCTGTTGGTTATTATTCAACATCACTTGGATACCAGGCCAGCGCCGAAGGAGCCTTTTCAAATGCCTTTGGACTGGGTTCAACTGCAGCTGGCAGGTATTCTATGGCCTTTGGTTACCGCTCATCGGCACCCGCCGATTATTCTGTGGCAATAGGAGTATACGCCCTTACAGAAGGAGCGTATTCGGTAGCCCTGGGAAGGTCTGCAAGAGCCTACCAGTCATATTCCTATGCACTGGGCTACAATGCAGCAGCAAATAATTACTCATCCTATGCAATAGGTCAGAATGCAACGGCTTCAAATAATTATTCTGTAGCTATTGGAAGAAATTCAAGCACAACAGGTTATGCCTCAACCGCAATAGGGTATTACGCAAGTGCCGGGCAGAGTTATGCCAATGCAATTGGTTACTATGCAGATGCAAGGGCACAATATTCCTATGCTTTCGGAAGGTCGGCTTATGCTTCAGGCGATTTCTCCACAGCAATTGGATACGGAGCACGTGCAACCTCTCAGAATGCTTACGCAATCGGAAGGGGCTCCCAGGCCACCGGGGCCGGGTCGCTTGCCACCGGGTACTTTAACCTTGCAACAGCTGACAGCGCAATTGCCATTGGTTCAAATAACGAATCGGCCGGTAACAATTCTGTCAGTCTCGGCAACAGTAATACAGCCGGATCAGCCAGTACTTCATATGCAATGGCCCTTGGAAACAGGAACAATTCAACAGGGTCTTATTCAATAGCACTTGGAACAAATTCCAATTCCACAAATTCTTATTCCACTGCAATAGGATATTATGCCAGTGCAACTGAAGACAGGGCCACAGCTATCGGATATAAGTCTGAAGCAAACGGGTATAAAGCCCTGGCAGTGGGTGCCAATTATTATAAGTCAAATATCTGGAAACCTATAATCCCGATAATATATTTTCCACTGGGTAAAGGATCAGATGACCCGGAAGCACCGCTTGAACCAAAGGCTGACGACAGCAAAGGATATATAATAATACCAACCACTATCAACCAGGACAATATTGCATCGGACTCTTACTCAATCGCTATAGGACATGGCAATACAGCCTCGGGAGGAGGTGCAGCCTTCGGTGTATATAACAGTTCGCTGGCTGAATACTCAACCGCAATTGGTTTTGCAAATGCTTCGGCCGGACGCGGATCAATAGCAGCAGGCTACGGTAGTGAAACAAATGGCGATTTTTCAACAGCAATAGGTCGTTATGTAACTGCAAATGCCGCCAACTCTTTTGTTATCGGACGCTATAATTCAACCTCCGGCAATACAACCGAATGGGTGGAAGATGACCAGTTGTTTGTTATAGGTAACGGAAGCAGCGACACCGAAAGGAACAATGCCCTTACAATGTATAAAAATGGATACACCTACATTAACAGCAGGGATGGCTATGCCGGCGTATATGCATATAACAGGTTATACGACAGAGCAACTACATCATACGGTTTAAGGGCAAGGGTGTACACCAGCAGCAGCTCAGCATACATATACAGCGGCCATTTTTCAGGCTACTCTTCAGCAGGCAACTATATGGGTCTGTATGCCGACCTTAGAGCCGGAGCATCAAAAGATGTTGCTGAATATATCTACGACACAAATGAGGACACCGAGGCAGGTGATGTGGTTGTTGCCGATAAGGCAAATAAGGAAAGCGTGGTAAAATCATCTGCGCCATACCAGAAATCTGTACTTGGTATTATCTCGACTAAACCTCATTTGACAATGGGATCCGAGCTTGTAATTGATGAAGCTACCGGTGAGCCCTTAAAAGATGCAAAAGCAGCAACCCGCCTCACATTAACCGGGCGTGTACCCTGCAAGGTTACTGATGAGAACGGATCGATTGAGCCTGGCGACATGTTAACCACCTCTTCTATTGAGGGTTATGCAATGAAATGGTCGCTACTCGATGTGTCTGAGGCCAAAGATTTTGACGAGCTTAAAAAAATGATGGCTGAAAATGAAAGGAGACGTAATGCCGTAATTGGTAAAGCTGTTGAAGCACACAAATCAGGTCTTGGAAAGATTATGGTTCTTGTAACTTTATAATTTTTAGTGGCAGTATAAAGAGGATGTCTCAAAAGTATAATATTCTTGTCATCCCGAGTTAATCGAGGGATCTAAATGTTTGATAATCAAGACCTGGATTCCTCGCATTCGCTCGGAATGACAAAGATTGCGCCCTTTTGAGACAGCCTCTTTTTTATGTTTTAAAAATGCCCTTAGCTGCATGGAGGGCATTACATTTTATTTAATTTAGCAGAATCATTTAATCTTTTTCCCATGTACAGATTTACATCTTCAATACTACTTCTTATCTCAGCTATTGTTTCGGCGCAGGACAGTAAATATTTCGACGCTAACACAAGCTTCAGTAAAGAAATCAAATCACCGGGTGAGTTTCTTGCTTACACAATTGGAGATCATCATACCCGCTACGACAGGATAGTAGATTACATGGAGTACCTGGCTGAAAACAGTGAGAGGGTCCATCTCGAAGTATTCGGCCAGTCGGTTGAGAAAAGGCCACAGCTTCTTCTGACAATAACATCAGCTGCCAATTTTGACAGGCTTGAAGAGATCAGGACAGAGCACCTGAAACTAAGCGATCCGCTTAACAGGGAAAAGCTCGATATGAATATGCCTGTTGTTGTTCAGCTTGGCTTTAATGTTCATGGTAACGAAGCCAGCGGAGGGGAAGCTTCTATGCTTTCTGCCTATTATCTTGCTGCATGCGTGGACGAGGAGATAAGCACTGTTCTTGATAATGCGGTAATATTTATAGAACCGGTTCTAAACCCCGACGGGCGCGACAGGTTTGTTACATGGGTGAATATGAACAGAAGCAGAAATGCTTCGCCCGATAGTTATGACAGGGAACATACAGAAGCCTGGCCCGGAGGCAGAACAAATCATTACTGGTTTGATCTGAACAGGGACTGGTTTCCCCTAACACAGCAGGAAAGCGTGCACAGGATCACGAGATTTCATAAATGGAGACCTAACCTTATAACAGATCACCATGAGATGGGCACAAACAGTACTTTCTTCTTTGAGCCCACCAAACCGGGATCAGAGAACAGGCTGGTGCCTGCCGAGAATTACAGTAAACTCAATCAACTACTGGCTGCAGAGTACTCAGAAGCCCTCGATAAAATAAATCATTACTATGATTCGGGTTCTTCGTTCGACAACTCCTACCCCGGCTATGGAAGTACTTACGGAGATTTAAACGGAGGTCTTGCAATTTTGTTCGAACAGGCCTCGACCAGGGGTCTTATTCAGAAAACAGACCTCGGATACGAAATGCATTACTCGCTGGGTATAAAAAACCAGCTTACAGGAGCAATTGTATCTGTGAAAACAGCCGTAAACAACAGGCAATTGTTTAACAGCTATATGAAACGCTTCTATGCGGATGCCTTTACCGAAGCCCGGGACAGCAGGATTAAGTCCTATGTTTTCGGCGCTGCTGATGACTTCGGAAGGACAAAAGATTTTATAAGGCTTCTTAACTATCACCAGGTAGAAGTCTATAATCTTAAAAGCGAAGTAAAGGCAGATGGAGCTACCTTCACTCCGGGAGCTGCATTTTCAGTTCCTGTTGACCAGGCCCAGTACAGGATAATACAGTCAGTATTTGAAACATATAAAAACTTCCCTGACAGCCTTTTTTATGATGCCAGTGCATGGTCGCTGGTTCATGCTTACGGATTGCCGTTTGCGGCCCTGGCAAAGGATGAGTCGCACAGGGAAAAGGGACGAGTTGCCACAATTGATAAAAATATTAATGATATTATTCCCAGTGATTACGGCTATGTTTTCTCGTGGTCAGATTATTATTCTGCAAAGGCCCTCGCTATGCTGCACAAGGAAGGTATACGCGTAAGGGCAGCCTGGGAACCGTTTAAAATGATTAGCGGTGAAAAGGAAATCAGCTTTTCCAGGGGATCAGTATTTATTCCTGTTCAGTACCAGGAGAAGGACAGCAACGAACTAAACAGCCTGCTTAACAGAATCGCACACACCTGCAATATCGACATCTATCCCCTTAACACTTCAGTAAGTGGCAGCGGACCCTGGCTTGGAAGCGGGGCTTTCAGGGCACTTGAAGCTCCGGGGATTTTAATGATAACAGGAGATGGTGTAAGCAGCTCAAATGCAGGAGCAATCTGGGAATTACTCGACAGGCGTGCAGGCATTACCATTACCAGGATTGATATAGGGCGACTAAGCAGGGTTAATCTGTATAATTACAATACACTTATTCTTCCTTCAGGAGGATATGGTGCCATCGACAGTGCCACTGCCGCAAATATCAGCCGGTGGATTAATGATGGTGGAAGGCTTATAGCCCTGGGCAGCAGTATGTCGTGGTTAAGGGCACAGAAGCTTATCAGCTACGAAACTGTGGGTGCTGAGCCACTCACAGAAAGAACCGACTATAATATTTTACGGCAGAGTACCGGTAAACATTCCATTGGCGGTATTTATTGCCGGGCTGACCTGGATATTACTAACCCGGCTGGTTTTGGCTATAGTAACAGGAATATTGTTGTTTACAAGGACAACAGGAGTTTTATTAAAATGCTTGATGCTCCTGCATCCAATATCGTTGTATATAAAGAAGATCCGGTAATTAACGGCTATGTATCAAATCAGAACAGGGAAATGTTTAAAGATTGTGCATCGCTTATTTATTTCAGCAAGGGAGCAGGGTCAATAAGCGTATTTATTGATGACCCTGTGTTCAGGGGTACCTGGAGAGGCACGGATAAGATGCTTACTAACCTTATATTCTTCGGGTCAGGATTATAAGATATTTAATAGGTACATATTTAATAAATAAAGGGTGAATAGTAAACACACAATACTGGTTGCTGAAGATGAAGAGTACAACTTCAAGTTAATGAAATATATTCTGCAGCGCCAGGGGATGGAAGTTATATGGGCCAGAAATGGTGAAGAAGCTGTTGATATTATCAGAAATAACAGTGCTGTTGAGCTGGTTATGATGGATCTGAAGATGCCGGTTATGAACGGAATCGATGCCACTCTCGAGATAAAAAAGATAAACAGGGCAATACCTGTAATAGCAGTAACAGCATATGCTATGGCTGAAGACAGGGAAAGATGTATTAAACTCGGCTTCGATGAATATATTACGAAGCCTGTTAACATGGAGCATTTAATTAAGATAAGCAATAAATTTCTTGGGATAGAATGAATGTTGAAATTGAGCAATCATGGAAGCAGCTTCTGGATGGTGAATTCAGGAAAGAATATTTTAAGGAACTGGCAGAATTTGTAAGGTCGGAGTATGGCAAAACTGATGTTTATCCGCCGGGACCCTTGATATTCAATGCTTTCAATAAATGTCCCTTCGAAAGGGTAAAGGTGGTTATTATAGGACAGGACCCTTACCATGGACCGGGACAGGCACATGGTCTGTGTTTTTCGGTTAATGAGGGGGTAAAGCATCCGCCAAGCCTGGTAAATATATTTAAGGAGATAGGGAACGACCTTGGCTTACCCTACCCTGCCTCGGGAAACCTGGAGAGGTGGTCGGACCAGGGTGTTTTTCTTCTTAATGCCACACTTACGGTACGTGCTCACCAGGCAGGCTCGCACCAGGGAAAAGGCTGGGAACTGTTTACAGATTCAGTAATAAGATTATTATCACAACAAAAGGACGGCCTGGTTTTTTTTCTATGGGGTGCATATGCACAGAAAAAAGGTACAGGTATAGACAGGGAAAGGCATTGTGTACTGGAATCAGTACATCCCTCTCCCCTCTCGGCACACAGGGGCTTCTTCGGAAACAGGCATTTTACAGAGTGCAACGAATACCTGATATTTTCGGGTAAGGATCCTGTCGACTGGAGTTAGTTAAATTCAGTTATACCATCTTTAAAGAGTATCCAGTGCCCTGCTGATACTATCAGCAAGCTGCCCGGTTTCTTCAAATCCTACGGAGAGTCTTATCATCCCTGGTTCAGGGTACTTATAACCCCATACCGGCTCTACAGGCATCAGAATGGTATGAGAATCTCCGAGAGTTGGTATAAGCCTTATTTTGCCGGATAGTGCTGCGATAAAGCTGTCGCGGCGGCTTCGTTTTTCCTCGGCGCTGCATCCTGCAAGGTCGAAGGTAATTATTGCACCATAGCCCCTGTCGCCAAACTGTTTCCTGGCAATTTCATTTGTAGGATGATCTTCAAGCGAGGGAAAGAATACTTTTTCCACCACCGGAGATTTATCAAGAAGATTTGCAATATATTCACTGTTTCTGAACTGCTGGCTGATCCTCAGCTTAAAGGTCTCCATCTGTGTAGTAAGCCGATAAGCATCGTCAGCCGATAGCATATGCCCTATAAACTTCCTGTAATCTACGGCGGCTATCCTGTAATCTTCATTATTGCCGCAAACAACCCCTGCAGTAATATTGCCATGTCCTCCCAGGTACTTTGTTGCACTGTGAATTACCAGGTCTGCACCCATACTTAAGGGATTGAGCAGATGGGGTGTACCAAAAGTATTGTCTATTATTACCTTACATTGGTATATACCTGATATTCTTATTATTTCTTCTATATCTGCAACAATAAGAAGGGGATTTGAAATAACTTCAAGGAAGATAAGTTCAGGAGTATTAAGAGCCAGGATATCTTCAAATTTTTTAAGATCGTAGCTGCCATTATCAGGTGCAAAGGTAAGAATATCAAGTCCCCTTCTTCCTACAAGGACCGAATCGATATAGGAATTTGTGCCACCATAAATTTCCGTAAAGAATAGCCATGGTTTATTGTTTTCGCCGTTCTGGAAAATTGAAAGGGCAGTGTCAATGGCAGACATTCCCGACTGGGTAAGCAGGGCCCATTCGCATTTTTCCAGCTCGCAAATCCTCTTTTCGGCCTCTACTAC
>JAZBNV010000109.1:0-13997 GCA_036350795.1 Marinilabiliaceae bacterium
ACATTTACAAATTTCTCCGGACCAGACCCCGAAGTAGATTCTAACCTTACTCTCGGTGCAAACCCGAATACCAAGCAATATACTTTTGGTATAGAACTTAAATTCTAATAAATAAAGAGACTAAAAATGAAAAATATATTTAAAATTTCACTGCTTGCTATAATTCTTGCAGTATCTACAGTCTCCTGCGAAATGGATAGGTTTCCCTATGACAGGATAGAACAGTCTCAGGCATTTAAGACTGTTGATGATGCTCAGGCTCTAAGAAATGGGCTTTATGCAGGACTGAGAGGAAGGCTTCATGGCATTTATATTTATGCCACAGATGTTCAGTCTGATATTTTTAATGCATCTCTTGATTATGGTAACAGGAGTGGTTTTCTTCACAAATGGACCGGCCTTCTGTCTGATGATTACACGATTCGTGATATCTGGGCCGGATATTATAGTCAATTGGTTAATGTAAATAACTTCATTAATAATGTAGATAACATTGTCACTGATAATCAGGATGATCAGGATTTAATCGATGAGTATAAGGGAGAGGCTTATTTTTTAAGGGCTTTCTATTATCACAATCTTGTAAAAAGGTATGCTAAGGATTATGAACCTTCAACGGCTGCCACTGATCTTGGAGTCCCGCTGATACTTACCTTTGACGTTACATTACTTCCCGAAAGAGCTACTGTTCAGGCAGTATATGATCAAATACTTTCAGACATTGGTGAAGCTACTACTTTGCTGTCTGGTGTTACTGGTTCTGCTGATGCTTCATTAATTACTATTGACGCAGTTACTGCCCTTAAAGCAAGGGTTGAACTTGATATGCATAATTGGACTGGAGCAATCGCTGATGCCAACACTCTTATGAATTCATCTGCATATGCACTTATAACAGATCCTGATGATTTTAAAGACATGTGGCTTAATGATGTAAGTACCGAAACAATATTCCAGTTCCCTCTCTCAGCTCCCAATGAGCTCGGTAATAGCATGGCTCTTTATGTTAATTATGATCCATCTGATGATTATTATAAGCCAGACTGGATTCCTGAGCAATGGGTTGTTGACCAGTACGATGCTAATGATATCAGGTTAGGAGCTTACCTCCTGGAAGACACTCTCTATGTTCAGGGTGCTGAATATCCTGATATTTATGTTTTGAATAAGTTTCCGGGCAACCCTGATTTTTGGACAGGAGCAAGCTCCAACTACAGGAACCAGCCAAAAGTATTCAGGCTTGCTGAGATGTACCTGATTGCTGCAGAAGCAGGAGCACAGAATGCAGCAACAGAAGCTGCAGCACTTGATGCACTTAACGATCTCCGCACAGCACGCGGTCTTACTGCTCTTGTAGGAGTTACAGGCACTGCTTTGATGGATGAAGTAAAGGCTGAAAGAACACGCGAATTACTCGGAGAAGGTTCACGTTTGGACGACCTGAAACGTTGGGAAATGGGATTCTCAAGGACTACTCCTCAGAATATCAATTGTATAGTTACAGGTGCTGACTTCGATACGAAGGTTGTTGCTGCCGGTGACGATAAGTTTGTTTGGGCTATTCCTCAAAGAGATGTTACTACAAATCCGAATATTGCAGATCAGCAAAATCCGGGCTGGTAGAAACAAAAGCTATGATATGTAAAATGGTGTGAGTCAAAAGCTCACACCATTTTTATTTACAGCAGACAGAAACACTGTAATAGTTTGGCAATTATATTATATATCGTATCTTTGCAGCCACAAATTTTTAAAGTAGGAATTAATTTTAAAGCGTTAAAATGTCAGTAAAGATCAGATTAGCTAGGAAGGGCCGTAAAAAGAAGGCCTTCTACCACATTGTGGTAGCAGATAGCAGGGCGCCACGTGATGGCCGTTTTATTGAGAAACTGGGGGTTTATAATCCTATAACAAACCCGGCAACTATTGAGCTTGATTTCGATAGTGCACTCGAATGGCTGCATAAAGGCGCGCAACCTACTGAAACATGTAGAGCTATTTTATCTTATAAAGGCGTACTTATGAAGAAACATCTTCTCGAAGGTGTTAAAAAAGGTGCCTTTAATGAAGAAGAAGCAGAGAAAAGATTCCAGCTCTGGCTCAAGGATAAAGAGAATAAAATTGAGGCAGGTAAAGCAGGAATAGAGAAGACCCAGGAAGCCGAGAAAAACAAAAGACTCGAGGCTGAGAAACAAATTAACGAAGCAAGGGCTGCCGAGCTTGCAAAGAAAAGGTCGGATCTGGCAGCCAGGTCTGAAGCTGCAGCAAAAGCCGCTGCTGCCGAGGCTGAGGAAACAATTGCCGAGCTCGAAGGAACTGCAAAGGAAGTAGCACCTGAAGTGGAAGAAGCAATTGAGGAAGAAGCTAAGGAGGAGGTTGAGAAGGTTGAAGATGTTGAGAAGGTTGAAGAAGTTGAAGAGGTTGAGGAAGTGAAGGAGGAAACCAAGGAAGAGGTTGAAGAGGCGAAGGAAGAAGTTGAGAAGGTTGAAGAAGTGAAGGAGGAAGTTAAGGAAGAGGCTGAAGAGGTAAAGGAAGAGGGTGATAAAGACCCGGAAGCTGAAAAGAGCAAAGAGTAAGTAACCAAAGCAGGGGTTTCCCGTGCGCACAGATAAGTTAATATTACTCGGTAAGATTATCAAGACTCATGGTTTTAACGGGGCAGTGGTAATTGCCCTGGAGGAAGATGTTTCTGAAAAAGTTAAGGAGATGGAATCGGTTTTCGTTGAAATAGACGGCAAAGCGGTTCCTTTCTTTTTTGCAGAAGTCAGTGCTCCCTCACCTGCCACCCTTATTGCATCATTCGATTATTACGAAACCAAAGACAGGATAAATGAATTTATCGGGTGCAGGGTATTTTCGGATCTCGACCCTTCAGTACTGAAAAGAGACTCTGATCTTCCTGTTTCATATATAGGTTATGAGGTTCAGGATAAAGATGGTAAGGTAATAGGTAAAATAAGCAAGGTACTCTCATATCCAATGCAGGTTTTGTTTCAGCTCGATGCCGGAAAGTCAGAGCCTGTACTTATTCCTTTTAACCCTGACTGGATAGTAAGGGAGGACCATTCAAAATACCTGCTTATCCTGAATCTTCCGGAAGGACTGGAAACTATTAATAATTAGTCTCGCCTGTCTGCAACATCCCCGACTCTCTTCCGTCTTTATACTGGTTAAACCAGATAAAACAGAACGACATGAAAAAACTTACTATCACTGCCCTGGCAATAATGCTTGCTATGGGAAGCAGCTTTGCACAATCAAAGAAAAATATTGACGCAGATGACTTTTCATCTGTTGCATTTGGCGTAATGGGGGAACTTGAACTGCAACAGGGATCTTCTTTCAAGGTAGTGCTTGAGGGAGATGACGACCTTCTTGACGCTGTAAGTGTAAGGGTAAGAGATGGCAGGCTGCTTATCAGTAAACCTGACTGGCGGAAGGCAAGAAACAAGAAGCTTTATGCCTATGTTACTATGCCTGAAGTTGAAGGAGTCTCGGTTTCCGGATCAGGACGGGTATTTAATAAAGGCAGCATTGAGTGTGATGACCTGTCACTAAGTGTAAGTGGAAGTGGGAATATAGAATTTGATTCATTCTCGGCAGACAAGGTAAAAATGAGTGTATCGGGTTCAGGTGAAGTAAGTCTTGAAGGTAAAGGAGCCGATGAAGCAGATGTTTCCATAAGCGGATCAGGCAATGTTGATGCAGAGGATTTTAAGTTTGAGGATGCTGTGGTTAGTATCTCGGGCAGCGGAAAATGCACAATATGGGTTACTGATGCAATAAGGGCAAGAATATCCGGCTCGGGCGATGTATATGTAAAAGGTGATCCTAATATAGATTCGAGATCATCGGGCTCGGGTAAGATCAGGAAATACTAACGAAGAATTTTAAAAACACCATTCAGATCCAGCTTTATAATTGATGAAGCTTCACGGGGCTGCATGTCATTCCGTCGGTAATTAACCACGTAATCTGCAGCTTCTTTTATTACTTCATTTATCTCGTCGAAGAAAGGGGGAGCTTTTTCACCGCTTAAATTAGCTGATGTGGAAACAAGGGGTTTCCTGAACCTCCGGATAAGTTCTTCGCAGAATGGGTCGTTTACAATCCTGATTCCAAGAGATCCGTCGTCGGCAAGCAGGTTTGAGGCAAGGTTTTTTGCTCCTGGATATATTATTGTAAGAGGTTTTATACTTGCTTCAATAAGGTCCCATGCAATCCCTGGTACCTCCTTTACATAAGACTTCAGCATGTTCTCATTGTGGATCAATACCAGCATGCTTTTTGAATCAACCCTGTTTTTAATACGATACACCTTTTCAACAGCCTGCGGCTTGGTTGCATCGCAACCCAGTCCCCAGATTGTATCAGTTGGATAAAGGATAACTCCTCCCTTATGCAGGATGTCGAGAGAGTTGTTTATATCTTCTTTACTATACTGCAACATCATGTTCCCTTAAGGCATCGTTCAGCGAGGTTTTTTTATCGGTTGATTCCTTTCTCTTACCAATAATAAGCGCACAGGGTACCTGGTATTCGCCCGCAGGAAAGGACTTTGTATAGGAACCCGGTATAACAACCGATCCTGCAGGAACATGCCCCCGGTATGTTACAGGATCACTGCCTGTTACATCAATAATTTTGGTCGAACCCGTAATCACAACATTGGCCCCCAGTACGGCTTCTTTTTCTATATAAGCTCCTTCCACAATTATAGATCTTGATCCGATAAAGCAGTTATCTTCGATAATTACCGGTGCTGCCTGCACGGGTTCAAGCACTCCTCCTATACCAACACCTCCACTCAGGTGTACATTCTTCCCGATCTGTGCACAGGAGCCAACCGTAGCCCAGGTATCAACCATTGTTCCCTCATCAACCCAGGCACCAATATTTACATATGAAGGCATCAGGATAACGCCTTTTGAAATATATGAGCCATAGCGTGCAATTGCATGCGGAACCACCCTTACTCCCAATTCCGCATAGTTCTTTTTCAGGGCAATTTTATCATGAAACTCGAATGGACCTGATTTTGTTGTTTTCATAGCCATTATCGGGAAATACAGAATCACAGCTTTTTTTACCCAGCTGTTTACTGTCCATCCCCCTGGCGAGGGTGATGCAACCCTGCACTTACCTGCATCCAGCTGTGCTATGGTATCCTTAATAGCTTCCCTGGTTGACTCTTCAGCAAGAAGCGACCTGTCTTCCCATGCAGCGTCAATTATATCCTTATACGGCTTATTCATAATTTCAAATTTGCATAAAAGTACGTAATGTTAATAATGATTAAAAATGCATTTGCACCGAACACAGATATTTGAATTTTTGTTCAATCTTATAACTTTGTTAAAATTCAGATAATATCCGATTATTCAAAAATCAAATAACTATGAAAAAATTCTTATTTCTGATCGTAATTGCTGTTATCAGCTTTTCTGCTTATGGGCAGGATGGACTGAAGTACCAGAAACCTCCAAAGGAGATAGTGGATATAATGACAGTAAGTTCTACACCTTCTACCTCAATAAGCCCCGACAGGCAAATGATTGCTCTTACCCGGAGCCCGGGCATGCCAACAATTGAAGATATGTCGGGCGAGATGCTGCGACTTGGCGGTATGAGGATTGATCCCGCTACAAACGGATCAAGTAATCCCCGTTACTCGGTATCTCTCGAGTTTATGGACACAAAAGGATCTGAGCCTTTTGAAGTTAAAGGATTGCCATCAAAGCTTAAGCTTGGATCTTTCTCATGGGCTGATGACAGCAAACATTTTGCTTTCGTTAACTACACTTCATCTTCGATTGAATTATGGATGGGAGATATAGAATCCAGGACAGTAAAAAAGATTGACGATAATCTGAATGGCCTTATGGGATCGTTTAACTGGCTTCCGGATAACTCTCTTCTGTACAGGAAGGTGGATCCGGACAGGGGAGCAAGACCTCTTCCTTCAGCAATTCCTGAAGGGCCGGTAACACAGGAGAATACCGGCAGAATGGGAGCGGCACCTACCTTCCAGGACCTGATTAAGAGCCCTGAAGATGAAAATATCTTTGATTATTTTACACGTTCGGTTATCACTATCTGGAAAGAGGGCAATGCCAGGCAGATAGGCGAAGCTTCGTTTTATAGCAATGTGAACTTTTCGCCCGATGGATCTTACATCCTTGTTACAGAAGTTGTAAAACCTTTCTCTTACATAGTTCCCTATTATTATTTCCCGAGCAAAGTTTCAATCTGGGATAAAAATGGTAAGCCGGTAAAAACAGTTGCAGAGCTTCCGCTGAAAGAAAATCTTCCGCGTGGAGATGATATGACCTTCCCTGATCCGAGCGGTTTCAGCTGGAGGGCCGATAAGCCGGCAAGCCTTTACTGGGTAAAACCACTTGATGGTGGAGATATAAACGTGGAAATGGAAAAGCATGACCAGGTATATATGCTGGAGGCACCCTTTACAGGTGAGCCTCAGGAATATATTGCAACAGAGATGCGCTTTGGTGGCATTACATGGGGAAATGATGACCTTGCCCTGCTTAGCGAAAGATCAAGGAAAGAACGCATTGGCAGGCAGTATTTCTTCGACCCCGACAATCCGGAAGGAACAATGAGGTTAATATTCGAGCTAAGCAATGATGATCGTTATGCCGACCCGGGTAGATTCATGAGTGAAGATAATGACTATGGCAGGAGAGTGCTTATGATGGGAAACAAAGGCCGTTCATTATATCTTACAGGACAGGGAGCATCGCCCGAAGGCGACAGGCCCTTCCTTGATGAATACAGTATTAAGGATGGAAAAATAAAAAGACTGTGGCAAAGTGAAGCCCCATATTACGAGTCTGTTACTGATATTCTGGATAAGGATAAGGGACTGGTACTGACCAGGAGAGAAACAGTGGATGTGCCCGGCAACTATTTTATCAGGAACCTTAAGAAAGGAACACTGGAGGCTATCACAGATTTCAAAAACCCTTATCCCATGCTTGAGGGTGTTACAAAAGAGAAGATAGAATATAAGAGAAACGACGGACTGGACCTGAGTTTCGATCTTTACCTGCCTGCAGGATACGATAAGGAAAAAGATGGTCCCCTGCCTGCAATTCTCTGGGCCTACCCCAGGGAATTTAAGAGTGCCCGGGCAGCCGCACAGGTAAGCGGGTCACCCTACAGGTTTATAGGTGTAAGCCCTTCTTCCATACTGGTTATGGTTACCCAGGGTTATGCAATAATGGATAATGCCGCTTTCCCCATTGTTGGTGAAGGTGATGTTGAACCAAATGATAGTTTCAGGGAACAGCTTATAGCCAATGCTAAAGCAGCCATTGACAAGGGGGCTGAGCTTGGAGTTGTAGACCCGGAAAGAGTTGGAGTTGGCGGACATTCCTATGGTGCCTTTATGACCGCAAACCTGCTGGCCCATTCAAGGCTTTTTGCTGCAGGTGTTGCCAGGAGCGGTGCCTATAACCGTACCCTTACACCTTTCGGCTTCCAGAACGAAGACAGAACCTACTGGGAAGCTCCTGAACTGTATAATTACATGGCTCCATGGATGCATGCCGACAAGGTAAAGGATCCGATACTCCTGATACATGGGATGGCAGATAATAATTCCGGTACATTCCCGATACAGAGCGAACGTTATTATGCAGCACTGAAGGGCCACGGTGCCACGGTAAGACTGGTGTTACTCCCAAAGGAGAGTCATGGCTACAGTGCTTCAGAATCGCTTATGCATATGCAGTGGGAAACACTTAAGTGGTTTGATAAGTATGTGAAAAACAAAAAGTAAGACAGCCTGGTTTTTAGATAGCGAATTAAAGACCGGAGGGCAGCTGCTCTCCGGTTTTTTATTCTAAGAATGCACATATGAACATATGTACATCCAAATTTTGTATTATATTTGACAGCTTCAAGGAAAAAATGCTATATTTTTGCACAGTCTATAAATGAGCGCAAACCTGAATCAAAGTCACGATAAATCTATATGTGTAACATAAAACCCTTAATCTATGATTAGTAAGTTATTTTGGATTGTTCCTGTCGCTTCGGTGACTGCGTTGCTTTTCGCCTGGTTCTTCTTCAAACTGATGATGAAGAGTTCCGAAGGCACTGACAGAATGAAAGAGATTGCACAGTACGTCAGAGAAGGTGCAATGGCTTACATAAAAAGACAGTATAAAGTTGTAGCACTGGTATTCCTGTTCCTGGTTATATTCCTGACAGTACTGGCTTATATTGGAGTTCAGAATCCTTTTGTCCCGGTGGCCTTCCTTACCGGTGGTATTTTCTCGGGGCTCTGCGGCTACCTTGGAATGAAAACTGCAACATTTGCTTCGGCACGAACTGCCCAGGGAGCGTCTGAATCTCTTAACCGGGGATTGCAGATCGCATTCAGGAGTGGTGCCGTAATGGGCCTTGTTGTTGTTGGATTTGCTCTACTTGATATTTCGGCATGGTTCCTGATCCTGACCGAAGCTGTTTTTACACCTGATAATATGGAGCATGGGATGAAGTGGCTCGGACTCACATTTGTACACGAAGGTACTACCGAACACCAGAAAATGATAGAAATTACTGCCACCATGCTTACCTTCGGAATGGGAGCTTCAACACAGGCTCTTTTTGCCCGTGTTGGCGGAGGCATATATACAAAGGCTGCAGACGTGGGTGCCGACCTGGTTGGTAAAGTTGAGGCCGGAATCCCGGAGGATGATCCCCGTAACCCTGCAACAATTGCTGATAATGTAGGTGATAATGTTGGAGATGTAGCCGGGATGGGAGCAGACCTTTACGAGTCGTACGCCGGATCTATACTTGCTACTGCTGCACTTGGAGCTGCCATACCAATGCTCGACAAGGACATGCAATACTCTGCTGTGATAGCACCTATGATAGTAGCTGCAGTAGGAATAATTATATCAATACTTGGTATCTTTATGGTAAGGACCAGGGAAGGTGCAAGTCAGAAGAACCTGCTAAACGCCCTTCTGCTTGGAACAGGCGGATCTTCCTTTATTATCCTGCTTGTTATAGCTGGTATGTCTGCCATGGGATGGATAACCTGGGGTGTGTTTGGTGCAGTTGTTGCCGGACTTATTGCAGGTGTGGTAATAGGGCAGGGAACCGAGTATTTTACTTCGGATGAATATAAACCTACCCAGGGTATAGCCAGGCAGACACAGATGGGGCCTGCAACAACAATTATTGATGGTATGGCCGTTGGTATGTATTCTACCTGGATTCCTGTTGTAACAATTGTAATAGGTATTATAGCTGCATTCGGGCTTGCAGGTGGTTTTAATGATTTTGCCCAGGGTGTATATGGTATCGGTTTTGCAGCTGTTGGTATGTTGTCGACATTGGGAATAACCCTTGCTACTGATGCATTCGGACCTATTGCAGACAATGCAGGAGGTAATGCTGAGATGGCTGAGCTTCCGCATGAAGTAAGGGAAAGAACAGATGCACTTGATGCACTTGGAAACACAACAGCAGCTACAGGCAAAGGTTTTGCAATTGGCTCTGCTGCACTAACAGCTATGGCTCTGCTTGCTGCCTATATGGAGGAAGTAAGGCTCTGGCTTGGTAAACTTACCGGGGAGGGAGAAATCGGGGCAAGATTCCTGGATGCATTCCCGGAGATTGATAACTTAACTGATGCTACTATTAATCATTTCGTTGAGTTTTACAACCTATCTTTGTTTAACCCGCTTCTGCTGGGAGGAATCTTTCTGGGTGCAATGATGGCCTTTGTATTTTGTGCCATGACCATGAAAGCTGTGGGAAGAGCTGCAGGTTCAATGGTTGAAGAAGTAAGACGCCAGTTTAAGGAGATACCTGGCATCCTGGAAGGCAAGGCTACTCCGGAGTATGCAAAGTGCGTTGCCATATCTACAAAAGGTGCACAAAAGGAAATGGTTGTACCTTCAATGCTTGCAATATTTGTTCCCGTACTGATTGGCGTACTGCTTGGTGTAGCAGGCGTTGTGGGACTACTGGTGGGCGGACTTACCGCAGGTTTTACCCTGGCAGTGATGCTTAATAATGCAGGTGGCGCCTGGGATAATGCCAAGAAATACATTGAGAAAGGAAATTACGGAGGCAAGGGTTCGGATGCTCACCATGCCGGCGTGGTTGGTGATACAGTTGGAGATCCTTTTAAAGATACTTCGGGTCCTTCTCTGAATATACTTATTAAACTTATGACCATGGTTTCTGTTGTTATGGCCGGTCTGACGGTTGCATACAGTATATTTTAAAAATATTATTCAGTAAGAATTAATGAGGCTGTCTCAAAAGGGCGCAATCTTTGTCATTTCGAGCTAATGCGAGAAATCAGGGTTCTGATTATCAGATGATTAGATCCCTCGATTAACTCGGGATGACAAGAATATTATACTTTTGAGACAGCCTCATTTTTTATTTATTAAATTTATCCTCATTAAAGAAAAAGAGAATGGAAGGATTAACTATTCCCGGCAGCAATGATATAATAGATGCCTACTCAAGGATTGAGGGCTCTGTTAACAGAACTCCGGTTTTAGCTTCCACTCAGCTTAACTCGATCTTTGGTTGTGATATCAGGTTTAAATGCGAGAATTTTCAGAAGGTTGGTGCATTTAAATTCAGGGGAGCCACTAATGCTCTTGCAATGCTTTCGGCTGAAGAACTGTCGAGAGGTGTTGTTACCCATTCATCAGGCAATCATGCTGCCGCACTGTCGCTTGCAGCCGGGAACAGGGGCTCAAAGGCTTATATTGTAATGCCTGATAATTCGCCTGCAGTAAAAAAAGCTGCTGTGGCCGGATACGGGGCTGAGATAAGCTTTTGCAAACCAACACTTGCAGCCAGGGAGGAAGCAGCACAAAGAATAATTGATAACACGGGAGCTACCTTTATTCACCCCTACGATAATTTCAATGTTATATGCGGACAGGGTACTGCTGCACTGGAACTGTATGAGGAGCATAAGGACCTGGATATCGTACTGTGCCCGGTTGGAGGAGGAGGCTTGCTGAGCGGAACAGCCACATATATAAAAGGCGTAAATCCCTCAATAAGTGTTTTTGCCGCCGAGCCAGCAGGTGCTGATGATGCATTCAGGTCGTTTAAGAGCGGAGAATTTATTTCCACCCATATTCCCAACACCATTGCAGATGGCCTGCTGACAACCTTAAGCGAAAGAACATTTAAAATAATCAGCGAGAAGGTTGATGATATTTTTACGGCCGATGATGCTACCATTGTTGAATGCATGAGGCTGATATGGGAGAGGATGAAGATAATAGTTGAGCCTTCATCAGCTGTAACTCTTGCTGTAATTAAGCTTAATCCCGGAATTTTCAGGGCAAAGAAGGTCGGAGTAATATTATCAGGCGGAAATGTTGACCTCGGCTCCCTACCTTTCTGATCACTTAAGATTAAATTTCATATTGGCAGTAACAGGGTAGTGGTCGGAATAATTTACCCTGTTCAGGTTAAAGCCTGTACACCGGAAAGTATCATCATAGAGGATATAGTCGATCCTGTTTGGAGGATACTTGTCCTTATAGGTAAAACCAGCCCCGGTACCTGCTTCCACAAATGCATCCATCAGTCCTTTTCTTATTTTACGATACGAGAATGAAACCGGGGTATCATTAAAGTCGCCACACACAATAACCGGGTAAGGAGAGCTGTTGATATGTTCTTTTACACTCATGGATTGGACTGCACGCTCAGCAAATCCATGTTTCAGGGATTTGGAGATACTTTTTAGCTCAAGCATACCCTTATCTGCACCTATCTGTGAGAGAAAGGACTTTTCCATCCTCATCAGCCTGAAGGACTGCAGGTGATTGTTATATACCCTTATTGTGTCAGAGTTGATTACAATATCCGAGAAAATCGTAAGGCTTGCCGATTCAGGGTGTACAATATCGCCCATATTAATAATGGGATATTTTGATATTGTAAGTATGCCCGGGGAAGTCTTGCCCGAACTGTCCTGCAGTTTAATATGATAGTAATAATCGTATTCTATTGCATCCACAAATGTATACTCTACATTCTTTAGTCCGTAGCTTGGATAAAATTCCTGGAAGCATACAATATCCGGCAGGTCCTGTTCGAGCAGAGCTATTACCTGTTCTTCGGATTTATTATCTTCTTCCCACCTGTTGAAGAGCCTGACATTATAACTGGCTAACCTGAAATCATAATCTCCGTCAGAGGCTTTACCAAACTGCATATAGTTATTGAAGTGTGTTAGGCCGAGTAGTATGGTTATCGCTGAGATTAAAGCCTCTTTCCTGAATTTTATTCCCCATGCAATTACAAATACCATATTCAGCAACAGCAGGTAGGGATATGCAAGACCGAAGAATGCCGGAAGGGCAAAACGTGCAGGATTAATTATTACAGCTAAATATGAAAGGAGTAATGATGCAGCAACAGCAATGTTAACCCAGGTAATTATTTTCTTTAGAAATTTACGCAAATCAGATTGTTTATAAATCAAAAATAACCTGAATTATTTTAATAACATTAAATGTAGATAATATATTTATGAGGGGATTAGTTTTTTTTATTACTTTCTTTAAAAAGAAGTTCTTTCTCTTCCTTTGAAAGGCTTTCGTAGCCACCCTTGGATATCTTCTCCAGTATCCTGTCGAGTTGTTTCTGGTTATCTGCCTTCGACTTGTTATAATCATAGTCAGACACAGGCCGCCTGTAGGTAACCTTCATTTCCTTCCTGGGACGAAACAGGGTTACAAAGTAGTCTATAATACTGCTTACCCATGATCCTATATCCGTGCCTTTTCTGAGTCTGCCCGCATAAACAAAACCCATAAGTGCCCCGCCCAGGTGAGCAATTTTTCCTCCTGTATTTACAGAGAAGTCAAATACCGAGGTAAGCAGTAAAATCCCGATTGCAATATACTTTATCGGGACTGTGCCAATCAGGAACATACGTACCTGGTAATTAGGCACGTATGCAGCAGTGGCAACAACAATGGCCATCACCGAGGCTGATGCACCCATGGCAATGGACACATGGATTACCTCCGAAAAAGCGGGGAAGAGGTTAAATGATATAATATAGAGGATGGCACCGGCCAGGCCACCCATTATATAAAGGTTCAGAAGTTTTTTATGATTGAAATAGTGAAGAAATATTGTTGAGAACCAGTAGAGCCATAGCATATTAAAAAGCAGGTGCAGGAATCCTTCGTGCAGGAACATATAGGTAAGAATTGTCCATGGTTTCCTTAGCAGGTCATCAAAGGCCGCCGGAACAGCAAGAAAGCCAAGGATTTTGTCGCTCAACCCTGGAACCTGTAGCAGGAAGGTGATTATTTTAACAACTGCAAGGAGCAGGAATACAGCCGAATTAATATAAATTATCTTCATCAGGTTGCTTCCCGAGCTGAACTGCTTTTTTATTTCATCGAGCAGATTCATCAATAAAGAGTATTGGTGGTTTTTCTCCAGATTTTAATAAGGATATATCCAAAGAGCATGCCCCCGAGGTGAGCTGCATGGGCAATGCTGCTTCCCGGCTGACTTATAGCCAGGTAAAGCTCAAGTGCACCATAACCTATTACCATCCATTTTGCCTTGATGGGAATGGGTGGAAAGAGAAGCAATAACTGTGTATTCGGGAAAAGCATTCCGAAGGCAAGCAGAATTCCGAATACTGCACCCGAGGCTCCAACAGTAGGTGCATTCAGAATAGCATTGAGTTTTCCTGCCAACGGATTACTGTAATTCTGTCCCTGTGACCATATCTCGTATCCTTTCGAGCGTATCATTTCGATGGAATCGGCAGATAAAGCATCTACTATCCTGAAATATTCAAAGGCCATTACTGCCTCGTGTATTAATGCAGCACCCAGGCCGGTAACCATATAATATATAAAGAAACGTTTTGGTCCCCATACGGTTTCGAGTACCCTGCCAAACATAAAGAGGGCAAACATATTAAAAAACAGGTGTGCAAAACC
>JAZBNV010000110.1:0-6293 GCA_036350795.1 Marinilabiliaceae bacterium
ATACAGATATCTATTACCTGGGCACCGTTGTCGACCTGGTTGCGGGCAACACTCATGGCTTCCTCGTAGTTCTTTTCCTTAATCAGGCGTGCAAATTTCCTTGAGCCCGACACATTGGTTCTTTCACCAATATTTACAAAGTTAATACTGGGTGTAAGCCTTAAAGATTCGAGTCCGCTGAGTGTTGTAAGCCTGTCTTTTGCCGGTAAAATGCGCGGTGAGTAATTCTTACGCAGCTTATCCAGGGCAGCTATGTGGGTGTCGGTTGTGCCACAGCATCCGCCAATAATATTTACCCACCCGTTTTCGAGATAATCCTTAACAAAGTCCGCCATTTCGAGTGCCGATTGATCGTATTCGCCGAACTGGTTTGGCAGACCTGCATTGGGATGCACAGACACGGGCAGGTCTGTTTTTGAAGCCAGCTCTTCAACAAAAGGACGAAGATTTTCGGCACCAAAGGCACAGTTAAGTCCGATACTGAGCAAAGGGAAGTGAGATACGGATACCATAAAAGCATCAAGAGTTTGTCCTGTAAGCATTCTTCCGCTTGCATCAGTTATGGTTCCTGAAATCATAACCGGTTTTTCGCTTCCTTTTACCCTGAACAGTTTATCAAGGGCTGCAAGGGCTGCCTTGGCATTAAGGGTGTCGAAAACTGTTTCAATAAGAAAAATATCTGTTTCACCGTCCCATAATCCCTCTGCCTGCTCATAGTAGGCCTCCAGGAGATCATCCCAGCTCACTCCCCTGAGCGATGGATTATTTACATCGGTTGATACCGATGCCGTACGGTTTGTAGGACCCATTGATCCTGCAACGAAGCGGGGCTCAATATTACCCTTCTTGTTGAAACCCTCAATGGCCTGCCTGGCAAGGATGCAGGCCGCCCTGTTCATTTCATATACTCCATCCTCCATTCCATAATCGGCCATTGATATCCTGTTGGCATTGAAGGTATTTGTTGTGATAATATCCGATCCGGCTTCAAGGTACCTGCTATAAATCTCTCTTACCAGGTCGGGCCTGCTAAGGTTCAGAAGATCATTATTACCCTTCTGTGGCAAAGCTGTGTCGGCAAAGAATTCACCCCTGTAATCTTCTTCAGTAAGCTTGTGTTTCTGAATAAGAGTACCCATGGCTCCGTCGAGCAACAGTATTTTTTCTTTAAGGAGGTCTTTGATATTCATGCTATAGGTTTGAGATGACAAAGATAAGTATTAAGGTTTAACGGTTTAAGGGTTTAAGGGTTTAAAGGTTTATTAAGTTGATAAAGTTGATAAAGTTGATAAGGCTTAGAGGTTTAGAGGTTTATTAAGTTGAGGGATTAACAAATAAACAAATAAACAAATCAACAGTTCAAGGCTTTCAGATTCTTACAATGAAGGCGTTCATTGATAGCAGGTCGTTACGCAGCTTATATAAGTGACTGAGCGAAAGAGTGCCGATAACATATTTAAACTCCTTCCCGGTATATGCTTCGTCGATTGAAATAAAGCTCATTTTCCGGAGGTCGGCATCATCACTGTACCTGAAGTATACCTTAAGTTCAATATCTCTTGTATAAGCTCTTATTGACTGCTGCTTTCTCTTCTTGTACTCGTACCTGTAACCATAGGAGTTGGCAGAAATATCAGATAGCACAGCTGAACCTGTTGCATGTCCACCGGCACCCTTACCATAGAAGAATTGTTTATCAGAAAAGGCAGCTTCAGCAACAACACCGTTAAACTCGTTATCAACCCCGAACAGGTACCTGTCTTTTGAAATAAACTGTGGCAGAACATAGCTGCTTATTGTATCGGGGCTCACCTTTCCCACATAGGGTACCAGTTTTATTTTAAATCCTTTTTCCCTGGCAAAGCGAATATCGAAACGATTAATATTCCTGATGCCGTAGTGAAACACTTCTTCAGGTTTCTGAACCAGGCCGTAGGCATGTGCGGTGATAATACAAAGCTTGAATTTTGCATCATATCCATCTATATCGAGCGACGGATCGCTTTCTACGAAGCCCTTTTGCCGGGCATCTTCGAGCACTGTGTCAAACTCAAGATCATTATCATACATCTGCGAAAGGATGTAGTTTGTGGAACCATTGAAGATTCCCCTGAGTGAGAACAGCAGTTCGTTGTCGTAGTATTCTTCGAGGTTGCGGATAATAGGAATGCTTGCACATGCTGAGGCTTCGTAAAGAAAGGATACATTATTTTCTGCCTGCAGGCTGAGTAACTCTTCCATGTTATTGGCTATCATTCTTTTGTTTGCCGTAACAACAGACTTTCCTTTCTGCATGGCTTTTTTAACTATGGACAGGGCCTCGTCGGCATCGTCAATAAGTTCAACCACAAGGTTAATGGATGAGTCGTCGAGAATATCATCCCTGTTGAAGGTAAAGTTTGACATATCCAGTCGCCTTTTCTTAGCAATATCCTTTACGCATATTTTTACTATATCTGCCTTAAAGCCTACTGAGTTGTTGAGAACGTCGTGCAGTCCCTGACCAACACAGCCGTAGCCAAACAATCCTATTTTTAGTTTATTTGTATTCATGGTTTATTCAAGATTATTTATTGAGGTTTGATTGCATCGTTCTTCTTTTATTCTTTAAGCCGGGACCGGAGCTGAGCCTGGCACCATTATCAGAGATAAAAGATTTAATAATGGGAGAGATGGTTTTTGTTTCGATCAGAAAACCATCATGACCGTATAAAGATTCGATCAGTTCAAGCCTGGCTTCCTTAATGCCTTCAGCCACACGCTTCTGGTCGGCCGGCGGGAAAAGAATATCAGAGGTGATACCAATAACAAGTGTTTTCGCTTTTACTGCAGAAAGGGCCTTTTCAACACCACCCCTGAGTCTTCCGATATTGAAGCTGTCGCTTACCTGGGTAAGCCTGTAGTAGGACCAGGCATTAAAGCGTCGTACCAGCTTGGTACCCTGGTAGTCCTGGTAGGAACCTGCCCTGTACGATCCTGTTTTATTTTCGTCCTCTTCTGCCTGCGTGCTGTTATAGGTGATATTGTTCCTGTAGCTCAGGAGCGCTATTGAACGGGCAGCTTTAAGACCTTTTTCACCACCCCCGAATCTTTTGCTGTAGAAAGTAGGATCTGCCTCAAGTGCCAGTCGCTGTGACTCATTAAAGGCTATCGCCCAGGGTGATTGTTTCGCATTGGATGCAATAAATACCATCCTTTTTACCAGGTCGGGATACATTACCGAGTATTCAAGAGCCTGGTGACCCCCGATGGATGCTCCTATTATAGTATGTATTTCCTTGATGCCCAGATGCTTTCTGAGAATTTCGTGTGCCCTGACCTGGTCGCGGGTTGTAAGCTCCGGGAAAGAATGGTACCAGGGGGTACCGCTTGCCGGATTAAGGCTTAGCGGACCGCTTGTGCCATAGCACGATCCCAGTATATTTGCACACACAATATAGTACTTTGAAGTATCGAGCATTTTCCCGTCTCCTATTGTTCCCGGCCACCATTGTGAAACATCTGAATTTGCAGTGAGGGCATGACAGACCCATATTACATTGTCTGCTGTTTTATTCAGCCTTCCCCAGGTATGATAGGCTATCTCAAGTTCAGGCAGTTGATCTCCCTTTTCGCATATAAATTTATCCTGGTAATATAATGTATTCATATTTAGTTATTTACAGATTCTGTTAATTGCATTGTCGAAGTCGTGAATAATATCGTCAATATGTTCCAGCCCTACCGACACCCTGAAAAGGCCCGGTTCAATGCCTGCCTTTAATTGTTCTTCGGCACTGAGCTGTGAGTGTGTGGTTGCAGAGGGTTGAATGATAAGGGTTTTTGCATCGCCAAGATTTGCCAGGTGACTTACAAAATCGAATTCTTCGACCAGTCTCCGGGCCTTTTCGGGCTTACACTTCAGGGTGAAACTCAGAACGCCACCACAGCCCCGGGAAAGATATTTTAAGGCCATCTTATTATGTGGACTTGAAGGGAGGCCGGGATAATTTACTTTCTCAACCTTAGGGTTATCACTCAGCCATTCAGCAAGTAACACCGTGTTTTTTACATGCCTCTCCATTCTGAGTGAAAGTGTTTCAAGTCCAAGGAGCAGAAGGAAGGAGTTGAAAGGGCTGACAGAGGGTCCGTAGTCGCGCAGTTTTTCAACCCTTGCCCTTACAATAAACTGGATATTGCCCCCGGGTGAGCCGGGACCAAATTTATCGTTATATACAAGACCGTGGTACCCGGGTGAAGGCTTTGTAAATTGAGGGAATTTACCGTTTGCCCAGTTAAAGTTACCACCGTCAATAATAAGACCGGCAATGCTTGTTCCATGCCCTCCAATCCATTTTGTAGCCGACTCAACAACAATGTTGGCCCCGAGTTCCAGGGGCCTGCAGAGGTAGCCGCAGGCACCGAAGGTATTATCAACAATAAAGGGAATTCCATATTTTTGTGCCAGCCCGGCAAGTGCTTCAAAGTCGGGAATATTAAACCCGGGGTTTCCTATAGTTTCAACATAAACAGCCTTTGTATCCGGGTCAATAAGCTGTTCAAACGATGCGGCATCAAGATCGCGGGCAAAACGGGCCTCGATCCCCATATCCCCGAAAGTTACCTTAAACTGGTTATAGGTACCCCCGTAGAGGAAGGGCGATGATACAAAGTTATCGCCATGGGTCATTAGCGTGCTAAGAGCTATAAACTGCGCAGCATGTCCTGATGAAACAGCAAGTGCTGCAAGGCCTCCTTCAAGGGCAGCTGCTCTTTTTTCAAAAACCTCGCTTGTTGGATTATTAATCCTTGTGTAAATATTTCCTGCTTCCTCAAGATTGAACAGACCGGCTGCATGGTCTGCGTTTCTGAACAGGTATGATGATGTCTGGTAGAGCGGTACTGCCCTTGATAATGTTTCCTGGTCGGGATTATGCCCTGCATGTAACTGTAAGGTTTCGTAATTATATGATTTCATAGGTGTAAAAATTAGAGAACGAATGTATGTGCACGCTCTCGCATAATGTTTTTTTTGCCGGCAGACCTGGCACACAGGGTATCCTGTGGAAGTCAGCACGACACAGTTTAAAATGTATCTTTGATTATTCCTGCAATGCAGGTATAGAATAAAGTAAGCCCTTCAAACTAGCAATTGTAGCCTGAGGTACAGGGCATGCACATAGGCAGAATTGGTCTTGTAATGTCTTTTCTCATAGATTAAGGCATCATGTTCTTATTATCGGGGATCTGTTCCCCTTAGGTATTGGCACCTTTCCGGATTATCCGGGGGTTGCCAGGGTTTCACAGAGCCTAATCTCTCCACCCTTCTGAATAAGAATCAAGCACCCTTTGTTATGGAAGTGTGATTGATTCACGGAACAAATATAAGAATAAAAATATAAAGTTGAGAAGGGTTAAACGTTAAACGTTAGACGTTAAAGGTTAGAAGTTGATAGGGTTTGCCCGGGCAGGATTCAGGAGGTAAATTCGCGGAAGACTTCTTCGAGCGATTTTTCTTTTTGCTGCATCGACAGCACGGTAAAGTTATTTTCTACGGCAAACCTGAAGACTGCCGGCCTGATATCATTTTCGCCTGCTGATTGCAGGAGGCAGTTAGTGGGATCTATTATTTTAATTTTCTCAACTCCTTCGATAGATTCAAGAAGTGTTTGTGAAACCTCCCTGTCGAATTCGACCATAATGGTGATTTGCCTGGCAGAGGTGCCGGAGTAGATATCTTTCTTTGATTCGTCGGCCTTAAGCTGTCCTTTATCAATAATTATAACACGATCTGCAAGGGCTTCTACTTCCTGCATGATATGTGTTGAGAGCATAACCGTTTTTTCTTTACCGGCCTCCGCGATCAGTTTTCTTATTTCAAGCAGCTGGTTTGGATCGAGTCCGCTGGTTGGTTCATCCAGGATAAGAATTTCAGGGTCGTGAATAAGTGCCTGTGCCAGTCCAACCCTCTGCCGGTATCCCTTCGATAAGTGTCCAATCTTTTTATGCTGCTCGGGCTTAAGCCCGGTAAGCTTAATTACTTCTTCGATTCTGGAACGGCTTTTTCTGCCCAGCCTGTAAATACCTGCAATAAATTTCAGGTATTCCCTTACGTACATATCCGGATAGAGGGGATTGTTTTCGGGGAGGTAGCCAATCAGTTTTTTTATCTCTACAGGCTTATCTTCAATGTCCATGCCGTTTACCAGCACTTTTCCTGAAGATGCCGGGATATACCCTGTAAGAATCTTCATCATGGTAGACTTACCGGCGCCATTAGGCCCCAGGAAACCTACTATTTCGCCGGTATC
Organism: Marinilabiliaceae bacterium; assembly: GCA_036350795.1. Lineage (GTDB taxonomy): Bacteria > Bacteroidota > Bacteroidia > Bacteroidales > VadinHA17 > JAUVKT01. Next base: position 6,291 of record JAZBNV010000110.1, read on the forward strand.
AAT
>JAZBNV010000111.1:0-2290 GCA_036350795.1 Marinilabiliaceae bacterium
GAAATTCAATATGAATGCAAAGTCGGGGACTCTTGTTGCCGTTATGGGCGGTTCGGGCGTTGGAAAATCGACCCTTATAAATGTTCTTAATGGCACATTAACACCCAATAAAGGAGAGGTGTTCTTTAATGGTCATAATCTTAACAAGCAGGACGAAAGGACGAGGCTGAAGGGAGTTATAGGCCTGGTACCACAGGAAGACCTGCTAATAGAGGATCTGACTGTTTACCAGAACCTGTATTATAGTGCAAAACTGTGCCTTGACGGAATAACTGAGGATGAAATAGCAGGCACTATTGATAAAGTACTGGATGAACTGGACCTTATCGAGATAAAGAACCTGAATGTAGGAAGTCCGCTTCAGAAGGTTATCAGCGGCGGACAGAGAAAAAGGCTGAATATTGCCCTGGAGTTAATACGAGAACCTCACGTGCTCTTTATTGATGAACCTACCTCCGGACTGTCGTCGCTGGATGCTGAGAATGTTATGAACCTTATCAAGGAACAGGCAGACAACGGTAAGCTGGTTATAGTAAATATACACCAGCCCTCATCCTACCTCTATAAAATGTTTGACAAGGTGCTGATACTGGACAAGGGTGGCTACCAGATATTCTACGGTAACCCGATGGAGGCAATTGTATATTTTAAAAGAATGACCAATCATGCTAATCCGAGCGAGGATCAGTGTGCCGAATGCGGAAACGTTAATACTGATCAATTGCTTCAGATTATCGATGCCAAAGTGGTAAATGAACACGGTAAATTAACAAATACAAGGAAAGTCAGCCCTGAAGAATGGTCTAAATTATTTGAAAAGAACATTAAAATTGAGCATGAAGTAGCTAAATCGAATATAGAAATACCTCATAGTCGCTTTAAAATTCCGGGCAAAATAAGGCAGACTTTCCTGTATTTCAAACGTGACCTGGTTTCCAAACTTGCCAACAGGCAATATGTGATAATAAGTCTGATTGAAGCCCCTCTTCTTGCTTTTATACTCGGGTATTTTACCAAGTATATTGATGTTACAGAGGCCGGAACCGGAAAATATATTTTCTACCTGAATGAAAATATTCCGGCCTATCTGTTTATGAGTATTATAGTATCACTATTCCTGGGGCTTATTGGAAGTGCAGAGGAAATAATCAAAGACCGAAAGATACTTAAAAGGGAAGTCTTCCTTAATCTAAGCCGGGCCAGTTACCTGAATTCTAAGGTTATAGTGCTTTTTATACTTGCTGCAATCCAGACTTTATCCTTTGTTATTGTTGGTAATGTTATACTCGAAATAAAGGGCATGACACTGAGCTACTGGTTAATACTCTTTTCAACATCATGCTTTGCAATCTTAATGGGATTGAATATATCCTCCGGTTTTGATAAGGTAATAACTGTTTATATACTGATACCCTTTCTGCTTATTCCACAGCTACTCTTAAGTGGGGTAATAGTAAATTTTGATAAGCTGCACAAGAGCTTTACTAATTTTGATAATGTTCCTGTAATAGGCGACATGATGACCTCCAGGTGGGCTTATGAAGCACTTGCAGTACATCAGTTCAGGGATAATGAGTTTCAGAAATTAACTTACGAACAGGATATGAGGAGCAGTCAGAATAACTTTTACTGCATATTCCTAATTCCGGAACTTAACAAAAAAACCATAAAATGTGAAAAAGCAATCGGAGTTGAAAAATGGAGCGATCATTTCCAGCAGAACCTGGCCAAGCTCTCAAGGTATGTCACTTTCCTTTCTGAGGTAAGCGGGGCAGGCAATGAGCATATAATAAATAATCTGAATAAAGAATCTTTCGACACAATAACTGCCGGGCTACTGTATAATTATCTTGATGAACTCAAGAAACTTTTTCGCTCAGAGGCTAATAAGGCAGATGCGCAAAGAGATTCAATTATAAACCATCTGGATAGTCTTAACGGAACGGGATATACAAGCAGGTTAAAAGATATTTACCATAATAAGAACCTTGAAGATTTCCTTCTTCGACGTGATGATCCTCACAAAATAATAGAAACGAATAAAAGGTTAATACAAAAGCTTGATCCGGCATACAGGATTCCCCTTTCCAGAACCGGAAGAGCTCACTTTTACGCACCTGTTAAACGACTGGGTAATTTATCGATCGACACCTACTGGTTCAACCTGGGCGTAATCTGGTTGTTTACACTGCTACTGTATATTACGCTTTATTACGACTCGCTCAGAAAAGGACTGAATTACTTTCAGAAGCCCGTAAAAACCTGAAAAATTATTTAGCCCATCCTTTTA
>JAZBNV010000112.1:0-2290 GCA_036350795.1 Marinilabiliaceae bacterium
GAAATTCAATATGAATGCAAAGTCGGGGACTCTTGTTGCCGTTATGGGCGGTTCGGGCGTTGGAAAATCGACCCTTATAAATGTTCTTAATGGCACATTAACACCCAATAAAGGAGAAGTGTTCTTTAATGGTCATAATCTTAATAAGCAGGAAGAAAGAAACAGGCTTAAAGGGGTAATAGGCCTGGTACCCCAGGAGGATTTACTTATTGAAGACCTCAGTGTATACCAGAACCTTTTTTTCAGTGCAAAGATGTGCCTTGATGGCTTAAACGATGGGGAAATAAAAGAAGCAATTGACAGGGTATTGCAGGAACTGGACCTGGTGGAAATAAAGGATCTTAAGGTAGGGAGTCCGCTTCAGAAGGTTATAAGCGGCGGACAGAGAAAAAGACTGAATATTGCACTGGAGTTAATACGAGAACCTCACGTGCTCTTTATCGATGAACCAACCTCGGGCCTTTCGTCGCTTGATGCTGAAAATGTTATGAACCTGGTAAAGGAACAGGCCGATAACGGAAAACTTGTTATAGTAAACATACACCAGCCATCGTCGTATCTGTACAAGATGTTTGACAAGGTGCTGATACTGGACAAGGGTGGCTACCAGATATTCTACGGTAACCCGATGGAGGCCATTGTATATTTTAAAAGAATGACCAACCATGCCAATCCAAACGAAGATCAATGTGAAGCATGTGGTAACGTTAATACCGACCAGCTGCTGCAGATAATTGATGCAAAGGTTGTTGATGAACACGGAAAACTCACGAATAACAGGAAAGTTAGTCCGGAAGAGTGGTCGAAACTATTTGAAAAAAATATTAAGATTGATCACGAATTAACAAAATCAGAGATCAGCATACCGGAGAGCCGCTTTAAGATCCCCGGTATAATTAAACAGACCATACTCTACTTCAGAAGAGACCTGGTTTCCAAGCTGGCTAATATACAATATATTATTATCAGTCTGCTTGAAGCACCCCTGCTGGCTTTGATCCTTGGCTATTTCACCAAGTATATTGATGTTTATCCGGGTAGCACAGGCAGGTATGTGTTTTTTATGAATGAAAATATCCCTGCCTATCTTTTTATGTGTGTTATTGTGTCGCTCTTCCTGGGACTGATATGCAGCTCTGAAGAAATAATAAAAGACCGCAGGATACTTAAGAGAGAATCATTTCTGAACCTTAGCCGCTTCAGCTACCTGAATTCTAAAATTGCTGTTTTGTTTATCCTTGCAGCCATCCAGACAATCTCATTTGCTGTTGTGGGAAACCTGATACTCGAAATAAAGGGAATGACACTCAGTTACTGGCTGATACTCTTTTCGACCTCCTGCTTTGCGATCCTGCTTGGTCTGAATATATCCTCGGCCTTCAACAGGGTAATTACAGTATACATTCTTATACCCTTTCTGCTTATCCCGCAGCTTCTTCTGAGCGGTGTTATTGTTAAGTTCGACAGGCTGCATAAGAGTTTTACCAATTTCGACAATGTACCTGTAATTGGCGACATGATGACCTCCAGGTGGTCGTACGAGGCACTCGCCGTGCACCAGTTTAAAGATAATGAATTTAAGAAACTGACCTTTTATTACGATATGGGCAAAAGCCAGAATACCTGGTACAAAGATTTTCTGATTCCTGCTCTATATATGCATACTCTTAACTGCCGAAAGGCAATCGGAGTAGAAAAATTAAGGGATGATTTTCGGGAGAGCCTTTATAAGCTATTCGTTTACACCAGGTTCCTGTCTGATATCTCGGGTATTAATAACGAACATATTATAAATAGCTTAAATGAAGCTACTTTTGATACAACAATAGCAGATCAGACTGTTTCCTGGCTTGAAGAGCTAAAAACTTATTTCATGTGGGAAGCCGTAAAGTATGATGAAAAATCCAACTCAGTTATCACAGAACTGGATAGTCTTTACGGTAAAGGATATATTGCCGGCCTAAAAGATAAGTATCATAACGAAAACCTGGAATCTTTTGTACTTAACCGTAATGATATGCATCATATACTCGAAACTGACAAAAGGATAATTCAGAAATCAGACCTTGCTTACAGAATTCCATTAACCAAAAACGGGAGAGCTCATTTCTATGCCCCTGTTAAGAGACTTGGATCGTGGAATATTGATACTTACTGGTTTAACCTGTTTGCCATCTGGTTGTTTACACTGCTACTGTATATTACGCTTTATTACGACTCGCTCAGAAAAGGACTGAATTACTTTCAGAAGCCCGTAAAAACCTGAAAAATTATTTAGCCCATCCTTTTA
>JAZBNV010000113.1:0-12512 GCA_036350795.1 Marinilabiliaceae bacterium
CAGTAGGCTTCCACCCGGGCTTTAACCTCCTTGGTGTTGACCAGGGAAATAATCTTACTAAGTTACCAATTTACTCATGGGAAGCAGGTGTACGCAAAAGAGTGGAGGCAGGGCAGTTGCCAAAAGTTGAAACAACTGCCAAATATCCGCTTGTGGATATTACAGGTAAGGCTGCCATGGTTAAAGTTGAGCTTTACAGGGAAGGAAAAAAGATCTTTACCGACTATTTACAGCTCTATAAATTTGAAGAAGGCTGGAGGATAGTATCAAAGATTTATCATAGCTGGCCAAAGGAATAAAACATGAATAGGAAGAGACTGTCTCAAAAGTATAATATTCTTGTCATCCCGAGTTAATCGAGGGATCTAAATGTTTGATAATCAAGACCTGGATTCCTCGCATTCGCTCGGAATGACAAAGATTGCACCCTTTTGAGACAGCCTCTTCTTATTATACATTTCATTATATTTTAACGTGCAAAATTCAGATCCCGGGCTGTTTTTACCAGCCTTATAAACTCGCTCCTGTAGCCTTCTTCATCTTCTCCCTTTGAACTTTGCGCAAGGTCAAGTACATCTTCTATAGTGAAGCTTCCTTTATTCTCAGAGTCCCGGAGAATCATTCCGAACCCGGCTACAGCTGCTGAAAACCTGAGATTAGCCGAAGCCCTGTCAAATCTCTTTACTCTTCCTGCAAAGGGAATTTCCATAAGGGTACTCTTTTCACCATCCGGTTTTTTATAGCGCAGCTTGATAGTCATAAGTTCATCACTGGTACTTTTCATTCCTGTAACATTTTTCTCAGGCTGGTACTTAAGCGGATCAATTGAGGGTACTCCTGTGTCAGCATTAACAGGAACAAGCTCGTAAATAGCCGTTACTGTGTGTCCTGCTCCCATTTCTCCCGCATCCTTTTTATCGTCGTTAAAATCTTCATCATTCAGAAGCCTGTTTTCATACCCGATAAGCCTGTATGATTTTATCTGCGCCGGATTAAACTCTACCTGGAACTTTACATCCTTTGCTATTGTAAATAATGTTCCTCCGAATTCTCCCACGAGTACCTTCCTTGCTTCCTGGATATTATCAATATATGCATAGTTGCCATTACCCTTATCAGCAATTATTTCCATTTTATCATCCTTGTAGTTGCCCATTCCGAAACCAAGTACGGTCATAAATACACCCTGCTTCCTTTTTTCTTCTATCAGCCTTTCCATCTCTGCATTGCTCGATGCACCAATATTAAAATCACCATCTGTTGCCAGTATTATCCTGTTGTTACCCTCCTCTGCAAAATTTTCCATTGCAACTTTATAGGCCAGTTGTAAACCTGCACCACCGGCTGTGGATCCTCCGGCAGAGAGTCTTTCAATTGCTGCAAGAATTTTTTCTTTCTGGATTCCCGGGGTTGATTCCAGTACCAGGCCTGCTGCACCGGCATATACCACTATTGCAACCCTGTCCTGGGGCCTAAGCTCGTTTACCAGCATGGTAAAGGCAGACTTCAGCAGGGGAAGCTTGTTGGGGCTGTTCATTGATCCCGATACGTCGAGCAGGAATACCAGGTTTGAAGGAGGTAATTCTTCCTTATCCATTTCCAGTCCCTTAAGCCCGATATGCATAAGGTAATGTTCCTCGTTCCATGGGCAGGTAGCTACCTCAGTGTAAACAGCAAAGGGATGTTCTGCGTCGGGTTCAGGATAATCGTAGTTAAAGTAGTTAATCATTTCCTCGATCCTTACTGCATCAACGGGTGGCTTTACTCCCTGGTTGATAAACCTGCGTACATTGGCATAACTTGCCCTGTCAACATCAATAGAAAAGGTTGAAAGCGGGTTATTCATTACACTCTTATACCCGTTTTCGTGAATTGTTGAATATCCTTCGGTATTGAATTGCTGTCCTGAATAGTCGGGCTGTTGATATGCAACAGAAGCCATATCATACATTGCTTTTTTCTCCCTCGAGCCCCTGATACTGATTCCTGACAGAGGCCTGTTATCTGCATACCCGGTAACTACTACTTCCTCCATGGCTATTTTAAGGGAGGTCATCCGTACATCTATCACCTTCCGCTTACCAATTACTTCTTCTGCTGTTTCCATACCAATAAACCGGAAAACCAGAACCCTGTCGTTCTCTGATATATTAATGGAATATTTACCATTTATATCAGTAGATGTACCTTTATTCTTACCCTTTACACTTATGCTTACTCCGGGAAGAGCTGAGCCGATATCATCTGTAACGGTTCCTTTTATTGTTCTTATTTCTGAACCCGCAAGTAAACCCGAAGCGGTGAGTGCGATTAATAATGCTAATGCTATTGTTTTCATGATTTTCATTTTTAGTTTAACTTCTGCTATCAGGATGCATGACCCGCAGGAATTCCATAAAACTTTTTCAGGAAAAGATTGATTGTACTATCTTTATTCCTTATACATTCAGCTTAAGTTGTAGATATTCATGGCTTTAAGACTTGCTGGTCGTTTTCAGAAAATGTCGGACAGTGCTTTGCTTACCTTATACCTGGAAAAAAGGGATATGGAAGTACTGGGCGTCCTGTATGAAAGATATATGCAGCTTGTATATGGTGTGTGCTTAAAATATCTTAAGAACAGGGAAGATGCCGGTGATGCTGTAATAAATATATATGAGAAATTGCTTACAGAGCTTGACAGGCATGAAGTAGGTGATTTCAGGCCCTGGCTGTACGTTCTTACTAAAAATTACTGCCTGATGAAACTCAGGGCCGACGGGGCAGCCAGGCGTAAACTGGGAGAGCTGAAGACAGATGCAGGATTTTTTATGGAATCTTCTGCGGAAATGCATCCTTTAGACAGGGATAATGGTTTAAATGATAAAGCCCTCGAGGATTGTATAAAGAGCTTAAAAAAGGAACAGATGAACTGTATCAGGCTTTTTTATTACGAAGATAAGTGTTACAGGGAGATCGCTGAAGTACTTGAACTTGATGAGAAGAAGGTAAAATCACATCTTCAGAATGCGAAAAGAAATTTGAAACTGTGTCTTGAAAAGGGAAATGAGTAAAGCAGAAAACAATAAGGATATACGGTCGGAGATAAATAAGTATCTCTCGGGTGAGATGTCGCCGGAAGAACGGAATTCTTTCGAGAGGGAGATGCAGAAAGATCCTTTCCTGGCTGATGCTGTTGAAGGCCTTTCTGCAATTACACCTGCAGAGGCAGAAAGTGATCTTGCTGCTTTAAAGGGAAGGATTTATTCAAAGGACCGCAGGAATCGTTTTCTCTTTTATAGGGTTGCCGCTGTAGCATTGCTGCTTATTGGCGTTTCATCCATCATTCTGCTTCGTCAGCTAAGTCAGCCCGATCTGCTTTCAGAGAGCCTTATTATTCCAGGCCCTGAAGCCGGGTATCAGATTGAGTCAATTGCTCCGGTAGAAGATGTCACCGAGGAAGAAAGCATTAATCAAACTGGTGGCTTGAAGCAGGAGGAAAAGATCATTTTACCTGCTGAACAGGAAAGATCAGTTGCTGCTCCCGAAAAGAAAGCTGAATCAGAGGAAAGGAATGTTTTTATTGTTGATGAAGCGGAAGTTTTTGAAGATATATCAATTGATAGTATGGTGGCCGGGAAGCTGAAAGTTGCAGTTCTGGATACTAAGGCGAATGTTGATGTAAAAACAGAAGCCATCGTTTCGGAGACCCTGGAAGACAGGGTGGCCGGAGTACAGGCGGAGAGAAAGATTATGTTAAGAGAAACAGCCAGGCCAGAAGCAGGCGATACCAGTAGAAAACCATTGCAAAAGAGTGGAATAATAAAAGGCAGAACTATTGCATATGATGATAGTATGCCATTACCGGGAGTTGCAATATCAATTAAGGGTACTGAAAAAGGAGTTACATCGGATATAGATGGAAACTTTGTACTTGAAGCTGATTCAGGGGATGTCCTTGTTGCTAACTTTATTGGGATGAAAAGCAAAGAAGTTGTGGTTGAGAGGAATAAGCTTAACGATATCATTCTTGAACCGGATATGATGGCACTTGAGGAGGTAGTGGTAGTGGCTTACTCTGAAGCAAAAAAGAGAACAGTAAGTGAAACAGGGGCCGTGTCAGAGATAAGCCTCGATGAGCAGGGCATTTCTTCTGTGCACCCCGGGCCGGTGGGCGGAATGCCAAAGTACAGGGCTTATATAAATGATAATATCAGTTTCCCGGAAGATTGGAAAGAGTCTGGCCGGGAAGTGGTGCGTATCAGGTTTACAGTGCAATTAAACGGAGAGTTAACTGATTTTGAGATTGTAAGAAGCCCTGATAGTCTCTTCTCAAGGGAGGCAATAAGACTAATCAAAGAAGGACCTGGCTGGACTCCGGCAATGAATAATAATGCACCTGTTATTGAAAAGACCGGTTTGAGAATAGTATTCAGGCGCTAAGCCTGCTTTTTCCTTACCTGTTTTTTACAATAATATCTTCTTCACCGTTAAAGGTAAGTGAACCGCTTGAAGAAAAGTTTCCTTCCCTTCCGTTCTTCATATTATACCAGAATGATATTTCATCAGTTGTACCGGCTTTAACGAGCAATTCATCATATCCATCATTATCTGTATCGCCTGTATAAACTGTATAGTCTCCCTGGAAGGCCATATATCCTTTCCCGAACCTTGCCCGGAATTCGGGGCTGCCTTTCATATCATTGCCACCAGGTGAAAAGTACCATTGAGCATCCTTTTCACCCATCTGCCAGTAGATGCCGGTATCCGAAAAGCCGTCGCCGTTTATATCCATTACCAGGGCTTTGTACTTAATGGTAGAGTCGGGTATAGTAAGTCCGGTTTTATACTCATGCAGCTCTTGAAAGCCCCTCTTACCAGTGTTAAGTGCAACAAAATATCTGCCCGCCATCTGGCCCCTGTAGTTATAAATCACCAGGTCGTCGAGCCTGTCGCCATTAATGTCGCTGCAGAAAGATTTTTGCAGCCGACTGATAACTGTTTCCGGGAAACTGTAATCTGTTTCAGCAAAGTGCAGGTCCTTATCGTTGGTATAGGCTTTAAATACAGCTCTGGTGTTATCGTCAGTACTGGATTTTATTATAATATCATCAAAACCGTCTCCGTTAATGTCGCCGCACAATATTTCATCTTTTCTCGATATAAGCTTTGTTTTGCCCGGACTGAAAGGAAGAGCTTCAAGAAATCCGCCTTCGGTATTATTGATCGACAGGTAGAATTCGCTTACTTCCCTGTCGCGTGTAAAACAGGATCCGAAGTCGTCATAGCCATCGCCGTTAAAATCACCGATAAAATACTTTCGCCCTGGAAAATAAATCTGTACCCTTACCCTCCCGGGTTTAAATCCTGAGCCGGCTTCAGGAAGTAATCCTGCCTTATTGTTTGAATTGTAGGCTTCCCTGAATATTCCGTAATCCTTTCTGTCTATTTTTAAAACTATTGAAGAGAGCATATGGCTCTTATCAACATATTCAAGCTCTGTAATTTCTGCATTAAGCCCGTCGCAGTATTCCAGTACCCTGTCAAGCTCCGGGTCCTGGCCCTCTTTATATACCGGAATTTCTACCGGACCTTTGCCATGCTTGACAGCAGTATTGTAAAAATCTGTTTCGATAGTTTCCGGGCTGAAGAGGAATATCAGGGCAGCTATTGCAGCGGCTATTCCCGCAAGCGAATAATACAGCGATCCTGGCGCTGTGCTTTTTTTAGCTGTCGATCCGGCGGACTTCATCCTGTGATGCACTTCCATCCATATCGACTCCTTCAGGTCGTCAGGTACGGGCTGGTCTTTTATAGATGAAACCAGCTTCATGTAGCTGTATGGCCCTTGTTTATCTGTTTCTGTATTATTATAATTCATCTTTGTAGTCTTTAAGTTTTTCGGCCATCCTTCTCCTCGCTCTTGCAATCCTTGATTTTACAGTCCCTTCTCCCGTACCCGTGATTGCAGATATCTCACTGTATGACCTCCCTTCAATGTCCCTCAGAATAATAACTGTCCTGAACTCGGCTGACATTTTTCCCAGCGCTTCATGAAAAGCCTGGATGGCTTTTTCTGTAATCATTCTTGAGATAGCACTTCTATCGTCCGATTCTATTCCTCCTGCCATATTTAAGTCAACCTTTCTGAATCCCTTTTTCCTGTACATATCCTTACAGTTATTAATCATTATCCTGTATAGCCATGTATAGAAAGTTGATTTCTGCCTGAAGGTCCCGATCGAACAAAAAGCCTTGATAAATATTTCCTGGGTGCAGTCTTTGGCGTCCTCTTCGTTACCCAGGAAATTCAGGCAGAAGTTATAAACCCGTTTTGAATATTTATTATACAGCTCATCAAAAGAGCTCCTGTCTCCTTCCCGTATTATTCTTTCAACCAGCAAAGTATCTATGTCGCTACCTTCAATCATTCCAATGTACAGGTGTATAAGAGTATGATAGTAATAAAGTTACAACTTTTTACCCAGCATCCAGAAGGAATTCAGTATCATATATCCACATGGCTAAAACCGGTTCATTACCTGCAGCCCTGGGCCTCAGTAAAAGAAAGAATGGCCTGTCAAAGGCATAAATCCTGGGCACAGGACCTTTTTTGAGCAGCAATTTACCTGTTACAGTGGCCTCTGCTCCTTCCTGGTCGAGAGAAAAATCCACTATCTGTTCGGCCCTGGCTATAAAGTATTCCTCGAAGCCCTTGTTGGCAAGGAATCTCCTGTGAAGTTCACCGAAGCAGTGGTCGGCAGAGACAATAATCTTAGGTATAATCAATTCATCAGAACTTCCCAGGTGGTCGGGGAAAGAGTCAGACATCCTTTCATCAATCTCAGCAACAATCTCAGCTACATTCTTCCCGGGTGGAACTTTGGCGAGTATCAACTCATAGTTATCACTGCTGCCTTCTATCCTGATAATAAAATCATCACGGTGCAGGTAGTCATATATACTGACCTGCTTACGAATAGCGGCCCTGGATTCTTCATTACCTGTACTTACTCCGAAGCATTTAACCCTGGATGTCTTTCCTCCTGAGATAAAATCCCATTCCAGTTCTTCGAATGGCTTTTCAAACCTGCTTCTGTACCTGAAAAGGGCATAATTCAGTATACCCTCCTTCAGCCCTTCCATATTATCAATGCCCGGGGCCTTTATTCCGAACCTGGACAGGGTTTCTTTCTTAATTTCTTCTATTATCCCTTTCTCTATAAACCCTGATTTGATAAACCAGTTTGATTTATCAGAAGGAATATACGGAGCATTATTAAGATCATCAGCCAGGGCCAGTGGCTTTTTGAGGAGTACAGCTTCTTTCAGAACAGACTGGCTCAGTGAAGTCCATGAGGCTCTGAAGGCAGGCGAGTAGATCATATTTTGCTGCGCTGAAAAGTCCTGTTCTTTCAGGCAGAGAACTGCTGTATTTGTCGCCTGGCCTTGCGATAGAGCAAAAGGGATAAATACAATAGTGATCAGGATATAAAATGAAAGCTTTTTCATTACCGTACTGTATTGGTTCTGTTCTTTTGACCCGGGCCGGCAGAAAAAGTTCCCTGAATTCCGATTAATTTTTATTTATAAGGCTGTCAAGGTATTTTGCCAGCTCATCTGCTACCTCTTTATTGCCGGTGTAAACATTTTCCTCTTGTGAAGGGTCATTGCTCAGCCTGTAAAGCTGAGGATCACTTGAGTATCCAAGCTCAATATTTACCCATTTATTTGTCATAGCCGGGCCTTCATAAGGAGGAATATAAGCCCAGTCCATGGTTCGCACTGCAACCCTGCCATTACTCCCCTCCATTACCAGGTACTCTCTTCCTTTTTCAGTTCTGCCAAGCAGTGCTTCAATTACATTCTCGCTGTCGGGTCCCTGGTTTACAGTTTCCGTCAGAGCTGAAAGTGAAGCCATCAGGTCAACCTGGGAGACCAGTGCCTCTGATTTACCAGGCTTAACTGTTCCAGGCCAGGAGACAATAAAAGGCAAATGGGTTCCTGCATCAAAGATGCTGTACTTGCCTCCCCTCAGGATTCCTGCAGGAGTGTGATCGCCTATCAGCTTAACCGCATCATCGTGATATCCGTCGTCAAGTACAGGCCCGTTATCGCTCGAAAAGATAAGCAGGGTATTTTCTCTTAAGCCATTCTTTTCGAGAAAATCCAGCATCTCACCTATGCACCAGTCTGCCTCCACTATTACATCACCCCTGGGACCCAGGCCTGAGCTACCTGCAAATCTCTCGTTTGGTACTCTCGGTACATGAGGCTGGTGCAGGGTATAGAAAAGGAAAAAGGGATTTTCTCTATTTTGCTTAATAAATTCAAGTGCCCTGGCAAGGAAGATATCAGCCATGTCCTCATCGCGCCAGAGGGCATTCTTTCCACCTCGCATAAAGCCTATCCTTGATATACCATTTACAATTGATGAATTGTGCCCGTGACTGGGATGTAGCCTGAGTAATTCAGGATTATCCTTTCCGGTGGGTTCCCCGGCGAAGTTTTCCCGGTAATTAACCTCGATCGGGTCGTCGGGATCCAATCCCACTATCTTACCGTTTTCTACGTATACCGTTGGAACCCTGTCGTTGGTGGCAGCCATAATATAAGAGTAGTCAAAGCCTATATCATTAGGTCCGGGGCTTATATGCCCGTTCCAGTCTATATTCCCGTCTCCCAGTCCGAGGTGCCATTTACCAACTACTGCAGTTGTATATCCATTATCCCTGAACATTGAAGCAAGGGTAGGGGTGCCGGGCCTGATCAGTGCCGGTGCTTCCCCGCTGAGCACCCTTGCCCGTTCGTTTCGCCAGGGGTATTTGCCGGTTAACAGTCCAAAGCGACTCGGCGTGCAGGTTGCCGAAGTAGCGTAGGCCTGGCTAAACAGGAGCCCCGATTCTGCCAGCCTGTCAATATTGGGTGTTTTAAGAACGGTAGAGCCGTATGCGCCGGTATCCCCGAATCCCAGGTCATCAGCGTATATTATTATAACATTGGGGTCTTTTTTATTGTCTGCCGTACATGATGCAAGGAAGATTCCGATAAGAATAAGAGCCAGGTAAAAATGCCTCATTACTTACATTTTTTTAATTTCTATCTCCAGGTATTCTTCGTAAGCGGTAAGCAGGTTTTTAACCTTATATTTTAATTCCGGGTTCTTCTCCTTATCTATTCTTACCGTGCTTATGCTATTGGCCTTCAGCGTAAATGAGGATGCTGCTCCCTCGGGACCATCGAATAAGTGAAAGGGAACATCGCTGTTATTCTTTACTTCAATCCAGAAATACCTGTCGTTTTCAAGGTAGGGCTCGCTTACAGTTACAGATGCCCTGAATATCTCTGTCAGCAAACCGGGTCTGCCTGCCAGTGTGTTATTAAAATATGCCACTGTACGGGCATCAAACAGTGCTTCCTTAAGCGATTCCTCTGTCCTTTCTTCAGCAAAAACAAGGGTCATTGGCCGTGTTGTATGCCCGTATTTTTCTGAAATTATTCCGTGGATATCACTGCAGGCTATAACTGCCAGGTCTTTTTCGCGGCACCACTCCAGTATATTGGGATAGTATTCTGTTTCATTAAAGAATTCAATACCATGAATATATCCCTTTTCAAATAATTCTTCGTGTATATCATATATCTTTGGGATACCATCTTTTTCCTGTGCTTTCCAGCCCGGGTGATTCCACTGTATAAAAGCTCCCTGCTTAACGGCAGCCTCTATTGCCTGGAAAGGATCTTCCATGTTAATCAGCGAAGCATCCTCTACAAAGAGAGCATTTAAATGACCTGGAGGCATGCTCCTGGTGATTTCAGTTGAGTGCACCAGTATAAGATTCCTTTCAGCTGCCAGTCCTTTTGCTATCTTCCAGGCAGCATTATGATCCGGCTTTACCCACTCTTTCTTAGGCTGGTATTCAAGGTGATCTGTTATAGCGAGTACGTCAAGTCCGTCTTCCCATGCCTCGTTAACCCTGTAGGTAGGCCATACTTCTCCATCCGAAAATACAGTATGAGAATGAAGGTCGCATTTCAGGGTAACATAACCTGGTATATCAGGGATTTGTATAATCTTCTTCTGGGCATTAACTACTGTTAATGAGAGTAGTAAGATGAGTATCAGGCTTATTCTTTTCATAATAAACAACTATTGGTTATATAATAATGTTAGTTTTCAGAATTTCTTATTTTACTGTATTTGACTGTCCCTTAAGTATAAATTTATCATATAGAAGCAACAGGATGCTGGCTGCCAGGGCAACACCCGAGAACAGTATCCAGACATTTGAGGGGTGGTAATTATCCCATAAATAACTGGTAAGTTCCTGGTTGTTCATTCCGAATAATTCCTGTGCCCTCTCGAGGTACTGGGTCTGGGTAAATTGTTCAGAAATAGCGGGCATGTCAAATCCCTTGTCAGCCACCGCCTTAGATAGCAGGTGGTACTTGTCGGCCAGTAGTTCGAAGGGTTTTCCGGAAAGCCAGCCTGCAAGAAAATGCCCTATCGCTATTGCCAGGAAAACCGTGCCCATATAAAGGGCTTTCTTATCGGGTGGTGCTATGCGACCCACATATTCATTGAATTTTGGGGATGAGGCCATTTCGCCAATTGCAAAGATAAGAGCACCAATCAGCATCACCCATGGGTTCATGGTAAGGAACATTCCCATCAGGCCAAGGGCCAGTATCAGTATGCCTGTCATCATCGATTGGAGAGGCCTGTAGCGTGCACTTACTGATGAAACAAACATCTGGAGCACAATAATATAGAATGCGTTGATGCTGGTTACCGTTGGCGCGGTAATTGTTCCATCTGCCAGGCCAAGGGCCCTGCTTATAGCATCCATATCTACCCACTGGTCGAGGAAGATAGGGAAGGAGTAATACAGCTGGTTAAAGGCTGCCCAGAATATTCCCATTATAAGCAGGAACATAACGTACTTCCAGTTACTGAGAGTGGTCAGTATATTTTTAAATGCAATACCTACATTTCTGATAAAGCTCTCATCTGATTTTTCCCTGTTTGGTTCCCTGAAAAAGAAGAATACAAAGATGTAGTTGATGGCAATTACAATAATCGACATAAGGAATACCAGGTTCCAGTCGATCTTATAAAGAAATCCTGCAATAAAAGGGCCAATAAAACCACCAATATTTACCATCATATAGAAAATACCAAAGCCAACCGATGCATTTTTATCGTTTGTTGTTTTAGCAATCATTCCTGAAATAACCGGCTTGAAAAGAGCCCCTGCTATTGCCAGGAAAATATATGCAGAAAACACGAGCGGATAGGATTCGAAGGTACCTACCATAAAGAAGCCGGCAATATACGCGGTATATGAGAGTATCAGGACTTTTTTATAACCTATCCTGTCGGCAATCGCCCCGGTAATAATTGGCAGAAAGTACAGCAGCATTGAACCTGTACCGATAATTGCTCCTTTCTGCACCTGGGTAAAGCCCAGTGCTCCTGATTCTTTTGAAAGGGTTAGGTAGAGGGCAAAGGCGTTATAAAAGCCATACCATGCCCATCTCTCAAAAACTTCCATAATATTTGACACCCAGAATACCCTTGGGAAATCCTTCAATACCCTGCTTAATTTGCTCATTTTACAGTTGATTTAAATACGAAACTGTAAATATATAAATTATGTCGATTGGACGAATGGATTATTGGAAGAATGGAACCTGGCAGTGCGTAGAGCCGGAAACAGATGAGGATTGCTAGCCCGGCGAAGTCAATATTGGAAAGAAGGTGAGATGAAATAGACTTAGTGACCCGGCCACTGTGCCGGGTTTTGTTTTACTCAATAATCACTATTTTAAAGAATGGTTTTAGCAGAAAATCGTTGATTAGATTATGGGGGAAGGCATTAGCAGACCTCAAATCATTCGGTTGCCGGCCTATCAATATTCAATATTGAAGTCGCAATTTGCGACCTCAAGTTGGGGAGGACGGAGGACATTACCATATGCTTTTACTGAACAAGGTGTAGCTATGTTATCAGGAGTATTAAATAGTAAGAGAGCTATCATGGTAAATATCCAAATTATGCGGGTATTTACTAAAATCAGAGAATTCCTGATTGATAATTTAACTGTAAGGCTGGAAATTGAAGAGATTAAGAAGAAGCTTGAGAACCAGGACAAGAATATTGAACTGGTTTTTAGCTATTTGGACGAATTATTAGATAAGCAAGAAAATCCAAAACCAAGAAAGCAGATCGGATTTAAAACCGGGAGTAAAAAGTCTTCAAAAAAGTAATACAAAATTTCCTTGAATACAATTAGTGAACTCATCAGCACCTCATCCTTTTCTCAAACTACCTGGTACGATTATGGGGCGAGGTTTTATGACCCCGGGAGGGGGTCACACACAGGTAGCTAAGATGAATTGCCTTACAAAGTTCCGCGGCAATAAGTACTTATTCATTTACCAGGCTAACTTGCCGCGGAATTGATCTCCATACCATTATTGTGCTAGCTCTGTTCGACACCTACGGCGTCGTATTTTTCAAGTATAAAAA